>JBAWCO010000371.1:0-1555 GCA_049590315.1 Occallatibacter sp. | reverse complement strand
CCCGCATGCCGCTCGCGAACAGCCCCTTGGGTTTGACCCAGTAAATCAGGTAACCCTGCTGGGCAAAGCGCTCACGCACCTCGCCTTCCGAGTTTCCCAGTTCCGCCTGCTCCAAGATGCGGCCGTGCTCGTCGGCCATCCGGATCATGTACTCGGCCATTGCTAAGGTTCCCTGGAATTAAACGAACATGGCACTAGCACAACGTAGTCTAACACTCTGCAACGCCATCATTTACGGTCGTATGCCGCCCTCTGCCCGCATGGCCTAATACTTATTGCTAATTGCTTGTTGCGGGTTGTATTGGCTATTCGACCAGCTCCGTTCCCTGTACCACCTCCACGCCCGGCAGAGGCGTGAACTTGAACCGCTGATCTGCTATTTGGACGTTCTCCTTCTGCTGAAGAAAGCGGAATTCCGTTACCGATCCGTCCAATTCTTCCAACACGATGCGCGTAATCAGCCCCTCTGGAGTGACTTCCAGCAACGTCTGCGATACCCGCTCCTGCATCCCCTTAGGGACGCCTCGCAGGACAATGTCGCCGGCATTTACCGGCTTGGCATCGCTCGCAATCGCCAGGCCAACAAATTCCTTCTCCAGCTTGCTCTTCCCCAGCAGGTACCGCAGCGGCGACCGCAAGTCTTCGATCTGCTTCACTTGAGTGCGCCTGGCCTGCTTCTCCCCCGGCACGTAAAACCAAGCTACTGTCCCGTCCGTGACAAACATCTTCGGACGCGGCTGCTCGTAATCCCATCGCATTCGCCCCGGTTTCTTCAACTCCAGGGTGCCGCTCTCGTTACGCTTCATCCCCGCTCCGGAATAGGACTCGGCAAACTGCGCTTGCAGGGTCTGCATGTGGTTATAGCGCTGGTCCACCTTTTCGGCGACGGAATGCACATCGGTCTGAGCGCTAATCTGCGCCACAACAGCCAGAAAAATGACGAATATGGTCAAAAGACGGACGGCGATTACACGGATCAGCATGTTTGGCCAATTCTATTGGAAATCCGCCGTGCCAGCAGCCGCAGGCGCTTTCGATGTCATCCTTCCAACCAGCCTCCCTACCGGTGGCGTCATGCGGTTTTTTCAACAAAAATGTGAATGAAACATTACAGTTAGCGTGTAAAATCCCCCTTCAGGCAATTTCAAACCTTAGACCTAACGCGAAGGACGAACAACCATGCCCGCTGTTAAAGAAGCTCCAGCAAGCGCAAAGAAAGCCAGCAAGCCCCCAGTCGCAGCCCCAACTCCCATCAAGTCCCGCGAGGCGGTCACCCCTAGCTGGGTCGGACGCGTTCCTCAGCTCAGGCCGGGCCAGTATGCCGACGGCATGCCTATCCACACGCCCGAATACGTCTGCTGCAAACTCATCCTGCGGCCCAACAAGTTCCATTCGCGCGAAAGCTTCTTTGATTTCGGCAAGGTTTTTCGCGAGCCCGCCAAAGAACATGGCGTTAAGTTCACAACCGAAGGCTTCATCGAACAGCCCGTCAAAATCCGCGAAGTGCTGTTCATCGATACCGACGAATTCCGCCTCTACAACAACGCCTTCATTC
>JBAWCO010000370.1:0-3122 GCA_049590315.1 Occallatibacter sp. | reverse complement strand
GCGCTCGAAAGACTGCTTCACTATTCTCTTTATTTGGTTGGATAAATAGATCCAAGTCCTTGGTCGCCCGCGGTTCAGCGTGAACGCCGAATGCGTAGCCTCCAACGACGAGGTATTTAACCGCGTGTGCGTTGAACGCGCGTAATAGATCTTTCAGATCCTCGGCCATCATTGAGCGGCACTCCTTTGAAAGCGGCAGCGAAAGCGTAGGCAGCTTCACTGGCATCCCAAACGGCAGAGAGCCGGTCACCGATCGGTAGGCTTTGCCAGTACCGAAAGGCCTCCAGCTGCTGCTGATTTGGATCAGGCGCCCGACGGATGGTCTTATCGATGCTCATGGTCCATGCTCTCATCGCAATGCACACTGCCCAGGCCTCAGTTTCAAGACCTGGGATTTCACAACCCGATCTTACTGCAGCAGCGTCGGCTCGTCGTCCTTCAGCTCTTCTGGTGGAATGATCACCGCCGCGGCTACCTTGTCCTCAGGTTCGAGGTTCAGCAGGCGCACTCCTTGCGTAGCTCGCCCTGCCGCACGAATCGTCTTCGTATCGATGCGGATGATCTTGCCGAACTGGCTAATGACCACCAGCTCCGACGAATCGTCCACAAGTTGAATCGTGTTCACGCGTCCAATGCGAGGTGTCACGGCCATGTTCTTCACGCCCTTGCCGCCCCGCGTCTGCAGCCGGTATTCCTCGACGTCAGTACGCTTGCCAAAACCGTTTTCCGTCACCGCCAGAATCCGGTATGCCCCCGGCTCATGGTCTTTCGGTGTAATCGCCACGCCGACCACAAAGTCGTTCTTCGCGAGGTCGATACCACGCACACCATATGCTGGCCGACCCATCGAGCGCACATCGCACTCGTCGAAACGGATCGCCTGCCCCAGGTGCGTGGCAAGAAACACCAGTTGCGAACCGTCTGTGATGCGAGCTGCCACGAGTTCGTCATCCTTGTCGATGCCAATAGCAATAATGCCGCGGGCCATGACGTTCGAGAAATCCTTCAGCGGCGTCTTCTTGACCGTACCGTTGCGCGTGCCAAAGAAGATGAACTTGCCTTCTTCTTCAAGATCCTTCACCGGCAGAATGGCGCGCACATTCTCGCCCGGCTGCAGATCCAGCAGGCTCTGCATGCTCTTGCCCTTGCCCGCTGCGCCCACGTCGGGAATCTCGTAAACCTTCAGCCAGTACACGCGTCCGGTGTTGGTAAAGCACAGCAGAAAGGCGTGCGTCGAGTCGATGATGAGCTGCGAGACAAAATCTTCCTCACGGGTCTTCATACCCATGCGCCCCGTGCCGCCGCGCCGCTGCTGGCGATAGATGCTGATCGGTGTCCGCTTCAGGTAGCCCTGGTGGCTCACCGTCACCGCAACTTGTTCGTCTGCGATCAAATCCTCAAGTTGCAACTCGGCGCTCTCGTCGATGATTACCGTCCGCCGCGCGTCGCCATACTTGTCGCGAACTTCTTCCAGCTCTTTGATGATGACTGCGCGCAGCTTCTTCTCGCTGGCCAGAATCGACTCGTACTCCGCAATCTTCTTGCGGATCTCGGCGAGTTCGGTGAGGATTTCGTCCACCGAGAACTGGGTGAGCCTGTAGAGTTGCAGTTCGAGGATGGCGTCAACCTGGCGGAGTGTCAGTCCCTTTTCCTCGTTGGGCAACCGCTCACGTCCGAGGTTGATGACGATGTCTTTGCCCTTGCCCCATGCGTACAAATTCTCGCGAGCTTCAATGCGTGAGCCAGACCCTCGAATAATCTTGATTACCGTGTCGAGGTTGTCTATGGCAATCTTGTAGCCTTCGAACTGGTGCTCGCGTTCGCGTGCCTTGCGCAGCAGGAACACGGTCCGGCGCTGCACAACATCCACGCGATGATCGATGAAGGCGCGGATCGCCTGATCCAGCCCCAGTTCCCGCGGCTGCCCATTCAGCACCGCCAGGAAGATCATCGAGAAGCTTTCCTGCATCTGCGTGTGCTTGTAGAGCTGGTTCAGCACAATCTCCGGCTGCGAACCGCGCTTCAGCTCGATCACCACGCGCATCCCGTCGCGATCGCTCTCGTCGCGCACGTCGCTGATGTCGTCGATAATCTTTTCGTTCACCAGCTCGGCAATGCGTTCTACGAGCTTCGACTTGTTTACCTGGTACGGAATCTCGGTGACAATGATCGCCTGCTTTTCCTTGGTCAGGTTCTCCGTCGCCACCTTGGCGCGCATCATGAACCGTCCGCGACCAGTCTTGTAGGCCTGCGGAATTCCGGACTTGCCATAGAGGAAGCCGCCGGTCGGGAAGTCCGGCCCCTGCACGTGCTTCAGCACCTCGGCCAGTCCCGCCTTCGGATCTTTCACCAGCTCAATGGTCGCGTTCACCACTTCCGTCAAATTGTGCGGAGGAATGTTCGTCGCCATGCCGACGGCAATTCCGTTTGACCCGTTGACGATCAGCGTCGGAATCCGCGTCGGCAGTACCGTTGGCTCGTCGGTGGTCTCATCGAAGTTGGACGTCATGTCGACCGTCTCCATTTCGATGTCCGCCATCATCTCTTCGGCAATCCGCTCCATGCGGCATTCGGTGTAACGGTAGGCCGCCGGGGGATCGCCATCCACCGAACCAAAGTTGCCCTGCCCATCGACCAGCGGATAGCGCAAGCTCCACGGCTGCGCCATGCGCACCAATGCGTCGTAGACTGACGAGTCGCCGTGAGGGTGATATTTCTTCAGGCACTCACCCACCACGCCGGCGCATTTTGAATATCTCTTGTTGTGCTGCAGCCCCTCGCGATCCATCGCGGTGAGAATGCGCCGGTGTACCGGCTTCAGCCCATCCCGTGCATCCGGCAGCGCGCGCCCGATGATCACTGACATCGAATACGCCAGATACGACCGGCGCATCTCCTCTTCGATGTTCATGGGTGTAAACGTAGTGCCGCCATTCGGCGGCGTGGCCCCTTCCAGAGGGAGCTGCGGATTCTTATCGTCTGCCATAGGGTTTATCGAGCCCGCCGAAAGGCGGCGAAAAGGTTCCGGTAAAAGCGGGGCCGGACTTCGGGGGCCGTCTCTTCATTTTACGCGCTGAAGGGTCGTTTCAGCAAGGACGCATGCGAGAAATAAGTCCTTATTC
>JBAWCO010000369.1:0-3001 GCA_049590315.1 Occallatibacter sp. | reverse complement strand
CTTTGGTGCGGTAGCCCGCGTGCATGCGCCGCCCACAGGCCCCACAAACAAGCAGACCTGGCAGCAGGGCAGCGCCGGCGCGGGGTACCCCGAGAGCATCCGGCCACGAGCGGTTCTCCAGCAGTCGTTGCTGATTGGCCAGGTAACGCTCCCAGGTGATGTAGGCCGGGAAGCGATCGCGCTTAAGCACCTTCCACTCCGCCATCGGCACCTGCTGCATCCGGACCTTGCCGCCGCTGGCCGCCGTCCGTTTGGGATCGACACGACGACGTCCATAGGAGTAAGCACCCGCGTAGATGGGATGATGGAGCATCCGGCCCAGCAGGGCACGAGACACGGGCCGCCAGACGAGCTCGCCACGTCGAGGGCCGCGGTGGACCCGGCAGCCCACGCAAATCTTGTTCTGCCGCAAATAGCGGTAGACTTTGCCGAACGAGCCCAGTTCGGCGAACTTGGCGAAGACCAAATGCACGGTCGCGCGTACCTGCTCGTCGGGATCGAGGATCACCTCACCGTGAGGCAATTTCAGATAGCCGCAGGGGACCGTGAGAATCAACTCCCCTCGCTCGGCCTTGTGGAGCTTGCCGCGTTCCAGCCGATTGCGCATCGTAGTTAACTCGACCTCGCTCATCGTTCCCTTGAGACATGTCACATAAGCCACAAGCTTTACTTACCCGTGGTACTCTCGTCAAAATAGGCAAGTTTCGTCGTCAGGTGGGCAGCGAATTCGCTACCTTCATCGACCTCTTTTGGCGGGAGGATGAGCCATGGGTCGTGCTCCAGTTACCATCGGGGCGCCGGACGGCGGTCCCCGTGTCGTGGACCGATCTGCCCAGCGATCGCTTCACTCGAGTGCAGGGGCGAGCAGAGATTCTGCCTTCTGCCCTCCTCGAGCTGGGCCGGTACTGCCAGGATCTCCGGCAGCGCCCCAGCTCAAAGGGTCGATCGCGGAAGCGGAAGTAGATCTGCAGCAGATCTGGTTTCAACTCCCCGTGCCAGACCGTCAGCGGTTCGGTCACTGTTTCTCGGCCATGGTGCTCAAAGCACTCGGCCTCCCTTCGTGCTCGAATCAGGAGGCGAAAGCATGAAGCGATCCACACTCCACCCCAAGATTCGCCCAGACCATTTGCGCCGGCAGGCAGTCGTGTACATTCGCCAGTCCAGTGCCCATCAGGTCCGCGGCAATCGCGAAAGTGCTGCCCGGCAGTATGCTCTGGTCGAGCAAGTGAAGGGCCTGGGTTGGTCAGCCAAGTCTGTGCAAACAATCGACGAGGATCAAGGGCGGTCAGGAACCAGCTCAGCCCATCGCCAGGGATTCAAGAAGCTCATGGCGGAAATCGGTGCGGGCCAGGTTGGCATCGTCCTGGCCTTGGAGGCATCGCGGCTGGCCCGGTCGTCGGCCGACTGGCACCGTCTCGTGGAAATCTGTGTCGTCACGCAGACGTTGCTGGCGGATGAGACGGCGGTCTACGACCCGCGCGATCCCAATGACAGGTTATTGCTCGGGGTGAAAGGGACCTTGTCTGAGGCAGAGCTTTTTACGCTGCGATGCCGGCTACATGAAGGCCGCTGGAACAAGGCCCGCCGCGGCGAATTGACCCGATCGTTGCCGGTCGGATATGTCCGCAGCGAGTCGGGCGGGGGTAGCAAGGATCCCGATCGCCAGGTGCAGGCGCGGCTGGAATACATCTTTCGCTTGTTTGGCCGGCGCAAGGTTGCACGCCAGGTGCTGGTCCAGTTGGTCCGAGAAAAGCTGAAAGTCCCCGCGAAAATCTGGGGCGGGCCGCGGCATGGTCAGGTGAAGTGGAAGGAACCGGACCTGAGCGATCTGATCCGCATCCTGCACAACCCGACCTACGCCGGAGCCTATGTGTATGGACAGAAGGAGTACGACGCCTTCGATCGCTCGCCGACCAACGGCAAGGCCAAGGTTCATCCTCGCCCGCTGGCGGAATGGCCGGTGTGTGTGCGCGACGTCTACCCGGCCTACATCACCTGGGAACAGTTCGTGAAGAATCAGGAAATCTTACGCGGCAACGGGTATCGGACGGACAGCCAGGGAGCGCCGCGCCGGGGCCGTGCCTTGCTTCAGGGCCTGGCGTACTGCGGGCGCTGTGGTGCGCGGATGTCGGTGTTCTACTACTCCACCAAGGAAAAGCGGGCGCCGGGATATGGCTGTGTCTACAGCTACCATCACCACGGTGCTGCCGCCTGCCAGTCCATGAGTTCGACAAAGGTGGACGAGGAAGTCACCCGGTTATTCCTGAGCGCCGTCTCTCCCGCCCGGATCGAGATCGCCTTGCATGCGCTGGAAGAACTGGACAGCGAACGTGCGGAAACTCGGAAGCAGTGGGACATGCAATTGCAACGTGCCGAATACGAAGTGGAGTTGGCCCGGCGACGCTATGAAGCAGCGGACCCGGATAATCGCCTGGTGACGGGGGAATTGGAGGCTCATTGGGAAGCAGCATTGCGCCAGCGGGATCAACGCCAGCGCGAGCGGGAGGAGTTCGAGCGTCGTCAAGTGCTGGCTCTCAGCGCAGCCGACCGGCAACGGATCAAGGAACTATCCGGCAACCTGGAACAAGTCTGGAAGGCTGAGACGACATCGATGGCAGAGCGGAAGGCGCTGCTGCGCTTTCTCGTCAACCGTGTGCATCTGGATGGCGTGACGGAGGCGGGGAAGATCCGCATCGACGTGGAGTGGCACACCGGAGCACACACCACGACGACGATTGACCGGCCCCTGGTCGGGGTGTGGGCGCCGAAGACGCCTGCCGCCGCGGTCGAGCGCATCCAGGAACTCCTGCCAGAGCATGACTACATGGCCATTGCAGTCAAGCTCAACGCGGAGGGATTTCGCACAGCAAAAGGGCTGGCCTATGACGATAAGTCTGTGGGCTACGTGGCCCGGACACGCGGCTGGGCTCGGGGAAAAGGCAAGCATGGCCAGGCAGGCAAGAACTGAAAGTCGAACAAGTGCTTTATGAAAGGGGTCACT
>JBAWCO010000368.1:0-5900 GCA_049590315.1 Occallatibacter sp. | reverse complement strand
CCTGACGTCGGGCTCGATGGCGGCGTTGATCCCCTCGTCGATGATCGACCGAATGGATAACAGGAACCCCTGCTTCCTTGCGCATTTGAGCGCCGGCAACCAGCAGCGCCGCCCCGCTCATGCCGAGCGCCTGTGCCAGTTGATCCAGTTCCCCGCTGATCTCGAAGGACGGATGGACAATCTCCATCGGCAGGTAGAAGCCGACCGCGAGTACGAAGAATGCGATCCCGGCCACCGCCGCTGCAAGCCGTGTTCGCCAGTTCAAGAGCATCGCCACGCTGCAAACAACCAGAACCGCGCCGGTGAGATAGGCCCACACCATATGTCCGGGCATCCATGCGGGCATCAACAATTGAGGTTCCGGCACCACCGGCGCAGAATTCGGACGCAGAAAGTTCTCCACGCCGAAGTCTCCTATTGCGACGGCGAAGAAGTAGCGTCCCACTACTGCAATCCAACTGAGTCGGCGCCACTGGCCTTTCTCCGCCAACGTTCCGGCCAGGGCCAGTGCCCCTCCGCTCAAGGAGAGGTCTCTTAATAGCGCTGTCACTGCAACGCCGCTCGGATTCTGGACCAGGTTGGGCACGTAGATCAGCAAGACGAAGAGGAGCAGCATCACGCCCACCATCAAGGCCGCGAGTTCCGCCCAAATTCCAGTGATCATGCTCAACGAGGCGGCAATCAAGGCGGTCCCGACCAACACCGCCCAGAACATATGCCCCGGCATCCACGCCGGCACAGCGTTCACCACATCGTGCAGGAATACAGCATGCTGCATGCCGAAAACCGCCAGCGGCCAGGCAAAGAACAGCGGCCCAAATGCGACCACTCTCTCAAGGCCAGGCGTCCGCAGCGCTCCTTTCCTGTAGATCAGGAAAAGGCCGAGTGCGAAGAGGAGGCCAGCGACACAGTGCAGCCAGAACGAGCTTCCCAGGATCCAGGAAGCGCCGGTGCCCTCCGCGAGATATTTGCCGGTAATGCTTAAAGAATCGAAGACCAGCCCCCGCAAAACCGCGAATTCGCGTCACCTGTGCAATTTATCTTTCCCCGTGTCGCCAGCTTTCGCCATATCCACTTGGGTACGTCCATCCATAGCCGCTAGCTCGCGCTCCTGCAGGGAGCGCCGTTACCGGGCACTCGACTTGAGCGGGAACCCGAACTTCGACCTGTGGGATATATTCGTTTGGTGGTTCGGAGGTCCCTTTTGATATCCATTCAGCGAGCTATTCCTTTGCTTCTCGTCTGCACCGCCCTTCCCGCGGCATTCGCCCAGCGACCCCGCCTCCTCGTGGCGCAAAAAGGCGAGCAAAGCCTGGCGATCATCGATCCCGTATCCGGCACAGTTCTCGCTTCGGTTCCTGAAGGCGGCACCACGGGCCATGAAGTCACAGCCTCGCCCGACGGCCGTCTCGCCTACGTCCCTATTTATGGCAACTCCGGCGTCGGCAGGCCCGGCACGGACGGCAGCAACCTCGTCGTCATCGATATTGCAGCTCGGAAGATCGTCGGTAATGTCGATTTTGGCCGCGGCGTCCGCCCCCACATGCCCATCTTCGGACCGAAAGACGGCCTGCTCTACGTGACCACGGAGCTCGACCAGACCATCACTCTCATCGATCCCAAGACACTCAAGATCGTCGGCTCCATCCCCACCGGACAGCCCCAGTCGCACATGCTCGCGCTCTCTCACGACGGCCTGTGCGGCTACACCGCCAACGTTGGCCCCGGCACCGTCTCCGTTCTCGACATCCCCAACCGCAAGGTCCTTAAAATCATCCCCATCTCCGGCGACACCCAGCGCATCTCCATTACGCCGGACGACCACTGGGTCTTCACCGCCGACCAGGTAAAACCACAGTTGGCCGCTATTGACACCACCAGCAGCCAGGTCGCCCACTGGATCCCACTCGAAGGCTTCGGCTACGGCAGCGCGCCCACCCTCGACGGCCGTTTTCTCCTTGTCACCATCCCGTCGAAGAACAAGGTCGCTGTCATCGACATTCAGGCCATGCAGGTGGTCCGCTCCGTCGACACGCCTTCCGATCCCGAAGAGGTGCTGATGCAGCCCGGCGGTAAAGTGGCCTGGGTCTCCAGCGTTGCCTCACACACGGAGTCTGAGCTGGACCTCACCACTTGGCAAATCACGAGAAAGATCGAAACGGGGAAAGGTACCGACGGGATCGCCTGGGCGACCGCTCACTGAATTTTGGCGGCCGCGGACAAACTGAATCCGGGTGTACCATAACTTTCATGGCAAACTATCGCGTCGTTCTCCGGAAATCGGATGAAGGTTACAGCGTCTCCTGCCCCGGTCTCCCCGGTTGCTGGTCGCAGGGCGCTACTGAAGAAGAAGCCCTCGCCAACATCCAGATCGCCATCCGCGAATATGTCGAGGCTGCTGAAGAGCTGGCTCACGACGAAGAGAGCCGTGTCGTTGAAGTCGCGGTCGCATAGCAAGGTTTCCAGTTGAGTCAGATCGGATAAGACGTGCCCAAGCTGCCGGGGATTAATCATCTGCGAGCGGTAGCTGTGCTGGAGAGGGCTGGATTTCGCATTCTCCGTCAAGGCGCCCACATCGTAATGACTGATGGAACTCGGATCCTTACAATTCCGCGCCACAATCCGGTGAATGCGTTTACGATGGGTGGTATTGCCCGTGATGCTGGCCTAACAGTAGACGAGTTCCGAAATCTCCTCTGACCAAGTCCTCCAACCTACCCGATCTCCCGGTCCCACCCTTCGAGCACCACCTTGAACGCGCTCATAAACTTGCCGCCATCCGCCCCATCAATCAGCCGGTGGTCGAATCCCAGGCAGTAGCTCTGCATCGCGCGAACTCCTATCGTGTCATTGCCTTCCGCGTCCGTCAGCACCACGGCTTCTTTCTTCAGGCCGCCAATCGCCAAAATCGCCGACTCCGGCTGGTTAATGATCGGCGTCCCAAACTCCCCGCCGAATACCCCCGAGTTGGTCAGCGTAAAGGTCGATCCCGACGCCTCTTCCGGCTTCAGCTTCTTGGCCCGCGCCCGCTCGGCCAGGTCAGCCATGGTCCGCGCCAGTTCTAAAAAACTCAACGTCTCTGCCTGTTTCACCACCGGAACGATCAACCCCCACTCCAGCGCCACGGCGATCCCCAGATCCACGTGCGGGTGGTAGTGAATGGACCCATCTTTCAGCGACGAATTCACGATCGGATATCGACGCAGAGCCTCCGTGGCTGCCGCGGCGATAAACGGCATATACGTCAGCTTCACGCCATGCTTCTGCTCAAAGCGGCTCTTCTCCCGCTCCCGCAGCCGCGCAATCCGCGTCATGTCGATCTTGTAGACGCTGTAGACATGCGGGCTGATGGCCACGCTCTCCACCATCCGCTCGGCAATAATCGCCCGCATCCGGCTCAGGGGAACCACGGTTCCAGGCAGTGTGGAAGCCTGCGCAGCAGCAGCACGTTCGCTCGCCTGTACAGCCGTCGCATTCTGGGTAGGAGCCGCGGCCGCAGTTGTCCCTGGCCCGTACGCGCTCAGGTGCCGCAATACATCGTCCTTCGTAATCCGTCCCTCGGACCCCGTCCCAGGAATTCGCCGCAAATCGAGCTTGTTTTCTTCCGCAATCTTGCGCACCAGCGGCGACGAGCGAATCCGCTCCCGTCCATTCACGACGGGCGGGGGTGCGGCCAGCGCGGCGCCCGGAGGCGATGAAACTGCGGACTGAGGCTCTGTTGGTAAAGGGGTCTGTCCGCTGCTGATCGGTGCGGAAACGCCGGTGGCTGGGCCACTGCCGCCGATCACCGCAACCACCGTATTGATCTGGACCGTGGCCCCTTCCGGAACCTTGATCTCCGTCAAGACACCGGCAATAGGTGCGGGAATTTCCGCGTCTACCTTGTCTGTCGAAATCTCAAAGAGCGGCTCATCTTTCAGTACCGGGTCGCCGACCTTCTTGAGCCACCTGGTAATCGTGCCCTCAAAGATCGACTCGCCCATCTGCGGCATTACCACGTCTTCGCCGCTGGCCGCAGGTGTAGCAATCACCGGCGAGGTCCCCGTCCCTGCTCCCTTGGTCCCTGTTCCTTGTTCTTCCACGACGGCAACCACCGTATTGATCTGGACCGTAGCTCCTTCCTGGACCTTGATCTCGCTCAACACACCGGCGACAGGCGACGGAATCTCCGCGTCTACTTTGTCGGTCGAAATCTCAAAAAGTGGTTCATCCTTCAGCACCGCATCGCCGGTCTTCTTGAGCCACTTGGTGATGGTCCCCTCAAAGATCGACTCGCCCATTTGCGGCATGATCACGTCGGTTGGCATGCTTACCTCTCTCCGCCATACGGGACACGATCGCTCGCCTTGCCCCAGCAGGATTATAAATCTCAACCCATATCTCTATGCCGGATTCCCGCAAGACTGCGTGCCTCATCCATCGCGCAGTTTCATAACACGATTTGGGGGATAGTTCAATCTATCTACAGGCTTCTAAGGTTTCCTGGCTCTAACACTACTCTTCAGCGAAATACCTCAAGCCTGAACCGGCCGTTCTGCTCCACCCCGCAGCCGTTCGATCTCTTCCGGGACCCGGACCGGCGTATCTTCGGCCGGAAACTCTCGCGCCGCCTCACTCGCCATCCTCCGCAGCGCCTGCAGGCTTTCAACCGCCAGCACTTGCTCCTCAAAAACCATGCCAAACTGCCGCGCCGCCGCGTGTGCCACGGTCTCCAACTCGGGCAGTTCCACGCCCTGAGCAAGCTCGCGCTCCAGACTGGTCACGGCGTGGTCCGGAATGCCACAAGGGACAATCAGGTCGAAATCTCTCAGGTCGGTAGTCACGTTGAACGCGAACCCATGCGACGTAATTCCCTTGGCCACATGAATCCCAATCGCCCCGATCTTTCGCTCGGGTTCTGACAACTTGTTCTGATGGGGCACTATCTCTGGAGCGGGAGAACTGATAACTGACAACTGATCACTGACAACTGCATTTCCGCACCACGCGCCGGTCAGCCCCGCCACTCGTCCCGCGGCAACTCCGAACCCGCCGCAAAGCCGGATCAGCGCCTCTTCCATCCCGCGCACAAAGTCTACCGGCCCCATTCGATCGCCGCCCGGTCCCCGCAGGGTTCGGAGGTCGAAGATGGGGTACCCCACGAGCTGTCCGGGCCCGTGGTAGGTCACGTCCCCACCGCGATTGATCTGGTGAAGGGTCACGCCCCGCGCCGCCAACAGTTCGTCGCTCGCCAGCACATTCGCCCGGTCTCCGTTCCTGCCCAGGGTCAGCACCGCTGGATGCTCCAGGAGCAGCAACACGTTTTTCAGGCGCCCGCCGGCCACCAGCGCGGCAATCTCCGCCTGCAGTCGTAGCCCATCGTCGTAAGGCACTCGCCCTAGATAGAGGTACTGAATCATCGCAGTCATGACTATTGTAGAAGGGATTGTTGCTGGCCGCCCTGCTCGATCATCTCGCGAGCCTTCACTCGGCGCGACACCTTCATTCTTCGAGCCGCGCCGCAAACAGCCTCTCGAAGACGATCCGGTGCTCCCAGGCAACCAGCGCCCAAAGCAGGGTTGCAAACGCGCCCACCCCAATACCGCTCGGGGCCATCAGCAGGTGAAACAGAAGAATGTTGAAAAGCACCGGACCGAGCAGCGTCAGCCCCAGGCCCACGTACCTGTTGACCAGCAGCAGGATCGAGGAGATCACCATGATTGCGCCCACCACGTAGAAGTAGTGCGACTCAAACAGAACCCCCGCGAACCTTCCCGGCAACCCGGCGGGCATTTGTTGAGGGATGAAATTCAGAAAATTATTGGAACCGAAGATCAGGAAGATCAGCCCCAACAGGTATCGCGCGATCATCGTGACAATCTTCATCGCTTTCTCCTTCAATTCATTGGTCTGGATTCAGG
>JBAWCO010000367.1:0-3303 GCA_049590315.1 Occallatibacter sp. | reverse complement strand
GCTCAAAGCCGCGTGCTTTGTCCGTCGTCACCGTGGTGTGCCTGGTCCTGCTGGCGCTGCTCACCGTCGTTCAGGTCGCGCACGTGCATCCGGTTGAAACCGATGCCGACCACTGCCCCCTCTGCATCCTGCTTCATTCGGCTGCCCCCGTGGCAGTCGCGGCGGCCATCGTCGTTCTGGTCCAGATCGAAACCCGCGCCCCCATCTTTGAGGCGCTCACCATCACCCGTTATTGGCATCCCCAGCTCTTTACCCGTCCGCCTCCCGCTGCCTGCTAGGGCATCTTCCGGTCTATTCGCTTCAGCTTGATCCTTTTTGCTCATACTCCGAAGCAGAAAAGGCGTTCACTTATCTCCAAAGCTGACGCACAGAACCAGGAAAAAAGCCCCCTAAATGCACATGAAGATGCCGCAGTTCCCCAGCGGCCAATCTCCCGCAGCACTCAGCCATTATCTGGAGGCTTTATATGCCGATCAATCGCGGCACAATTTTCCGCATTCTTCCCGCGCTCATCTTTATTTGCGCGTCGTTCACTGCGTCTGCTCAGGGCGGCAACGCCGGCGCCGTACACGGAACAGTCACCGACCCATCCGGTGCCGTTATTCCCGGAGCAACGGTTCACCTCACCAACGGATCCAGCGGCCTGGACCGCAGCGCTATTACTGACGACACCGGCCAGTTTGTGTTCACCAACATACCCTTCAGCCCCTACCAGGTCAGCATCGTTGCCAACGGTTTTGCGCCGCTGAACAAAAGCTTCGAAATTCGCTCGGTGGTCGGAACTACCCTTAAGCTGGTCATGCAAATTCCCGGTGGAAGCCAGACCGTCACCGTTGAAGCCGGTGGCGATCTGGTTGAGAACGACCCCACTTTCCACACCGACGTAGACCGTGACTTGTTCGTCAAAGTGCCTCTCGAGAGCGTTTCCTCCGGTTTGAGTTCCCTCGTCACTGAATCCACCCCCGGCGTCTCCGCTGACTCCAACGGCCTCTTCCACGGCCTCGGCGACCATGCCTCCAACTCATTTTCGGTGGACGGCCAGTCCATCACCGACCAGCAGAGCAAGGTCTTCTCCAACCAGATTCCAGCCGATTCCATCCAATCCATCGAAGTCATCTCCGGCGCTCCGCCGGCCGAGTACGGCGGCAAAACCAGCCTGGTTATCGTAGCCACCACCCGCTCTGGCCAGGGAGTAACCAAGCCCACCGGCAGCATCAGTTCGTCCTATGGCACATTTGGCTCCGCCACAGCAGGATTCGATCTTTCCTACGGCGGCAAGAAATGGGGAAATTTCATTGAGACCGACGGCGTCAATTCCGGCCGCTTTCTCGATCCTCCCGAGTTCGCGGTCTTCCACGACAAGGGCAACGAGCAGAATGTCTTCGATCGCGTTGATTACACATTCTCGCCCGTCGATTCAGTCCATCTGGATCTGAATTACAGCCGTTCCTGGTTCCAGACGCCCAATACCTTTGACAACCTGAATGTCCAGAATGTGCTGACCAGCGGACCAAACAGCGGCACGAGCGCCAATCCAAACTTCGCCAACGTGGGCGACGCCGACCAGCGCTCCAAGATCGGCACCATCAATATCTCTCCCACTTACACGCGAGTCGTCGGCCAAAACTCGGTCTTGAACGTAGGCGCATTCGTCCGCCGCGACGAATATAACTACTACCCCAGCGGCAACCCCCTGGCCGACCTCGGACCAACCAACCTCCAGACTTCATCCATTGCCCAGTACCGTACGCTTACCAACGCCGCCGTGCACTCTGACTTCTCTTACTCCAAGGGAATCCACACCTTCAAAGCCGGCGTGCAATACGGGCAGACCTACCTCAATGAGAACGACAGCATTGGCATCGTCGATCCGACCTACAGCTTCAGCGCACCCTGCGTAGACGCCAACGGCAACCCCTTACCTGGCTACTCCAACCCGTCCCAGTGCACCATCGGCGTCAACCCCGCCTATCTCTCGGTCCTCGCACCCTACGACCTCACAAGAGGCGGCGCCAATTACACCTTCGCCGGCCACACCGACGTGAAGGAACTAGGCCTCTTTGCAGAGGACCAGCTCAAAATCCGTAACTGGTTGTTCAACCTCGGGCTGCGCCAGGATGTCTACAACGGCCTCACTGACGCCAACCAGACGCAACCTCGAGTCGGCATTGCGTACAACATCAAGCCCTCCGCCACCGTGCTCCGTGTTTCCTACGCCCGCACGCTGGAAACGCCGTTCAACGAGAACCTGATCCTCTCCAGCGAGGGATGCACTAATGCGGTGTTAGCTCCGTTGCTCGCCTGCTCTCCCGGCGTCTCGCCGACGCTGGCCCCCGGTTTCCGCAACGAGTTCCACGCCGGCCTTCAACAGGCAGTCGGCAAGCACGTAGTCGTCAGTGGCGAGTACATCTGGAAGTACACCCACAACGCGTTCGACTTCAGCGTGCTCGGCAACACTCCTATCACCTTCCCCATTGACTGGCATAACTCCAAGATTCCCGGTTACGCCCTCAATGTTAACGTCCCCCAGTTCCACAACTTCACCGCGTACGCTGTCATGTCTTCGGTGGCCGCCCGCTTCTTCCCGCCGCAGGTTGCCGGCGCTGGCGCGACCGTCGGGCAAAGCGGATATCCTTTCCGTATTGATCACGACGAAAAATTCAATCAGACCACCCACGTCCAATACACCCTGCCCGGCGATAAGTTCATCGGCGGCATCTGGGGCGGCTTCAATTGGCGTTACGATTCGGGGCTTACCGCCGGTTCGGTTCCCTGCTATAACCTCACAGACCCGAACAGCCCTTGCGGTGGCATCACACTTCCCAATGGCCAACCAGGCGTAGACCTCAGCGGCCTGACGCCGGACGAGGAGTTCCAGGCGGGCATTACCTGCGACGGAGTCGCGGCTACTCCTTACTCCGGTTTCGCCGCCTGCGACAACGCGGGATATAAGTCGAACCTGGTGAAGATTCCCGCCCCCGGAACCGAAGACGACGACCGCAACCCGCCCCGTATCGCTCCTCGTAACCTCTTTGACGCCTCCATCGGCAAGAACAACATCTTCCACAAAGAGCACTACAAGGTAGATCTCGATCTGACCGCCATCAATGTCACCAACAAGTACGCCTTGTATAACTTCCTCTCCACCTTCAGCGGCACGCACTACGTAACTCCACGCGCCATGACTGCGAAAATCACGTTGAATTTCTAACTCCAACCCCCAAACTTCTCATTAGTCGATCCTGAAAAACTCGTTTCAGGCATTTTGGAATTGAGTCAGGCATGGTTGTGGACCTTGCGAGG
>JBAWCO010000366.1:0-4576 GCA_049590315.1 Occallatibacter sp. | reverse complement strand
CGGCTGAAGCGAGGTGTGTCAGAGATTTGACAACAGAGTGTCTCACAAATGGACGCCGTGCCTGGGTGTCATTCCTCAGGGGTTAAAACCCCTCGTTATCCAACCCTTTTCGGCACGACTGTAGTCATGCCCTGATACAAAACGCGCCCAAAGCGGAGTCTTTCAGGAAGGCGTGAAGTTGTGCCCTGATACAAAGCGGCTTGATGAAACACGGTCTGCCGGTTTTGGAACTGTTTTCGCTTCACGCTGCGCCGAGGTAGTCGCAGACGAGGACGGTGAGGTCGTCGTCTTGCGACTTGGCCCACTTCTGTGAGGAGGCAATGATGCGGTCGGCGGCTTCTTCGGAAGACACGCCCGTGGTGGCGCGCAGCTCGGCGATGAGCGCATCTTCTCCGAAGAGCATTCCCTGAGCGTTGCGGGCTTCGACCAGTCCGTCGGTGTATAGCAGAAGCCGATCACCGGGTTCGAGGGGGAGTGTCTTCTCGGAATAAACTTCGAGGTCGGCGGCGGCCAGCAGCAATCCATTTTCCGCTACTTCGGTTACGGTTCCATTTCTGAGCATGAGCATGGGCGGATGGCCGGCGGCTGCGTAGCTCAATTGGTGTGCGTCCGCATCAAGGTGCACGTAGGCCGCGGTGACGAATTGTCCCTGCGTATTGCCGCAGAGCGCTGCGTTCATTCCGGTGAGCAATTGCGCTGGATGGGCGGCAAGGGCGCGCTGCGAGATGGCGGCCATCTTGACCATGGAAGCGATGAGCGCAGCCGGTACGCCGTGGCCCGAAACGTCGGCGATGAGAAGGCCGGCATGGTGGTCGCCGGTGACGAGAAAGTCATAGAGGTCGCCGGCAACGGAGGTCATGGGAACGTAGCGTGCAGCGACACGAAAGCCGGTGGATGCGGGAAACGCGCCGGGGAGAATTGAGAGCTGAATGCGACGCGCCAGGACCAATTCGTTTTGAATCTCGAGTAGTTCGCTATCACGCCTCAGCATTCTGTGGGCAGCAACGTACCCGAGGCAGCAGAGCAGAATGGCAAAGCCGTAGGGTTCGAAATCAGGCATGCGCAGCGCTTGGCCCATCGTGTTGTCCCAGATGGAGAGCACGACAAAGCAGGCAAGGCCGAGCCGCAGGATGACAAAGTCGTGGTCGCGCTTGCCTTGCAGGAATGTGCGCACCAAAATCCAAGGCAGCGCGAAAATCACCACAACATTATTGATGGTGTGCAGCGCCGGTATACGTCCAAACAGAGAGACGGTCAAGGTGAGGCCGAGGAATAGCAGGCACAGGGCCGCGGTGATGTACTTGCCTCGCCGCGGCAACAGTCCCGCCGCTTGAAAGAAGAGGAAAGCGGGAATAGGGACGGTGAAATTGACGGCCCAGCGGAGGCGTTCCATGAACTCGTTGTTGCCGAGTGTAATACGCAGCAGATCGGCGTCGAGCCACAGTCTCTGGCCGTATAGGTAGGCAAAGACGGCAAACCAGACCAGGAGGGCGTCAAATCGACGCCTCACAATGCAGAATCCGATGGACACGAGCCCCACGGTGGTGAAGGCGGCACCGAGAAACAGATACGGCTCATCGCTATGGAAGGCGCGCAGGACCTCGCTGGCGGTGAGTGGGGCGTCGATCAGGATCATGCGAAGTAATGCTACACTATCGCATTCCGCTGGATGCGCTCTGGGTGTATGCCGCTCACTGCTGAGACCATTCATGACAGAGAACAAGGCAAGATCTGGCTCGTTGCAATCCCTTGACGGCGTATCGTAGTGGTAGCTTTTCGTCACGGCGGTTCGTTCTTCAAGGTTCCGCAACCCGATTTGACTAAGTCAGGCCGAACCGTAGCGGAACCTGCAATGACGGCCGCGACATCTTCAGTGTGGAGGACAATCGTGTCGGTCGAACCGCTCTTGGGGAGTGCTGTTCCCTCGCATCAATTGAATAACCCGAGGCCTTCTGGAGGGGAAATTGCAAGCTTGCCGATCCTCCTGCTGAATGTGCATGAGCATTGCAACTGCCGGTGCCTGATGTGCGACATTTGGCAGCGGAAGGATGGCAAGGAACTCGACCTCAACGACTTGACACGCCATCGCGAATCGATTGTGCAACTCGGCGTGCGGGAGGTGGTTCTCACCGGCGGGGAGCCGCTGCTGCACCGCAATTTTGAAGGCCACAGCAACTTTCTGAAAGAGTGCGGTGTGCAGATTACTCTGCTTACGACGGGATTGCTGCTTTCAAAACGGGCAGCTGCTGTAGCCGCGGGTGTGGACCAAATCATTGTTTCGCTCGATGGGCCGGAAGAGGTGCACGACCGAGTTCGAAGAGTCGACGGGGCTTTCAGGCTGATCGGCGAGGGCATCAAGGCGGTAAGACAGTTAAAGAGCACCATGCCCGTGCATGCCCGCAGCACGGTGCAGAAGGAAAACCATCGGCTGTTGCGCGAGACGGTGGAAGGCGCCAAGGCGCTGGGGATGAATTCCATCTCGTTTCTGCCGGCGGACGTTACCTCACAGGCATTCAATCGTGAGCTGGTTTGGCCTGGAGAGAGGCAGAACCAGATTGCCCTGACGCACCAAGAAGTGCAGGCGCTTGAGAGCGAAATTGAATCTCTGATTCGAGATCATGCCGAAGATATCCAATCTCGCTATATTGTGGAGTCCCAAGAGAAATTGAGGCGAATTGCGCGCCGCTTCAAGGAGCAGCTCGGCGATATGCTTCCGATCGCTCCGCGATGCAACGCTCCGTGGGTATCGACCGTGATGGAAGTGAACGGTACAGTTCGCCCTTGTTTCTTTCACCGGAGTATCGGCAGTGTGAGTGCGCAAACTTTGCAGCAGGTAATCAATGGCGAGGATGCACTGAGGTTTCGCGCATCTTTGGATGTGGATAAGAACCCAATCTGTCAACGATGTGTGTGCTCGCTGAACTACAAGGGGCCACGGGGATGATCTCAGAGGGGATTGCGGAAGTCAGCCAGGTCAAAGACCAGGTTGGGATCAGGTTGGTTTTCGGCCTGATGCCCCAGAGGCCGGTCCGCAGTCTCATTTGGAGTCCAGATAGTTCAGCAAGAGCCCCGTGCACTCTATGAGTCCGCCGATGGGCCTGTTTTGCCAGCGGTCGTGCAACGCGCGCGGAAAGTGCAAGCGGCAATCGGATTGCCAGTGCAATAATGGAGGCAAGCCTGAGACAACGGATCTGGCGCGACACGAACGATGAACCTCCCCAACTCCATCACGATGAGCCGGATTGTCATGATCCCGCTGCTGCTCTGGATCCTGTCGACGCATTTTATTTGGCAAGGGCCGAATGGCGAACAGGAGGTTGCGGCATCCGTCCTGTTTGTGCTGGCTTCGATTACCGATGGGCTGGACGGTTACCTGGCGCGGAAGCGGAGCCAGATCACCACGATGGGCATGCTGCTGGATCCCATTGCCGACAAGATCATGGTGACGGGCGCGCTGATTGCGCTGGTGGCCTATAACCCGGAGGTGGTGAAGGTCTGGATTGCGGTGGTCATTATCGGGAGAGAATTCCTGGTTTCGGGGCTGCGGTCGATTGCTTCGTCAGAGGGCTTTACGATTGAGGCCAGCGACCTGGGCAAACTGAAGACGGTTTCACAGATTGTGGCGATTGTTTCTGCAATTCTGGCGCATCACTGGACGCAGTGGGAGTTTGGCGTACTAATTATTCCGGTGAAGTGGATTGCGATTGCGGGCATCTACTTTACTGTGCTTGTTTCGATTATCTCGGCCGTAGATTATTTTGTGGGATTCTGGAAGAAGATAGACCATGCCTCGAAGGACCGGCGCAAGACATTTGTGCTTTCGCGGCGCAAGAGCGCGAGCACGCCGTAAAGAAGTTAAGCGTGTGACGTAAAACAAAGAGCCCCGGCCATGGCCGGGGCTCTTTGTTGCTACGCAGACTGGGGATGCTTCAAGCGAGAACCGGAACCGCGTCGGGCAATTGGACGGCCGGCGCTGCAACCGGTGCGGCGGCAGGTACGGGCGTGGCTCCCGCGGTTTGCGCATGGGCGCCGCGGGTGAGCCGGTGGACGAAGTGGTAAGGTGGCCAAGGGCCGGAGACCTGCATCTGGCACTCGCGCATCATGGCGCTGGTGGTGGCGAATTTGTTCTGGTAGCGCTCGACATACTTGCGATCGATCAGGTGTGCGATATCGAGAACCATCTTGCCGCTCTCGGTAAGCCGGCAGCTTACCTCTTCGTCGAGGGGCAGGAAAAGGCGATGCATCTGGAAGCTGACGGCGCGCGCGCGGGTTTGACGCTCACGTGTGCGGGTTGCGTTCTCACGCAAGTTAGACAAATAACCCCGGCCGACGGTTTCGGCGGGGAGCTGGCGCTCGACTTCCTTGCCGCAACAATCGTCGACAAAGATCTTGAGGTGCATTTCAGTCTTGCCGCGCAGTTTCTCGATATTCCCGAGAAACTGACGCTGGTTGGAGCGGATGGATTTGCGAAGGCTTTCGTCGTCGTTGAAGACGGTTCCGAAGCGGAAGGGCAGCACCGTGGAATGCTGGAAACATTCGGCGATGACGCGGGCATGATCCACGCCGGATTTCTGAT
>JBAWCO010000365.1:0-3091 GCA_049590315.1 Occallatibacter sp. | reverse complement strand
GTCGCGTTCTTCTCCCGTCAGGATATCAAGCCGCCCGATCGGCACATCCGGCGAGGCCACAGCTTCGGCCAGCAAGCGGACAAACCGACCCGCCAACGCCTCCACACTCGTTCGATCAAAAAGATCGGGCTGATAGTCAAACCGCAGCAACATCTGCGGGCCCGGAGCAACCATCAAGCTTAAAGGGTAATGTGGGGCATCATAGCCTTTGATGCCGGCAAGCCTTAAATCGTCGCTAACACGGGCAAGGTCATGGCTATTGACCGGATAGTTCTCGAACACCAGCAGTGTGTCGAATAAATCGCCCAATCCGGACAAAGATTGGATCTCGGGCAACCCAAGATACTGATGCGCCATCAACTTGGATTGGCTGTCCTGCAAGCTTTTGCAGAGGGTCGTGAACGACTGGGCGAGCGGCAGCTTGATGCGTATCGGCAGTGTATTGATGAACAACCCGACCATCGCCTCAATGCCACTGATCTCGGGGGGACGGCCAGCGACTGTAATGCCATAGACCACGTCATCGCGGCCGGTCAGCCGACCAAGAAGAATGCCCCAGGCTGCCTGTACAATGGTATTTAGAGTTAGCCCATGTAGGCGTGCCTGCTGGGTGAGGGCTGTCGTGAGCGTCTCATCCAAAGCTAAGGCGTATTGGGCTGCTGCAACCGGCAGGCGTCCGGGATCATGGCGTACAAGGAAGGTCGGCTCTTCCAGCCCGGCCAGGGCTTGCTGCCATACAATGCGTCCAGCACTGCGGTTCTGCGCTGCGATCCAAGCTAAATAGTCTCGATAAGGAGTTACGGCTTGTAGGCCTGGGTCATTACCTTGGTGTGCATAGAAGGTGAGAAGTTCTCGCACTAACAGCGCTGTAGACCAACCATCTGTCAGGATATGATGACTAGAGAGTACGAAGCGATAACGGTGCGCCGCGAGCCGGATCAGCATGCAACGCAACAATGGTGGCGCGCCGAGATCAAAACGGCGAAGCCGATCCTCGGCTAGTATTTGTTCCATCTGCCCCTCTCGCTGCGACGCTTCGAGCGAGGAGAGATCGATTGTCTGCCATCCGGGTTCGGCGTACGAAACGATAATTTGAACGGGCCGGCTCAACCGTTCATGCTCAAAGCCCGCGCGCAGGCTGGCATGACGGCGAAGAAGGGATTGCACTGCAGCCTTCAGCGCGGTCTCATCGAGATCGCCCTCGAAATCGAGGGCGAGTTGAACTGTATAGAGGTCGGGCGACTGCGTATCGTAGAGGGCATGAAACAGCAGGCCCTCTTGCAAGGGTGAAACTGGCAGGATCTCTTCAATATCTTGATAGCGATCCTCCAAACGTTCGATGTCGGCCTGGGACAAGGTGAGCAAGGGAAGGTCGGACGGCGTATGCCCACCTGAGCCTGGCTGGGCGACGTGCTGGACGGCGGCCCTTAAAGTCGTAAACCAGCGTTGTGCAAGGTCGCTGACCTCGGATGCGTTCAAAAGCCGCTCTGCCCACGACCATGTAGCCGTAAGCAACGGACCTTCGGGGCCATCCTGCGTTACGGCATTGATCTCGAGGAGGTGGCCAAGCGGCATTGCAGGATCAGCGCCGCCGCCAAAAGACATCTCCAGCGCATCGCTGCGCGCCTTCTTCGTTCCCAAGCGACCGAGGTAGTTAAAGCCCAATTGAGGAGGCGCAAAACTGGCAAGCTGCGGTGCCGTATCCGGGTTGAGATAACGTAGCAAACCGTAGCCAAGGCCATTGTCCGGAAGGGTCCGTAGTTGCTCTTTGATGCTCTTTAGCGCTTGTCCAAACGCGGGGCCTCCCGCCAAAGCGTCATCGAGGTCGATCCTGCCGGGATCGAGGCAGACTGGGAATAAACTGGTGAACCAGCCGACAGTGCGCGATAAATTGAGATCAGCAAAGATCTCTTCGCGGCCATGTCCTTCGACATCGAGCAATACGGCATGCGTTGGGTTGCCCCCATGCTGGCGCCGCCAATCGGCAATGGCCAAGACCAGAGTGGTCAACAGCACATCGTTGATACCGCCATGGAATGCCGCCGGCACGACCGTCAAAATCGCTGCCGTTACATCGGTCGGCAAACTGAGTGTAAGCTGACGCGCTTTAGCGGCAATATCTTGCGTTGGATCCAGTCGACCGTTAACCAGCGGCGGGGCCGGTTTACCAAGCATCGCGGTCCACAACGGCAGTTCTTCAAGACGCTGAGGATCGCGCGCATTGTCCAACAATCGTTCCACCCACCGGCGCAGCGACGTTCCTCTTGGTGGCAAGACTGGCCTCTGACCCGCCGCTATCGCCTGCAAGGCCAACATCAAATCCGGCGCCAAAATGCGCCAAGATACACCATCCACAACAAGATGATGGATCAGCAAAAGCAACCAGCCGGGTCTATGCGAGCCGGCATCAAACCAAACGGCCTGCACCATCTTGCCAAATCTTGGAGCAAGACGTCCCTGAGCTGCGCCTGCATGTTCGTCCATAAAGGCTCGCAGGGCCTCCCCCTCGAGCCCGCTGACGTCAACCCGCTGCAGTCTATCTGCCGCATCGACGCTCCCAGTGGGGGCTATCTCAAGTACCCAGACATGCGCGTCATCAATTAGACGCGACCGTAGTCCGTCGTGGTGATCCAAAATTGCTTGTAGCGCATCGATGAGCTGATGGTGCGTGAGGCCAGCAGACACGCTCACCAGCATAGACTGGTGAAAGCCATCGATCGGACCGCCACGTTCCAACAGCCACTTCATAATTGGCGTCGCTGGAATGCTTCCAACTGCAATGTCGGGGAGCAAAGAGATGGTCTCATCCAATGACCGTGCAGCCGACGCCAATCCCGCAACCGTCTGATGCTGAAAAACCGCTCGCGGTGTGATAACAAGTCCAGATCGACGGGCTCGGCTAACCAGCTGAATCGACATAATGCTGTCGCCGCCGCGTTCGAAGAAGTTGTCGTCGATGCCGACCTCTTCGACCCCTAACACCTCCGCAAACAGCGAACACAGGATCTCTTCCTGGGGGGTCCGGGGCAGCCGGCGCACTCGCGTGGAGCTGTAATCGGGAGCCGGAAGGGCCCGCCGGTCAAGCTTGCCG
>JBAWCO010000364.1:0-10766 GCA_049590315.1 Occallatibacter sp. | reverse complement strand
CTGCACGATGACGTTTCCTGGCACAGTTCGATACAAATCAGCCCGGATGGACGCCACATCGCCTACCCGGTTCGGGCACCAAACCTCGCGACGAACGAAAACGACATTGAGGTTTATGTCCAAAGCTGGCCACCAGGCAAGGACGCAGATCAGACCAAAGGCCTAATTCTCAGCGGCACGGGCATCAGCCAGCTGCAATGGCGGCCGGATGGGCGGCATCTGGTTTACCTCATGGTGCACAATGGCGCGGCATCGATCAACGAAATTGACGTGGAATCCAAAGCTCTGACGAGGCTTGTTGTCCTCAACCTCAACGCCCGAGAGTTTTCGATCAGCAAGAACGGCGATGCCATCGTCTATGGTGTGGATGTTGCCGGAAAAGAAAGGATGCGCGGGCCTAGCGCGGATGAAAGTGCTCGCGGATATCGTATTCCCTTTGAGGAGGAGGGCGGCACCGCCTGGCCTGAACGCCAGCTGTTCGCAATGCATCGATTGCGTCGGGGATGGTCGAGCCCGGAACTACTCGTCATAAAGTCTCCCCTGAGTGGGGCGCCGATGAATGCACTTACCTACCTTCCGAATAGCGGTCTCGATATCGCCCTTTCTCCATCCGGCCGGTTTCTGCTGTTCGAATACCTTGAGACCACTGGAACGATGCCGGAAGAATGGCGTGCGAGTGGATATAAAAAGCTCGTAAGCAATTCGAGCCGCACTGACGCATTTTATCTGACCGTCTTATACGATCTGGCTACGCATAAGTCGTCGCTTCCTCTAAAGAGCCCATTTGTCTTAAGTGCGCCCGTTTGGTCTCAGGATGGCAAGTCGTTTACGGTTGCAGGCCAGCCTCTGATTGGAAGCTCAATGGAAGCGGATCAGATGAAGGACAGCAGCCTCGGTCATTCCAGTGGGAGCCACCTATTCTGGGTGGAGCCGGCCACTGGATCCGTTGAGGTTGTGGCTTCACAACTTGCTTATCCCTGGGAAGGAGCTCTCTATTGGAAAGACAACAATGAGATGCTGGTGCGCGTGTCGAAGATAGGAAATGCAACGCGCCTGGTCCGGGAAGGTAATCAGTGGCAGCCCGTAGCCTCCTATGAAATTCCTTTAGAAAGGAGTTCTGAGCT
The DNA here is from genome assembly GCA_049590315.1 of Occallatibacter sp. Classification (GTDB taxonomy): domain Bacteria; phylum Acidobacteriota; class Terriglobia; order Terriglobales; family Acidobacteriaceae; genus Telmatobacter. The sequence continues at coordinate 9,642 of JBAWCO010000364.1, read as the reverse complement.
GGCGACCGATGGACATTACTTTGTCAGCGGCCACTCGGATTTCCGCACGCCGCCCGAGTTGTTTGAGGGCACATTGGGCTCCCAGGAAACCCACGTCTTCGCGAAATTTAACCCGCAATTCGGCCATCTCAAAATTGCCGAAAGCCGGGAGCTTCATTGGAAAACGTCGACAGGATTCGATGTGGATGGAATCCTCCTGATTCCGCCCGATTACATTGAGGGTACCCGGTATCCGCTTGTGATTCAGACAAAGCCCTACTCCAGGGGATTCGGATGCAGTCTGGGAGATTCACCTTCCTTTGCGCCCCAACCGACTGCAGACGCGGGGATCCTGTATCTCGGAATGATCCCACCCCCATTCGATTCACCGCAGACTCAGGAGACCTACTACCCAAAGGGATATCCCGGGTTTCAAGGTCCCGGGGGTATTGCGGAAGCGGCCTTCAATATGGATATCTGGGACAGCGCCATCGCGATGCTTGACGCCCGCGGGATCATCGACAGGAGCAGAGTTGGAATCATCGGCTTCAGCCGGACAGGATGGTACACCGAATTCATTCTGTCCCACTCGGCCACCCACTATCGCGCAGCTACCATTGCCGACAATGTGGAATATAGTCTGGGCGAATACTGGCTCCGGCATGATGGGCCCACTCTAAGATCGTGGGATTCGATGTACGGCGGACCGCCATATGGTGAAACATTGTCGAACTGGATCAAATACTCGATTTCCTTCGATCTGGATCGCATCCACACGCCTGTGCTGATGGAGGAAATGGGCAACAAGCAGCCTGCATTCACCGACCCGCTTGCGCCACCGCGCCTTCTGGCGGAAAAATTCGAATTGTTCACCGGACTGAACCGGCTGCACCGGCCCGTTGAGTTCTACTACTATCCGAATGAAGACCACTCGCCGGATCATCCGCTTGCACGTCTGTCGACCCTTCAGCGAAATCTTGATTGGTATCGTTTCTGGCTGCAGGGCCATGAAGACCCGGCGCAGGATGATCCTGGCCGCTACGCACGATGGCGGGATCTTCTCAAGCTCCAGAAGGAAAGCGACCGAAGTGAGGGCATTGCTGCCCCTCCTTCTGGCGCCGCGCAATAGCGGAGGAAGGCCTGGCGGCTACCTCAAAGCCTGGTGGATTCTCTGGAGCAAAGAAGTCGATATCGGCGACAGTCTTCAAGGTGATGCGAACCGGACAAATGACTTGCCCGGCTCGCGGTCACATGGCCGAATTTCCTACTCGTCGGCTTCGTACGCGCCGATCGTGCAGGCGTGCAGGCCGTCAACGAAGTTGGCTCTCGGCTTGCTCGGGTTTTCCGACTGCTGGCTCTCAATTGCTGAGAGAGCGTTGACGACCTTCACTACAGCTGGCTTGGTATATCGCATGGTTGTACTCCTTCTCTTGCTGAATTTCCGTTACGTCATGGTCAGATCCGACCTAGCCGTCCCGGATCTCTTTAGTCGAGCGCATAGCCGCTCGTGACCGGGCAGGAGCGGTTCCGGCAATCGAGGCCGGTGTTGCTTCTCAACCAAAACTCGAACAGGATGGCGCGCAACAGCATCCCCCACTCAGTGGTCTGTTTGCCACTCGTCACCAGTTCCATCGATCGAGCGAAGGTGGCCTGATCGATCAAGCCGATGTCCGCCGTACGGAGATCTGTGCAAAGCTCCTTGAGAGCGGCGCGTGAATTGAAGAACGCGATCAACGGCGTCCTCGAAAGTTGTGCCTTGCGCCGCCGCTCAAGGATCTCCGGCGGAACCAGGGATCGCAGCGCGCGTCTCATCAGAGAACGCCTACGCCCGGGCCGCGTCAGTTGTTCTCGCGGCACTCGGAAGAGGAAAGACACAAGATCGCGATCTAGGTAGGGGTAGCGATATTCGAATCGGGACAGGATGCTCGGACAACTGTGAGACAGAGTTTCGACCAGGGCCCACCACATTTGCTCATTGATCCGGGCTGACGGAAGACCCCGGAAGCGCGAATTGTGCGAAGTCTCTTTCGTGTCCTTCTCGTTGAGCAGCTTCCTGATTCGAGGTTCGAGCCAGTCCGGAGGACAGGGAACCAACTGCGGCCCTCGGTAGACCCTCATCGCAGTTCGAGCGGCGCCCAACAGTGTTTGCGTCAAAGGCGTTCGCCGCGCGAGAGACCATCGGGTCCCTGAAGCATTTCTTCAACGGCACCGTGACGAAAGTCAACATCCATACTCCTGCGGGTCTCGATGCATTTGTCGATCATCTCGACGGCGGGACGCCGATCATTCTTGCCGACATGGGCGCGGGCGCTGGGCAGGTCGCAGCCGATTGGTTTGAGTCGATGCACGACGATGTGGCTGAGACCGGTGTGCGTTTTACGGCGGTCGGTGTGGTCACGCCTGATCCGGCCAGCGTCGAGAGCCTGCTTGCCTGGGCGAGCCGCCTGCAAGAGCGGGTCGAGTATGTCGTCGTCGAGAACGCTACCAGTTCTCCGGCAGACTTCACGTACTGGAGGTCCACTAGACAGGCGATCCGTTTCCGTGAAGCTTTCTCTCCTGAGATATTGCAGATGGAGTTCCGGCTCGCAGAGCTTGAAAATCCACTCCGCCAGCATGGAATTCAACTAGGACAGGTGGCAGATCGTAAGGCCACCGTTGAGGAGCTGAAGCGTGCGTCCCTAGTGATGCGCGCACAGAGCTATCGGCGTCGGCTCTTTTCTGAGTTCGACCGGGCCAAGCAGGTGTTCCTGCCATGAGTGGAACTCCAGCGACTTCCAAGATCTCAATCGTAGCGGGGGAGCCAACTCTCTTTGACTCTCTCGCTCGCCTTGTCCCCAAGGATTTGCAGACCGCTTATTATCGCGTTCTTGCGCATACTCGCACACTTAGTCCAGACGATGAAATGCTGCGAATTCTGGAGGCAATGGGCACGTTGGCTTTGCTCACGCGCCACACTCCGAAAGACATTGCCGACGAGCGGGAGCGATTCCAGGAGATGTTCGAACTGCATCAACAGTTTTCAGAGGAAGCACAGCAGAAGACGCTCCGCTATGTTCGGGAATTGGAGTCGAGGCTGTCAGGGCTTCCCAGCGAACTCGAAGCCGGTCTTGACCCGGAGCAGATTGCGAAGTTGCTGGGTGAAAGCCTGCGCCAGCATTTTCTCAACTCCGGCATACCGGAGACGGTCAAAGGTCTGCAAGCAACCAGCGTCGCCATGACGACCGCCCAGAGGGAGCTTTCGACCGCTCTGCACGATTTGTCCGATTCACGGGGAGCGGTCGCTCAAATCGAGGCCGCGAACAATAGATTGACGTATTCTTTGGACAACCGGGCCAAAGCCGTGGACGCGCTGTTGCGTGAAGTGAGAAGCGATCTCCTACGCCTTTGGATTCCGCTCATCGCCGGTGCGACTCTCCTGATCGGACTGTTTGGCGGCATGGGCATTCAAAGCTGGCGGGATTCAGTTCCGACGGCTGCAACACCAACCCCCATCGTTGCGGAACCAGTCCCATTGCCCGAGCCGCAGCAGAATTCTGCGACGCCTGCCAGCGCAAAGCAGCATCGCGATAGCCAGGCAAAGGCAAAGCCCAGTGCAGAGCATGAGCGATAGAACAACGTTGTATCGCTCATGCGAGGTATTCGCCCAAAAACACCCCTCCCGTTGGCCATCATTCATATTGTCTTGTTATGAGTTGACATATCATAAACTGACAATTCATAATGTGTATTAGAAGGAACGGCCATCCAGCCAATGCCCAGCATGACCATCAAGCCAGATCCTTTTTATGACCGAAAGCCCGAACTTGCTGCCTTGGATCGTGCCTGGAAGCGCCACGGGGCCGGTGGGCAGATGCTGCTCCTGTATGGACGAAGGCGGTTGGGCAAGACATTCCTCTTGCAGCGCTACTTCACGGCTGGCATAGACGGGGACGGGCACGAAAAGCCACACTGCTACTTTCTAGCAGAGCAGTCCACTGCCGCTGCACAACGGCTCACGCTCGCCCGCCAATTGATCGGTGCCCTGCCCTCCGACGGTGTCGCCGCCGAGGATATTGCGGTTTCATGGAACGCTCTTCTTCGCTACGCCTCACAGCAAACGAAGGAACGTAAGAAGGCCGCAGGGCGCTTTGCTCTTATCCTCGATGAATTCCCGTACTTGGTGGATCAGACTCCGGAATTGCCTTCCATCCTGCAAGCATGGTGGGATCGCGAAGCCGTGCATTCTCCGCTATTCATAGTTCTCTGCGGATCGCAGCTCTCGGCCATGGCCGCTCTCGGTCAAGAGAGCGCTCCCCTGTTCGGGCGATTCAATGCCGGAATTTTTCACCTCGACCCGCTTCACTACGAAGACGTGGCGGCCTTCTACGCAGATAGCCCCCACTACGGAGTTGTCGAGAAGCTACTGATGTACGGTGTTTTTGGCGGAACGCCGCGCTACCACGCACTCGTAGATACGTCGCATCCTCCAGCCGAGGAGATTGTCACGCTGCTGATGCAGCCACGCGCAATACTGGAAAATGAAGTAAGGTTCCTGCTCGGCAGCGAACAAATCCGCGACCCTGCTCCATACAATGCCATCCTGGCCGCGATTGCCGGCGGCGAAACTAAATTCAATGGCATTCAGCAGTTGATTGGCGTGGAGCGCGGTGCACTTTCCGGCTCCCTGCGAACCTTGCTGGAGTTGGGCTGGATTCGCCGTGAGTTTCCCTTCGGCGAAAGCTCCGAGCGCAGAGCGCTGTATCGTGTTGCCGACCCTTTTCTGACCTTCTGGTATCGCTTCGTTGCTCCGTTGGCGAGCGCCCTGCAATTCTCCGATCCGACCACGGTATACGCTGCACAGGTCGCTCCGCGTCTGTCCGAATACATGGGTTGGTCGGTTTTCGAAGAGATATGCGGCCAATGGCTCCAACGGAACGCTCAGCAGCGCCTCGGCCTCAACGTTCGACAGATGGCCCGATACTGGAGCCGGGATGGTCGCACGGAGATAGACCTCGTGGCTGAACTCGACGGCGGAAAATTTCTCTTCGGCGAGTGCAAGTGGCGCACAGAGAGCGTGACGCGGCTAAACGACCTGAGCGTCTTGCAAGCCAAGGTTGCCAGCCTTCCCGATGCGCGCTGGCGCAAAAAGCCTCGTTACATTCTCTTTGCTTTAGGCGGCTTCTCTCCCGAGCTTCAGCAACTCGCCGCCGACCCGGCTGAACAGGTCTATCTGGTTGCAGAAGCCGATATGGTTTAGCAATGCTGGTGCCCGTCGTCATCAGAATCTTGCCTATGTCAGCGATCCATATGAACCAGATCACTATTGGATCTGGCTCGCGGGTTATCAGATGCAACCCGAGCGGCAAGACGAACCATGAAAATGAAGACCGTTTCGTAACAAATTGGTAGGGTGACAGAAACTTATTCAGGAACTACAACATTGTCTCGCATCTTCAATGACAGCCTATTGTGTTTCGCCGCATAGATGGCGAGGTCTTTCTCACCTGACCGCAGAAAATTCAGGAAATCAATTTTCTGATACTCGCAGGTCTGGCTTATGCTGAGGAGCGTTAGATATTCGTCTATGCCCTTTTTTGTTGAAGAGCCGGAAACAATATCGCGCAGCTTCGCGAATGCCTTAATCGCATGCTCAGCATTGTTGTTATTCCATGGCACGCCGTCATACTGTAGAAACGTAAATAACTTGTCGCGGTTTTTCTCCAACCGCTTTTGAGTTTTCAAAGCCACTTCGCTTTTGAATGAGGCACGATCCAGCATCCTATAAAATCTAGCAACACCTTTCGCATGTTTTCTCAGAAAATACTTTTTCAACCCGCGGCGATCAATATTCGCGATGATCGCCTGCAATACTTTGGAGAAATCCGTCACTATGGACTTCAGCTCTTCGTCAAAAGGGTTTTGCAAAACATCGTCGTTCAAGTCCCGCATAAGGTGGATAAGGCATTTTTGCTGAGGGCACGGGATCGAATCATAAGCGGCGTAAAAATCAGACACGAGAACACCTTTAAAATCCTCCAGCAATCTTTGAATAAGTTCCCCCTCTCTGCTGTCGGCAAGAATATATGCCACCTCATGCAGATTGGTGAGGACCCAAACATAGGCGAGCTTTCCTTTGATGTTAGCTCTTGTTTCGTCAGCATGCACGAGATGACCGGCGACAATTCGTTCCAGAATTGATTTCTTAGTCGGCGCATAATAGTTGGATGCTCTCGCTTTTGACTGGTTTATAAGGGTTCGCGGACATGTAAGTCCAAATAGCCTCTGAGCGCTACGGTGAACGGTGCGTTGGGGCATACACAACCCAACGGTATGGAAAATAACATATGATAGTAGATTCCAACCATACTTATAGGCTTTCGCCCTATATCTTTCGTCTAGGCCGTAAACATGTCCGCAAGTGCGGCATTGATATGTCTGAAAAACATGTTTTACAAATCGTTGCTTTAAGCTTGTCGTCCCAAAAAGAATGTCTTGGACATGACGTAGAATCACTCTGTCCTTTGTGCGCTTCTTACTTGCGCATTTCGGACAATCATTTGGAGGTATCCATACAATGTCCGTGTAATTCTGCCGTTTCAGCCGCGGTGATTTATCAGAGTTTGTGGGACTGGGTCGTTTTATCGGCTCCGGTCGCGCGTAGACCCTGCTGCGCTGATAATCCCATTGCGCCGCATCATTTATCTGTTCCAACCCAGCAATGGAGCTTTTGAATTTTGTCCATTTCGTATCAAGAAGTTTCCCAAGATCTTCTGTATAAACGATATCGATCTCTCGCGCCGATTTGCTGCTTTCTGAAACGTTCTTAACGAGACTTGTGATTGTGTTACTGACTACCTCCAATGCCTCGCAATCGTCAACGTTATAGCGGATCAGTCTTTCCTTCAGCGCGAGGTCGCGGAGGCGTTCCCATTCGTGCCGCCAGGCGATGGATTGAAGGCCGGATGCGCCAGGGTCATTCCATTTGAAATCAAGGTACCTGGCAATGTCCTTCAAGCCGTTTGAATAGGTCGGAAAATAGATTCGCGCGAAGATGAAGGAAAGGAGATTGACTGCGGATACTATGGCACTGGCCGCTACCGAGCCTTCAGGCGGTGCACAATAGCGATCGCTCATTTTTTTGAGAAAGGCCGTCTCGAAACTACCGTAGTGGACGATAGTTGGTGACGCGATCGTGGACAGCGCTGCCAGAAAGTCAGCCCAAAGTCTCGCTTCGTCTACAGACGCGTCAGCCCAAAAATTGCGCTGCTCCACACCGTTCGCGGTTGGCCAGCGCAGCCCAACGAGATAGTAAAAGTCACGATCTGGCAGCCCTTCAACATCGAGAAACACCGGCGTGCCTTCGATTTTCAGTTGAGGTGTCCCGACCACATGGATTTTCTTTTCTCGGATAGCTAAAGCTTTCAGTGCATGATGGTATTTCTCGGGCCGACCAGCCTGACGCTTTGATCGCCGCCTCGGACGGAATGTGTAGGAAAACTGAGTTACAGAGAATATACCCTTGCCGTTGAGCTTCGCTCTTTCCTTGTCTGACAATCCGACCAGCAGGCTCAGGTCGTCCTTTTCTGCGGCCAGCTTGCGGCATCGCTCCTGATACGCGCATTCGGGGCAATGGCGGTTGAGTGCCAGCTTGGGCGGATCTGAACCCGACAATAATGCACTGATTTTGCCGACGGTCTTTTTGACCTCGCGCTCTACCTCGGAGGTTTTGACCTTATGCGTCTTGAAATCGTCGCGATGTACGATGTGGCCTGCCACCACGGGCTGGTTCAGAAAGTTGGCCAGAACATGCGCATCGAACGCAAGCATCAGTTTGTCGGAGTGGGTCAGCTTATTGTCGGCGACAAAGCGGACAGGAATGAGCGAGGTGCCCGAATTGCTATTCTGCTTATCGGCAATCCACTCCACGGCATGAATGACCGTTTCGAGTTTGTTAACCCTCGTTGGCGTGTTGATAGCCAGCCCCGATTTCCGCGAAGCCCACGAAACGTCGAGTGGAGCACCACTCATGATCTCCCTCGGATCAAACTGCGCAGCCAGTTTCTTGATGCCCGCAACTCTATATGCGCGATTACGCTCCGCAGCCCACGCGGAATAAGCATTATCTGCCTTGGGTTCGCCAGCAGCCAGTAGAAAGCATTTGGTCGGGCACTTGAGATATGCCCCGAATAGCTCGGAAGAAATGCGCGCGTTGTCCCGTTGCATGCTTCCTGCTTCTGGCATATTGTTTGAAATCTCCTCTCCGGCTCTGACTAGCCCGAATTGTACCGTCGTTGGTGGGCGAAGCGAGCGGAAGTTTATCTTCGGTCAGGATGGCGCGATTCATGCCTTCTTGAAGTCTACTGCGCAATTCAGGACAGCGAGTGTGATTGTGCACTCCACCTTTTCTAATCCCCTGGCGGACAGAACCCGAAGCTCGAACGCCATCGAACAACCATCGATCACTGCCGAACTTGGTCCGATGTTGTTCGAGTTTCATCCAGTGCCACTGGTCTATTACAGCCGTCCTAAGCCGTCAGGCTTAGGACGGTGTCTACTTCCAGAACGAGCGCAGCGAGAATGCCATTCGGCGCGACGCTGGGAATTGACGCTTGCAGAATCATCCAGCAATCCTGAGGGAGCGATGGACTAGCTTCGTGTGCTGTCCCTGGTCTCGCCTCAAGAGGCCAGCTTTCTCTCAATCCACATGTCGATCTCCGAGCGTCGAAAGCGCCAAAGCTTCCCGACACGTATCCCGCGAATCTGACCGCTTCGTGCCATACGCTGAAGCGTCCTCGGATGGATACCAAGGACAGCAGCAGCCTCGATGCTATTCAGCAGCCGTTCGTGTCGATATTCACTCAGAGGGAAAACGTCGTTCGTCGGAGAAGAGAGAATCACAAATGGCCCCGCTTCACCTGTCCGCATGGCTCCAACGTGCATCGTCGAAATGGTCATGGAGTATCCACCTCATACCCCACAGTGCCGCAAGATGCCCTTCCGAGTCCAAGACTTCCTATCTATGCCACAACAGACAAAAACTATGGCCGAATCTGCGCGCAAGACACTCAGGGCACCACGATGTTACCGCTTGCATCCGCATTTCGAACAGCGATAGCGTCGGGATGTGCTAACTATCCGAGCCATGTCGGGCGGTGCCGGGTATGCGCAGCGGCATCTCGAACACAGCGATTATTACGATGAGCACCGCCGCGTTCAAGGTGAATGGCATGGACGCGGGGCGGAGTTGCTCGGCTTGCGCGGAGAAGTAACCCAGAAGCAATTTGAAGCTGTACGTGAGGGGCTGCACCCGGAGACCGAAGAGTTCCTTCGGCCTCGGCACAGCGCGGACCGCATTAGTCCGGATGGGAGCGAGCAGAGCAAAGGGCGGTCTCTGTACGATCTGACCTTCTCCGCGCCGAAGTCGGTTTCCATCCAAGCTCTCGTCGGCGGGGATGAGCGCCTGGTCGCGGCTCACGACAAGGCGGTCATGGTTTACAAAAGTCGGCCCGAGAGTTGCGAGTCCGTGGAGATGAAGTGCCGTTCCGTGCGATAGATAGGAACCCTTGTAGAAGGAAGATGCGAATTGGAGAAACGAAACTTCACCTACCAGATAGCGAGCTTTGCGGCCATAGGAATCCGATGAGATCTCAGCGACTTTGAGCGAATCATTCTCAACGAGGAGGT
>JBAWCO010000363.1:0-3017 GCA_049590315.1 Occallatibacter sp. | reverse complement strand
TATCTGCACCAGGGAAATGACGACCTCGATGCCACTGCGCAAGAAAACTCTACACCATCGCCCCGTTTCATCCATCGCGGGTCGGAAATGCCGGTGCGCGACTGTTACAAAGCGTGTAGGAATCGAGTTTTTCCGCAGCCTGTGAAGCCCAAGTTGATTCTATTAACCCTTTTGCCGGGGATGAATCCCCGGCCTACCGCCCGTATGAGTTTTTCATCAAGCTGTTAAGCCGCAATTTTGGGATTTGGGAGCTTGCTATCTTTGTCCTTCAGATGGGTTCTCTTCCGCAAGCTCGTCGCCGGCGTGTTCGCTTTCCGAAGTGATTTTGCGCAGGCTGACGTGTTCAAACTGTGCCCAGATCAGGCCTATGGGGGCAATGCCCAAGAAGGTGACGAGCAGAACTGTGGCGGCGCATGCGGTGGATGCTTCGGGCGAGGCCCCATAGAAATTAGCCATGGCCGCGGCGACGATGCCGATCTGCGTGAACCAGCCAATGATGGGCAATTGAACGACGCTGGCTACGCCGCTGGTGGCGAGCATCAACATCGCTTTGCCAAGGGTCATGGACCCGAGCTGCGGGCTGGCGACGAAGGCTCGCATGACTTCAAGGTAAGCGAGGGAGATGACGAGCCACATGCCGAGCGAGAGACCTGTGACCGCGCCGAAATCAGAGAACGAGCGCATGGTGTCAAGGCCTGCATGGAAGGTGCGAATCCTATCTCCCGCGGCCTGGCCGAGCTTTTTCGAGATCATTCCGAAGGCGTGTTCAAAGAAGGAGGCTACGAGGGGGCCAGCGAGGCGCACGATGACAAGGAAGATTGCGCCACAGACAGTGAGGGCGAGTCCCCAGTAGCCAGCCTTCTTGACGATTTCGGGATGGGGCAAAGAGCCCGCGGGGGAAAGCAGAATGACGGAAGAAAAAATCAACGCCATCGAGCCTGCGTCAAAGAGCCGCTCGACGATGTAAACGGCGATTTGGGTGCTGAGCGGCAGTGCAGTTCGTTTTGCGACGAGATAGGGACGGACGAGGTCTGCGACGCGGCCTATGAGCGCGACCGCGGTAAAGCCGATGACCTGAGTGCCGAGCAGCGAAAACAGGGGCACGCGCTTGGTGTGCTTCATGAGCAGAGCCCAGCGGACGGCGCGAAGGACGTAGGCGAAGTAGATGCAGGCGAGGCCAATGGCGATGGTGCGCCAGTCGGCGAGCGCGAGCTGGGCGCGAAAGACCCCGAAGTCGAAGTGAATTTTGTCGCGTCCCCAAAACCAGAGGGCGACGAGTGCGGCCAATACCAACAAACCAAGGATCAACTGTTTCTTTTTCAAGAACACTCCATTTCGTGCCTGAGGTCTTTGGTTAGTCTAAATTGCCGGGCGCCATGAACGGCCTTCTAGCGGCCCGAGAACCCTTTGAAGAAACCGTGAATTGGCTTGGCGCGAGGGTGACGGTTTTTTGACTTGAAAGGGTCGGGTTCACCGATACAGCTTGGCGGACTTGCAATCGAAGCTGGAAAAGGTGAGCATGGTTGCAGTTCAATGCGCAAATCTCGTGAAGTGCCACTTACTTTGCTGGCGGCGCTGGCGTTGTCTACGACCGGCTGCGAACCGCCAGAACAGCACCATTGTGTCGATTCTCTCGGGCGAATCGCACCGGATTCGTATTGCCATAGCCAGTCGACGGGCTACCACTATCTCTATGGCGGCTCGTCCGGTGGTCATGTCGGCGATGCCGTAGTTGGCGGCAGCGCCACGCCCAGCGAGGCCGGCGTCACACGAGGCGGGTTCGGCCACGGCGGGGGCGGCGAAAGCGGCGGCCACGGCGGCGGGGGCGAGTAATGCGACGTCACTCCATCGATCCACGGCATGATTGGCAGGCTGCAGTGGCGCGGCACGGGTTGACTTACCACACGCTGGCAGACGGCACTCCTTACTGGGATGAGTCAGCTTACTGGGAGTTTTCATCGGCCGAGGTTGACCGGCTGGAAGCGGCGACGGCGGAGATTCAGAAGCTGGCGCTAGCCGCTGGCGACCATATCCTGGACCATAACCGGCTGGAGGAGATGAACATTCCTGCGGCAGCGGCGGCGCGCATTCGCGAGACTTGGAACTCCGAGCCGCCAGCGCTGTATGGACGACTGGACCTGGCTTACGATGGGCGGCAGATCAAGCTGCTGGAATATAACGCGGACACTCCGACGGGGTTGGTGGAGGCTGCGGTGATCCAGTGGTACTGGCTGGAGGAATGCTTTCCGAAAGAGGACCAGTTCAATTCACTGCACGAGAAGCTGGTGGCGAAGTGGAAGGACCTGCTTCCGTATCTCAAACAGCCGGTCTACTTTGGCCATGACGGCAGCGAAGAAGACTTTATGACAATCAACTATCTGAGAGACACGGCGCAGCAGGCGGGACACACGACGGCGCCGATCGCGATGCACTCAGTGGGTTGGGAAGATGCGAAGGCGCGCTTTGTGGACCTGGAGCGGCGGCCGATTGAAAGCATCTTCAAGCTGTATCCGTGGGAGTGGCTGCTGGGCGAGACGTTTGGGCCGCACGCGCTGGAAACCATGGACAGGGTGAATTGGGTTGAGCCGATCTGGAAGATGATGTGGTCGAACAAGGCGCTGCTGGCGATTTTGTGGGAGCTGAATCCGAATCACGAACTGCTGCTGCCTGCATATCTCGACGGACCGCGGAGTTTGAAGGACTACGTGCGGAAGCCGCTGTTCGGACGCGAAGGTGCGGGAGTTACCGTGTTTCGCAATTGGGTGGCGGAGGAAGGCGGCGAGGATTCGAAGTCTGCATCAGGCGCGGAGAAGGCTGTATTTCAGAAGCTGGCTTCGCTGGCGGTGGATGGCGGGAACACCGCGGTGATTGGAAGCTGGCTGATTGATGGGGAGCCGGCGGGGATGGGGATTCGGGAGTCGGCGGGGATGGTTACTACGAACACCAGCCGGTTTGTGCCGCATTTGTTTCGATAAGCGGCGTGTTTCATAAATAGCAGTTGTGTTTGTGTCGCAGTC
>JBAWCO010000362.1:0-8326 GCA_049590315.1 Occallatibacter sp. | reverse complement strand
AGACAAGGATGCCGGCAAGAAGACCGCGAGCGATGCGATGATGTCCGCTCGATCCCTACGAGACGGAAGTGATAGCCGTGCAGCATTGATACCCCGCCGCAACTGACGCAGGGTGCGGATTACCGCGTCTTGCGGTAGAGGTCTTCGAGGGCATCACAGGCGGAGCGGACACCGTCTTCCAGTTCGAGACGGCGCCCTATCACCTCTGCGCGACGCGCGAAGAGAGGCTCGGCAAGCATGGCCTTAAGCTTGCGGGCGACACGCAGGGGCGTGTAGTTGCCGCGTTGAATGACACGGGCGACTTTGAGGCGGCGCATACGGCGGGCGTTGTCTGGCTGGTCATGCGAGTAAGGCATGATGAGCATGGGCTTGCCCGCTTTGAGGCATTGCGCAGTGGTGCCGACGCCACCCTGGTGAACGACCATGGCTGAGCGGGGAAAGAGGCCGGAATAGGGCGCATATTCGGCGACGCAGATGGAATCGGGCAACTCCTGGCGAAGGCGATTGCGTGGGTCCCCGCCGATCAGCAGCACGGCGCGGATGCCGAGCCGGATGGCCGCGCGCGCCGAGTGCTCGTAGAACTTTCCAGCGGCAAGAACAGCGGCCGAGCCGAGAGTGAAGACCACTGGCGGCGGGCCCGCGGTGAGAAACTTCTCGAGACTCTCAGGCAGTTTGGAATTTCCCGCGTCGGAGTCGTAGAAGCAAAAACCGGTGATGAGGGAGTTCTCCGGCCAGTCCTTCTGCTCGTGACCCAGAGCGCGAGAAAACAAGGCCAGGACGAGGTAGGGCGAGTGCTTGGCGTCGAAGAGTGGGTTCTTTCCTTTGGGCAGGCCGAACTGGCTGCGGAGATCGTAAATGGGCTCTGGCCACTTACGGCTGACGAGACGGGCGAGGCGCTTGATAGCGCGTCCCATGCCGGGTACGGCTTTGTCAGCACGCGCAAGACGGGGATACATGGGCAGGACCGGCGGGTCGAAGGCGGAGAAGAACGAGAGCGGAGCGAGGACGTAGCTGGCCCAGGGAATTCCGGTGATTTCAGCGACGATGGGGCCCGCGTAATTGAGTTCGCCGAGGAGCATCAGGTCGGCACGCTCGGGACAGGTGACGGCGTCGAGCAGATCGTCGTAGGTTTGACGGAGGGCGGGAAAAAGAAATTCGCGGAGGCCGCGTTCGGTACCCTTTCGTACGTCGTACACCATCTCGGCCATCAGCGTGTTTTCAGGGTCGATGTCGGGGCGGACGGCGTGGAACTCGAGGCCAAGCGGAATGATTTTCGGGCCAAAAACGGCGGGGACGGCCATGACGGGGACGTGGCCGCGGTGCTTGAGTTCCAAGGCAATGGCGATTAAAGGATTGATGTCGCCGAAGGTACCGATGTTCGAAAGAACAATGCGCAAGATTGGGATCCCTTGTGCCGTGGGTGGCTCCTATGAGGGTAATGCATCCGGGCGGGACTGGTGGCGGCAAATGTCCTTTTTGCTTCAGCTTCATTTAACGTAACGGAGAAGATAATGGTTGGGAGAGTCTTGCACAAAAATGCGCGTACTGCTAGTGGAAGATGAAGTCCGGCTGGCCGACAACCTGGCGGCGGCGCTGCGCGATGGGCCTGGATTCGCGGTGGATTGGGCGGAAGACGGCGAGGCCGGCGACGAGTTGTGCCGCGAAGTGACCTACGACCTGATTGTACTGGACCTGATGCTGCCGAAACTGGATGGGCTGGGGCTGTTGAAGCGGCTACGCGCGCGCCAGGACCGCGTCCCGGTGCTGATTCTCACGGCAAAAGATGGGGCAGACTCGATTATTCAGCTCTTGAATGCGGGAGCCGACGACTATCTTGCAAAGCCCTTCGACCTGGGCGAATTGATAGCGCGGGCGAAGGCGCTGATCCGGCGCGGCAAGGGCGCGGCCCATCCCACGCTCGCTATTCTTGATCTGGAGGTAAACACGCTGGAGCAAACCGTCCACCGGGGCGGCGTGTTTGTGGATCTCTCGCCGACGGAGTATCGCATCCTCGAATACCTTGTGCATCGACCACGCGTGATTGTAAGCAAGCGCGAGTTGCTGGAGCACCTTTACGACTTCAACTGGGAGCATCACTCGAATGTGATCGAGGCGCATGTGTCCAACCTTCGCAAAAAACTGGACGCGGCGGTGGGCGCATCAGACGCTGAACCTGCCGCAGTGATTGAAACAATGCGAGGGCGTGGATACCGCATGGCGGCTGAGGGGCGTGGGGAGCTTGAGCCGAATACGGCGATTGCGGCCGATCCGGATCGACAGCGATGAGGGTGTTTCCTGAGCCGCGCTCGATCGCCTTCCGCCTGATCGTTGCAGTTCTGGCGGTGGAGCTGGTTTCTTCAGTGCTTGTGGTGGTTCTCTCGTTCGGCTACGAACGCCATGCACATTTTCGAGCGTTCAACATTCTGATTCATGGCCGCGCCGACTCAGTGCTGGGCGCGGTGCAGGATGCCGAAGATGGAGCGGACAGCGTGATGCTGAACCAGGCGGATTTGCATCTGCCACCTGATGATATTTACGAAGTCTATGGCGAGAGCGGCCGACTGCTGGGGCGTTCAGCGAACTGGCAGGGAGCGGGCGTTGATGTATCGGCCGCTCCACGCGACGGATACGCGGAGTTGACGGTGAACAACCGCCATTACAAGGCGATTCGCATTCATGGATTCAGGACGGTGGATCCAGGCGCAGCGGGCGGCGGCAAGATGCGCAAGGTCAGCATCCTGTATGGTGCACCTACGGACCATGTATGGAATGCGATTCGGGGGGCAGTGGAATTTTATGCGGTGGGCAGCATTCTTCTGCTGATCGTGACTGGGCCGCTGATTGCGTGGCTGCTTCATCGCGGACTGCTGCCGCTGCGGAAACTGGCGGCGATGGCTTCAGAAGTATCCGTGGACGCGTGGAATTTCGATCCACCTGCCAGCGCGCGGAATACGCCGGAATTGGCGCCGCTGACGGAAGCGCTGGAAAACGTTCTGCAGAGACTGGAGCGATCGTTCCTGCAGCAGAAGACATTTGTGAGCGATGCCGCGCATGAGTTGAAGACGGCGGTGGCGGTGGTGAAGTCGAGCCTGCAACTGCTGACGATGAAGCGGCGCACGGGCGTGGAATACAAAACTGGACTGGAGCGCTGCCTTGCGGACTGCCTGCGCCTGGAAGAGATTGTGGCGAAGATGCTGACACTGGCTCGGGAAGAGAACGCAGGAGATGTGGCGGGGACGGTGCCAGCGAGTGTTTTGTTCGCGTGCATTTGGGATGTCATCAGCCAACTGGATTCTGTTGCCGCGCTGCGCGAAGTTCGGGTCGTGTTCGCGGGTAAGCACGCAGACTTCAGCGATGCGCAAATCGCGGTGGCGGAGGAGGATTGCACTTTGCTTGTATCGAATCTGCTGTTGAATGCTTTGCAGCACAGCCCGCCCGCGTCGACGGTGGACATTCGTTTGACGATGGAGGGAAACGACGTGGTGTTGGAGATTGAAGATCATGGCGATGGAATTGACGCTGAAGTGTTGCCGCATGTCTTTGACCGCTTTTTCCGCGGCGATCCGTCACGGACACGCAACACGGGCGGAACAGGGCTGGGACTGGCGATCTGCAAGGCGATTGCGCAGAAAGCGAGCGGGACCATTGTGCTTGCCAGCAAGCGCCATCAAGGCACGACAGCAACGGTGCGGCTGCCGCTGACACGAACATTTGACCCGGAATTGCGCGTGGTCAGCGGCGCTCTGGGCAAATACTGATACCGCTGTGACACACTTCTAACGGCATCGAAAAGGCTTGATTCACCTAGTTTATGAGGAGTATTTGATGTTGATGAAATTTGGCTCGAATCCTTTTGCCCGGTCTTGCATGGCTGTGGCGCTGTTTTGTGGTGCGCTCAGCGTGCCGTGTCTGCTTGCGGCGCAGCAACCTTATCACATTGTCGATCGCTGGAAGCTGGGTGGCGAAGGGGGCTGGGATTACATAACCGTTGACTCAGCGGCACATCGGCTCTATGTGACGCGCGGCGCTCGTGTGGATGTGGTGGATACGCAGACCGGCAAGATTGTGGGGAGCATTGCGGGATTGCATGGGATCCACGGCGTGGCGTTGGACGATGCGGGGAAGTTCGGATACATCTCTGATGGCGGAGAGAACGCAGTGGTGGTGTTCGACCGTGCAACGCTGGCGACTGTCGCTACGGTTCCAGTGGGACAGGGGCCCGATGCAATTGTGTTTGAACCTTCGACACGAACTGTATGGGCGTTTAACGGGCACGGCAGAAGCGCTTCGGTGATCAACACGGCGCAGCGCAAGGTGATTACCACGATTCCGCTACCCGGTACTCCGGAGTTTCCGGTGGCCGATGGCCATGGAACGATATTCGACAACATTGAAGACAAGAACGAGATTGTCCGGTTGGATGCGAAGACCGACACCATTACGGCGACGTGGCCACTGGCGGGTTGCGACAGCCCGAGCGGTTTGGCTTACGACAGTACGGGCGGGCGGCTGTTCTCAGCGTGCGATGGCAAAAAGATGGTTGTGGTCGACGCGCACAGTGGCCAATTGCTCGCGACGCCAGGCATCGGCGATGGCCCAGATGCGGCGGGATGGGATGAGGCTCACAAACTGGCCTTCGCATCTTGCGGGGAGGGAATTCTCTCGGTTGTGGATGCGAGCGCTGCCGGATACCCCACTGCCGAGAGTTTGCCGACGCAACGCGGGGCGCGAACCATGGCTTACGATGCCGGCACTGACCGCATTTACCTGGTGACCGCGGAATTTGGTACGCGTCCTGCCGCAACGCCGGAGAATCCACGGCCGCGCGCTCCGATGGTTCCAGGGACCTTTACAGTGCTGGTGGTTGGGCGATGAAGCTGGTGCTGGGGATCGCGGCGATTGTGGTGATCGTCGCGTCGGTATTTGCCGACTACAAATGGCGGCAATGGATTGCTGCGCGAAAGCGGGATCGCCAATAGCGGAACAACTTTCCGGCATTTCTCCCGTTACAATGGGGTGTAGGGAGCCGTCCAACCGCTATGCATCGCTTTGTTCGCCTTGCCACTTCCTTCCCCGCCGGCATTCATCGCGCGGGGTTTCGCCTGACCCTGACTATGGCTATCCTTTTGACGGCAACGGTCGCCTTCGCACAGTTCGGCGCACCGTCTGCTGGAACCCAGGTGCACGACCCTTCGGCGCTTCGTCCGCCGGCGGGTGCACGTGTGGCGATTGTGGAATTTGAAGATATGGAATGTCCAGACTGCGGACGTGCGAATCCTGTGCTGAAACAGGCCGCGGCTACGTACCACATTCCCTGGATACGACATGATTTCCCGCTTCCCTTCCACGCGTGGAGCATGATCGCCGCGGTGAATGCGCGGTGGTTTGACCTGAAGGGTAAGGCTCTGGGCGACGAGTACCGCGATGAAGTGTTCGCTAACCAGGCGTCCATCACCAGCCCAGATGCTCTGAACCAGTTCACGCAAAAATTCGCGGCGGACCACCACATCGCGCTGCCGTTTGCGATTGACCCGCAGGGCAAGCTGATCAGCGAGGTGAAGGCCGATTACGCGCTGGGGCAGCGCATCGGCATTGAGCATACGCCGACGATCTGGGTGGTCACGGCCAACAGCAAGGGTGCACCGTTTGTCGAGGTTGTGGACCGTACGAAGTTGTATCAGATGATTGACCAGGCGATTGCCGACACGCGGTCGAAGTGAACCCGTGGCTGGGCACGATTCACGCAATTTTTGTATAACCGCGACGTGAAGTGAGTCGTCTAAAGTAAATGGTCAACTACGTTTACTTTGCCCGCTTCGCTTCAGTTAGACGTAACCTCATTTGCGGTTTGTTTCTGCTTGCCTGCGGCGCGCTCTTGCTGGTGACAGGCGAGGTGTTGCATGCACAGTTTGGCGCTGCACCGAGCATGACCCATGTGCGCGATGCTTCCGCACTACATCCACCAGCAGGGGCGCGTGTGGCCATTGTGGAATTTGACGATCTTGAATGCCCAGCCTGCGCTGCCGCGAACCCGGTGTTGAAAGCCGCCGCGGCAAAATATCAAATTCCCTGGATTCGTCACGAACTGCTGATCCCCTCCCACATCTGGAGCCCGGTGGCGGCGGTGAATGCGCGTTGGTTCGACTTGAAGAGCAAGGCCTTGGGCAACGAGTACCGCGACGCGGTCTTCGCGAATCAGACCTCCATTTACAACACGGGAATGCTGAGCCAGTTCACCGCGAATTTTGCTCGGAGTCATGGGATTGCACTGCCATTTGCGATGGACCCGCAAGGCAAACTGACTGCTGAGGTCGAAGCAGACAACGCACTGTCCAAACGCACCGGAATCGGGAAAACGCCAACTATCTTCATTGTTGCTTCCAACAGCAAGGGCGCACCGTTCATTGAAGTTCAGAATCCGCAGACCGAGCTTTATACCGACATCGACAAGGCCATGGCAGACACGAAACCAGCGCCGCCTCGGACTCGATAGCGAGCAGGCGGACTCCGCGATTTCCGACAAAGAGAAATCGGCGCACCCGACAGAATGCGCCGATCTCTATGCAACAGACGGAATCTCGGTTTGCGGCTGCGATCAGAATGCGAAGGAGCAGTTCGGAACGCTGCCGCTCGCACTCCAAGTGCCGTTGGTTACGTCCGTGCCTGATGGATCGAGGCCGTTCACAGTGTCCAGGAAGGTGTTGAAGTACTGGTCCTCGTTCTGCGTATTGCTGTCGAGATCGATGTTGCCGAGGTAAATCTGCCCGAGGTTGCTGGAGTTGTAGCCCGCGAGCGTCTCGTAGGCACCTGACACTGAATTCTCCGACTTCACGCCGTTGACGATGATTTCCTGAAACTGCGGGGTGCCCGAGGTGCCGCTGCAGCTTCCATAGTTGGCGTTCACGATGATCAGGTGTTTGGCGTACCGGATGCAGGTGTTCTGGTAGGTCACCTGCTTCACCAACCCTCCGCAATCCTTGTCTGTCTTGATGTTGATGGCATTGGCGTCGGTGGAAGCCGTACCGCTGGAACTCTTGCCATACACGTAATTGTTCTCAAAGAGAACGTTGGTCACTCCGTCGAAGGTCTGGCTGCCGATAGACAGTCCGTGGGTGCCGTAGACGTTGGTGTTCTTCACAGTAATATTCGAAGCGGCAGCGGCATTGGTCTTGACGGCGATGCCGTCGTCGCCCGCGGTGATGTTGGAATTGGCGACTGTAACGTCGCTGATGCTGTCGATGTCGATGCCGTCAGCGTTTGCCTGTGTGGGCGAGGTGTTGATGGTGACATTCCACACTGTGGCGCCGCTGCCACCCTGGATGTAGAGGTTGGGGTGAGCCGCATTCTGCAGCGTGATGTTGGCAATGTTGAAGTTGCTCGCGTTCTTGGTCTGCACCAGACGCGGCGTCGAGCTGAATGTATGCACGTTGGCACGCCCGTCGATCGTGCCCGAACCGAAAATCCCCGTGTTGCTGCTGGTGACGTCGATGAGCTCGGACTCGCTGTTATAGCTGTTGTTCCCGTAGAGCGTGACGCCGGAATCGATGACCAGGCTTTCGTCGCTCTCGATGGTGAGCTTTCCGCTGAGGAATGCGTTGTCTGAACCGTTGGTATGCAGGACCACAGCTTCTCCGCTGTTCTCGCAGGAGTTGAGTGCAGCCTGGATGCGGGAGGTGTCGTCACTGGTTGGCGGAGTTGCGATGTCGACCTGCGAGGAAGTGAATTGCGCGTCAAGCGTCTCGCAAGTCGCCGGCGTGCTCGGTTCGGAGGGGTTGCGAGGGTCGCCGGTTGCGTAGGTTTGTGCACTGGCCGATGCTGCGAAAAACAGGATGGCCGCTGTCGTGTGGAATCGACTTGGACGAAAACTAGTCATAGGGGAACCTCCTGGGGGAATTGCGTTTTGCGGGGAACGGGTCTGAATTGGTCAGACCACTCAGCCGGGGAGTCTAGTCATTTCCATTTGTAATTGTCAATCAATAAAGACAAAATGCCGAAATTTATGAGGAAATGCATCACTATTCCGAATGGATGCCTGTATAGAGGTATGACCTCTATTGCATAGCCTTCGGATGGTGCGAGTTTTGGGAAGGGGCCGAAGATGGCGCCTCAGCAGTTTGAGCTAGTTCCCCTTTGATACCCCAAATGGGGAATTCACGGGACAAAACTAGATTCTCTACAATTTGCGCATCCTCTTTAGAATGGTGGCCTCATGATCTTCTACGGCTGGAAAACCAAGTCGATTCCGCTCGGTGAGTTGGGGACACAATCCTGTGCACGGTGCGGCATTGCACGTCCGTTTCGTGCCTTCCTGAAGTACAGCAATTTT
>JBAWCO010000361.1:0-5908 GCA_049590315.1 Occallatibacter sp. | reverse complement strand
ACTCATTACTGTGAACAGCCGCGGAGATTGACCTTTCCGCGGCTAGTTCGACACCCTCGCCACGAGAATTCCATCGAATCGTCGTTCCTCTGGCAGCGACCCGATAGCCATTCCCTTTAGAATTCCTGTTTGACATTCCCAGGTCTTCTCCAGAGAATGGCTATCTGTCGTTCGCGGTGTTGCACCGCGGCCTGACTTGTGAAGTCCAAAAGCGAGGGAATCATGATCAGTCTTCGCAGAGAAATGACTAGTATCGTGGCAGTTGCCGCTCTCCTGTCGACCGCCGGCATGGCCATTGCGCAGACTCCTGCCGCCCAGTCCGGTGCATTGGTCATGGTGGCCAAAATCGACGGCAAGCTGAGCACCAGAAATGCGAAAGTTGGCGATGCCTTCTCCGCAAAGATTCTCAAGTCTTGGAAACTGACTGACGGGACCGAGATTCCCAAAGGGTCCAAGATTACCGGCAAATTGGCCCTGGTTAAGTCCAAGAAGGATGGAGATGGCACCTCAATGCTATCGTTCCGGCTCGACACGATCGACGTGAAGGGCGGCGCTCCGGTTCCCGTTCACGGTGTGGTCGTCGCCATCGGTCCCTCTCTGGCTCCAAAAGATGGCCTCGGCCCGACTTCCGCCGTGGACCGTAACTCGTCTGGTGAAAACAACGGGATGAGGGCGAGTCCGGGCCGTGGGGGCGGTTCCTCCAGTGGATTGGACCCGAACTCCAGTCTCGGTGCGGCAGCGTCCAGAGACGAAGACGACATCCCGCTCGGAAGCACGCAGCCAGGAGTCAGTCTAGGCGGCAATATGGATGCCGATTGGACCACGATACTCCAGGGAATTCACCGGGACATCGATCTGGATTCCGAAGTCCTCATCAAAGTTCAGTTGAAGTAAGGGATTTCCCGGCGCGAACAAAGGTAAGCATTTTCCTGCCATCCCGCCGCGTCCTTCAACCCCTCCAGCCAGATTCCAGCTGCTTTGCAAACTCGCGCCGGTGCGACCGATACACCACATCGTCGAAGCACGCAAAGATCACCTTCTCAATCGCGTCATTTGCGTTCAATTCCGCAATCGCCTCCCGCATCCCAATTTCGACGGCGAGATTAACTGGGAACCGATAAGCACCGCAACTGATTGCCGGGAAGGCAAGGCTTCGCAACTCACGCTTCCGCGCGATCGCAAAACACGAGACATAGCAGCTCGCCAGCAGTTCACGCTCGCCATGCTCCCCGCCACTCCACACCGGCCCAACGGCATGAATAATGTGCTTCGCGGGTAGACGATAGCCTTTTGTGATCTTCGCCTGGCCGGTTTCGCAGCCACCAAGCGACCGGCATTCTTCCAGTAGCTCCGGTCCGGCAGCATCATGAATTGCCCCGTCCACCCCTCCGCCGCCCAGCAGGGAACTGTTCGCCGCGTTCACAATCGCATCCACGGCCAACGTCGTAATATCCGTCTGGAGAATCACGATTCTGTCGATCACTGCTTCGACCACAGCTTCCAGAACATCAGGGACGCGAGAAAGACGTGGGCGTCGTCGGTGTTCCTTATTCCGTCCCAATCCGCGAAAAGCTGGGTTGCAAGCGCAACAGCATCCTGGGCGGCCGCTCGGTCGAACCGGATTGCGATGTCGTAGTCTGCTTTGTGCCGCTCGTCCTGTAACCGAACAAAACTCCGCGCGACGGAAACTAGGGCAGCGGGCATGGGGTCTGTCACAAACGGCTTAATGTGGTCTGGAAGATGCCTGGACTCGAAGCTCTTCGCAGCCTGCTTCATTGCGCCATGCTCAAGAGATCTTTGAATTCTCTCGCTTAACCCGAGCGGGACAGCCGGGCTTGCCTGAGATGCAGAGCTTTCTGACAGAAGGTGGAATACGGCGTAATAGGACGTCGAGACAGCTCGCCGCAAACTCGCTTGCCTAGGCCTACGCCGCTCGCGCTGCACCAGAAACTGGGCCTGCTCCAGCAAATCATCGGGCAAAGCCATCTATTTGCCTCTTCGCTTTTCGGCTACCCGGACATACGGGTACCGTTGCAAACGAAGCCCAATCAGGCGGTCCAGAAGGAGGTTCGAAAAGCTGTTCCATTGGGAGACCGTAGCATGAGAGTACCTATGTTCGGGAGAAACCAGAATCGTTATATAAAGGGCCGGGTCGCCGGTGGAGTCGTCACCAGTTTTGACCTCATATCCCTTCACAAACATTGGGTAGTTTCCCTCTTCCCTCAAGACCCGCATGAGATCTTTGACCAACTCTTTCCAGAACTTACTGCTGTCCTCGTCAGTAAGCGGGCGGATGGTGCTCAGCGGAGCAATTTCTTCGTAATTCGTGTTCTTCACCTGAAAAGTTGCCGTTCTCGCCTTGACGTCGACGCGGACCACCTCCAGATCGCCATAATGCCCCTGAGTTGCAATCTGAGGGCGTTTTTCCTTTAGAATTGCTCGATTGCTCGCCATAAGCGTCCTCGCACCTAGTCTGTAGTTTAGTCCGGTTTTTCCTCTGCACCTCTGAAAACCGAGGTCGCTGCGGGCGATTTTTCCCTTCTCCCGGATTCCCAAATCTGTCATACTTATTTGTGCCCACCAGGTACGTCCAATCACAACAATCCAATAGTGAGGTTGCACAGATGTCGGCAAAGTATGTCTTTGTGACGGGCGGAGTCGTGTCCAGTTTAGGAAAAGGTCTCGCAGCCGCATCCATCGGTTGCCTGCTTGAGAGCCGCGGTCTCCGCGTGAACCTGATGAAGTTTGACCCTTACCTCAACGTCGATCCGGGAACCATGTCGCCCTTCCAGCACGGCGAAGTCTTTGTAACCGACGACGGCGCTGAGACCGACCTCGACCTCGGCCACTACGAGCGATTCACCCACGCCCCGCTCTCCCGCGACAACAACCTCACCACCGGCCGCATCTACGAGCAAATCATCCTCAAAGAGCGCCGCGGCGACTACCTCGGCAAAACTGTCCAGGTCATTCCCCACGTAACCAACGAAATCAAGAACGCCATGCGCAAGGTTTCAGCCAATGGTGCCGACGTGACCATCGTCGAAATCGGCGGCACAGTGGGCGACATCGAGTCGCTCCCGTTCCTCGAAGCCATCCGCCAGATGCGCCAGGAACTGGGCCGCGAAAACACCGTCTTCGTCCACCTCACCCTGGTCCCCTGGATCGTGGCCGCGCAGGAATTGAAGACCAAGCCCACCCAACACTCCGTCAAAGAGCTGCTTTCCATCGGGATTCAGGCCGACATCCTGCTCTGCCGTTCTGACCGCAACCTGGGCCGCGAAATCAAGCAGAAAATTGCCGCGTTCTGCAACGTTGAAGAGCGTGCCGTCATCGGAGCCACCACCGTTCCGTCGATCTATGAAGTCCCTCTCCGCTTCGCTGATGAAGGCCTCGACGCACTGATCCTCAAATATCTCCACAAGGATGCGCCCGACGCCGATCTAACCAAGTGGAAGGACCTGGTCGACCGCTGCTACCACCCCAAAGATGATGTCAACATTGCCATCGTCGGCAAGTATGTCGAGTATGAAGATAGCTATAAGTCGCTCAAGGAAGCGTTGACGCACGGAGCCGTCTCCCAAAACCTCAAGCTCAACGTCACCTGGATTGAGGCCGAGGGGCTGGAATCGAAAGCTCCCGATGACAAGAGTTACGAAGATCAGTTAGCTGGATTGGACGGCATCCTCGTTCCCGGCGGCTTCGGTAAACGGGGAATTGAAGGCATGTTGAACGCCATCCGTTACGCGCGCGAACACAAGGTCCCGTACTTCGGCATCTGTCTCGGCATGCAGACTGCCTGCATCGAATTTGCCCGCAACGTTTGCGGACTCAAAGACGCCAACTCCAGCGAGTTCGATCCCGCCAGCCAGCACCGCATTATCTATAAGCTCCGCGAACTTCTCGGAGTCGAAGAGATGGGCGGCACCATGCGGTTGGGTGCCTGGACCTGCGTTTTACAAGAGGATTCACTGGCCGCCAAAGCCTACGGAGGCGCAACAGAAGTCAGCGAGCGCCATCGCCATCGCTACGAGTTCAACCGCGAATACGAGGCCCTGCTCACTGGCGGCGGCCTCCGTCTCAGCGGCACCACGCCCGATCAGACCTACGTCGAGATCGTCGAGTTACCCGACCATCCCTATTTCCTCGGCTGCCAGTTCCACCCCGAGTTCAAATCCAAGCCATTGGAGCCGCATCCCTTATTCCGCGAATTCATTACCGCGAGTTACAAGAACCGGGGGGACGGAACCGCCCATCAGCAACAAGCGGTGTCTGAGCTCGCAGAAAGAATTGCAAAGTAACTCATGTCTTTTCTCTTCCGGCGCCATGCGCCTTGAGAGAGAAGTTGGTTCGTGCCATTCTATGTCGAGTTTTTACCGAAGCCGGCTCCTGTTCGGTGCAGCAGCATTGGTTGCCGTCATCCCCAGCGGTGCCCTGCTAATTCTCCTCCAGGAGATCTGGGGCTTAAGCGGGTCGTGGACTTGGTACGTCTCGGGATTCTTGTTCTATACGATTCTGGTGTTTATCAACGCATATTTCGAGGATGATTCAATCCTCTTTTCTTCTGAAGATAATCGATCCAAACTGACGCTGCTCGCTGGGCATTGCATCTGCCTGCTGGTACTTTTTGCGCTTATCCAGTTTGGCATTTATATCCAGCGTTTTCTGCCGCATTCTATTCTGTCTGGGAGGACCAAAAGAGGCTCCTGGGCTGAGTTTCTTTTTGTCGCTGCCCTCATGTCCGTATTCTTCGTGGAAGAGAACTGGCTGGCTGTTAGAGAAAAGAAAACTGGCCATAGGAAGGATAGTGCGCGATTGCCATAACGAGAGCCCCGCAACCTACCCCAGCAGCACCGCCCCCTCAACCTTCCCCGCCAATGCCCGGTCGAAGGTGACGAGAGTAAGGCCGGCGCACTCGGCGAAAGCCGAGAGGTAGGCATCCATCCAGGTCTTAGGTGCCGGTTCGGTTGCGAATGTTCTAGCTCGGAATGCCGGCCCGATGTTGGGCGGCTCGGACTGTTCGACGGCGAAGCCGCTCGTGAGCCATTTCTCATAAATCGTCCAACATTGCCGCTGTGTCACAGTTTCATTCCCCATCACGGCCGCAGTTGTGAGAATGCGGAAGAATCCTAATTGTGTTTGCCGGCAGAAGACAAACAGTGGTCCATTGAGGCCTTCGTACCAAGCCTGTGCCGTGTTGTGATGCGCATGCAGTTGGTGGTGCATAGCGACCCACACGTTCACGTCAGGAAGAAGCGAGGATGTCATCGATGTCTTCGTTGGTCAGGTGCAGTGTACCGGGCCGCGCGGAGGGGATTACCGGAATTTTGAATTTCTGCGACGGGAGTTGCGCCGGAAGGGGGTCGAGTTCCCGCTGAACGGCGCGCAGCACAATTTGCCGCAGGGGCTTTCCTTCGCGCGCCGCCTTGATCTTCAGCCCGTGGTACGTTTCATCCGGGATGTCGATGGTAGTACGCATAAAAGCATATTAGCATATTTATGTAATCCCAAGCGCATCTCCCACCAGATTAACCGCAGTCGGATCTCCGTCCAGGATGCTGCCTCGCAGCGAGCTTTCACAACCACGCTCCACAGTCAACGCAAACACGAAAACTCCAGCATTATCATTGCTTTACCGTTTTTTCGTCGCAGTTTCAGCCACCTCCACAAAAACACCGATCAATTCTCGACAACCCTTTCGCCTAATTCAGCACCTTTCCAGGTGCCAATTCTTGAAATGCGGCAGGCCCACAAAGTCAACCCTTCCGATTTCTGCAACCCCACAGGCGAACATTTCGCGTGAGATCCACCCCTTCCAGGCGGACATTTACCGATATCGTTCCACCCTTGGAAGCCGGCATTTCGTCTATCTCTTCAGGCATTTTGGGACTTTGATACCGCCCCTTGC
>JBAWCO010000360.1:0-13155 GCA_049590315.1 Occallatibacter sp. | reverse complement strand
ATCACCGCAAAATTTTCGTGGACCCATGGGATGGTTCGCCGCATCTATGCAGCAACGAGACGAGCGCGGCAGCCATCCCCGAACGCAGGAGTCAGCGACAAACACCCTCGAATTAGGTCAGGATGATGGCAGGAGCTGCGAGCGCCGCAATAGCATCTTTGAGCGATTGCGAGTTGGACGCGCGTGTCATCTTGCACCCCGCTTCCTTCAGACGCGGCAGTCCAACGAGCAACATCTTCAGTGTCAATAGGTGCGTAATCGCTCAAAAAACTTTGTGACCAATACCAAAGTACCGGTCCTAAACTTCGTTCAGTTGAATCCAAGTGCTGAACGACACAAAGTTTGAGCCAGGTGAATATGACCAGCTTATCGAAACGCAGTCTATTGATTGGTGGAGTGCTTTGTTTGGGCGTGATCGCCTTGATCATCGGCGCTGTTCATCCATTGCGAAAAGCCTCGGCGACGGCCAATGCGATCCCGCCCGTTATCGAGGTTACTCAGACAGAGCAGAAGGACGTGCCGATTTACGGCGAATGGATCGGCACACTCGACGGGTTGGTGAACGCCGATGTAAGGGCCGAGGTAACCGGATACCTCTTGAAACAGGGTTATCAGGAAGGCTCATTCGTCAAGAAAGGTGAACTGCTGTTTCAAATCGACCCCAGGCCGTTTCAGGCTGCTCTCGATCAAGCCGAGGGGCAACTGCAACAGGCCAGGGCTATGCTTGCGAACGCTCAGGCGGTGCAAGGCCGTACCGATCTTGACGTAAAACGCTACACACCGTTGGCACGTGAGCAGGCAGCGAGTCAGCAGGACCTCGATAATGCCGTACAGAATAATCTTGCCGCTCTCGCTACGGTGGAAACCGAAAAGGCGCAGATCAAGACCGACGAAGCTGCGGTAGAAACGGCGAAGATCAATCTTGAATTTACGAGCCTTGTTGCGCCCATCGACGGAATCGCCGGCCAGGCTCAGCTCCAGGTAGGTGCACTGGTAACTCCCGCCAGCGGTGCGGTTACATCCATCTCGACCCTTGATCCCATCAAGGTTTACTTCACGGTGAGCGAGCCGCAGTACCTCGGATGGCGCAAGCGATTCCCAACCGAAACCAGCCGGGAAGCCGCCGACAAGGCTCTGCGCCTGCAACTGATCCTCGCGGATGGATCGACCTACGCGCACGAAGGCAGGTTCTTTTTTGCGGATCGTCAGGTGGACGAAGGCACCGGTGCGATTCGCCTCGCCGGACTTTTTCCGAATCCGGATAACATTCTGCGTCCTGGCGGCTACGGGAAAGTGCGAGCGGTTATTCGCATGCAACATGGCGCGCTGCTGGTGCCTCAACGCGCCGTGTCGGAGTTGCAGGGGGGCTACCAGATAGCCGTTGTTGGAGCCGACAACAAAGTAACGATTCGCACAGTGAAGGTTGGTGATGCCTTCGGCTCGGATCGAATCGTAACCGACGGACTGAATCCGGGAGAACGAATAATTGCCGAAGGCATTCAGAAGGTACGCCCAGGGATGGTCGTGAACCCGATTCCATACAACGAAAGAACCAGCAGGTGACCTATGTCAAAGTTTTTCATCAATCGGCCGATCGTGGCCATGGTCATCTCCATCGTGCTGGTGCTCGTGGGGTCCCTGACCATCGTGAGTCTGCCCGTTGCGCAGTTTCCCAACATAGCGCCGCCGGAAGTTCAAGTCCTGGCAACATACGTGGGCGCCGACGCGCAGACGCTGGAGCAGGCGGTGGCCACGCCCATCGAGCAGCAGATGAACG
Source organism: Occallatibacter sp. (assembly GCA_049590315.1). GTDB lineage: Bacteria > Acidobacteriota > Terriglobia > Terriglobales > Acidobacteriaceae > Telmatobacter. The sequence goes on along the minus strand of JBAWCO010000360.1, from coordinate 11,378 downwards.
GCGTGGACAACATGAACTACATGTACTCGCTGAACGCTACTGCGAACTCCACAACCAGCCTCATTGTTGACTTCGATATTAAGACCGATCCGAATAATGATTTCATCCTCGCGCAAGCCCGCGAGACCCAGGCCGCTTCGCAGCTTCCCACAGATGTGACGAACTATGGCATCACTGTGCGCAAATCCGTTACCGCGCCTTTGATCCTTCTCGCCGTCTACTCGCCTCACGGCACCTACGACGCCACGTTCCTCTCGAATTACGCGTACATCAATCTCGTCGATCCCGTTCTGCGCTCGTATGGCGTGGGCAACGTGCAGGTGTTTGGCGCAGGGCAATACGCAATGCGACTCTGGGTTAAGCCCGACCAGTTGGCGAAGCTTGGCATCACAGTTCCGGAGATCATCAACGCCATTCAGGCTCAGAATACTGTGAATCCTGCGGGGAAGGTTGGCGGCGAGCCTGCGCCTCAAGGGCAGGAATTCACGCACACAGTGCTTGCCCAGGGCCGCCTTGTCTCGCCCGAAGAGTTCGGACAGATTGTGGTCCGCGAAACGCCTGACGGTGGAATCGTGCGCGTGCGCGACGTGGCTCGCATCGAACTTGGAGCGCAGGACTACAGCGTCGCCGGGCGGTTCAATGGCAAGCCCAGCGCCGTTCTCGCGGTCTATCAGTTACCCGGCTCCAACGCCGTGGAAGCCGCCAAGGGCGTCCAGAAACTGATGACAAAGTTGAGCGAGCGATTCCCAGACGATCTGGCTACGGTTGTCGCACTGGATACCACCCGCTCAGTCACCGAGGGGATAAAGGAAATTGTCGAAACACTCCTGATCGCGCTCGCTCTGGTGATCTTTGTCGTTTTCCTTTTCCTCCAGGGTTGGCGCGCCACTCTCATCCCCCTTCTGGCTGTCCCAGTTTCGCTGGTCGGGACTTTTGTTCTCTTCCCCCTCTTCGGCTTTTCGATCAACACGCTGTCGCTCTTCGGTCTGGTGCTCGCAATCGGGCTTGTCGTCGATGACGCCATCGTCGTTGTCGAGGGAGTGGAGCGGCACATCGAAGATGGATTGAGCCCAAAAGAAGCGGCCCTTAAGGCCATGGAAGAACTGTCAGGTCCGGTCATCGGCATCGCACTGGTGTTATCGGCAGTGTTCGTGCCTACAGCGTTCATCCCCGGAATCACCGGCCGCCTTTATCAACAGTTCGCAATCACAATCGCCATTTCGGTCTTGTTGTCTGCGTTTAACGCACTCACTCTGAGCCCTGCTCTTGCTGCATTGTTGCTTCGGCCCCGCCAACCGAGCCGCGGTCCGTTGCGCAGATTCTTCGACGGGTTCAATCACCTCTTTGATCGCCTCACGAAGGGATATGTTGACTGGAGTGCAGTGTTGGTGCGGAAGAGCGCTTTCGTTGTGGTGTTGTTGCTTATCTTCGGCATTGCCGCGGGCTTTTTCTCCAGCCATATTCCGACCAGCTTTCTTCCCGACGAAGACCAGGGCTACGCCTACGTCAATGTTCAGCTTCCCAACGCTGCTTCGCTGGAAAGAACCACCGCGGTTGTGCAGAATGTGGAAAAGACCATCATGGATACACCCGGCGTCCAGGATTCAACCTGTTTTGTCGGGTTCAGCTTGTTGAGTTTTGCCCGGACCAGCTATAACGCCACATTCTTCATCACATTCAAACCGTGGGATGAGCGGCATACGCGGGATCAGCAGTTCCAGACGCTCAAGGCGCACCTGAATCGCGAATTCAGCAAGGTTCCCGCAGCCGTGGTGTTTGGCTTCTCTCCTCCTGCGATTCCCGGCGTGGGAACGGCGGGGGGCTTCACATTCATGCTGGAGGATCGTTCGGGCGGAGACGTGCAGTTCCTCGCCAAGAACCTCGCGACATTTCTCGAGGCTGCACGCAAGCGGCCGGAAATCGGTAGCGTGACAACTACGTTCCTGCCCAATGTTCCTCAGGAATTCGTCGATGTTGATCGGGACAAGGTTTTGAAGCAAGGCGTCGCGCTGACCGATGTGTACCGTACCGTTCAGACATTCATGGGCGGCTATTTCGTGAATTACTTTAATCGTTTTGGCCGTCAGTGGCAGGTGTACATCGAGGCTGAGGGAGAGGATCGCGCCCGCGCGGAAAACGTCGGCCAGTTCTACGTGCGCAACAATAAAGGCGAAAACGTTCCTCTCGCCACACTCACAACGATCAAGCCGCGTCTTGGACCCGAGTTCACTCTGCGGTTCAACGAATACCGCTCCGCACAGATCAACGGCAGCGCGGCTCCCGGTTATAGCGCTGACCAGGCCACCGCCGCACTTGAAGAAGTCTTCAGGCAAACCATGCCGCGCGAGATGGGATTCGATTATTCCGGCATCTCGTTCCAGGAACAAAAGGCACGCGAGGGAGTTCCACCGACCGTCGTCTTCGGTTTGTCTCTACTGTTTGTTTTTCTCATCCTTGCCGCGCTATACGAAAGCTGGTCGTTGCCCTTCAGTGTGCTCCTCAGCACACCGGTCGCAGTATTCGGAGCATTCTTTTTACTTTGGCTGCGCAGAACTCTGCTCGGGTATTTCGTTCCGCCCTATCTTGTGCAGATCGAGAGCGACGTCTACTCGCAAATCGGTCTGGTTATGCTCATTGGCCTCGCGGCGAAGAATGCCATCCTGATTGTCGAATTTGCAAAGGCGGAATTTGAGAAAGGAAAGTCGCTGGCTGAAGCCGCCCTTGAGGGCGCGAGGCTGCGGCTGAGGCCAATCCTGATGACCTCACTCGCATTCATCTTCGGATGTATTCCGCTGTGGACGGCGACCGGAGCCGGCTCCGTCGCGCGCCAGATCATGGGCACCACTGTCATCGGAGGAATGGTGGCAGCCAGCGCCATCGGAATCTTTTTCATCCCGGCGATCTTCTATTTCGTCGAGAAATGGTCCGGCGCCGGGAAAGAGCCGGCGTCCTCGTCGCTGCCGGCGACAGCGGTTCCGGAGACCGGAGACTGACATGAATCTCTTCAAAGGCCAATCCGAAAAAACACAATCGGGATCGCGGATCATGAGATTCGCGAGATTCGCCATCGCCGTGTTGACCGTGGGCTCGCTTGCCGGTTGCATGGTTGGCCCGAATTATCACCGGCCGAGCGTACAGGCTCCCGCAAACTTTCGCACCCTTGCGCCCGACGCCCAGGTGCAGACACAGGCGTCTTCGTTTGCCGATCTTGCCTGGTGGGAGGCCTTTCACGATCCCAAGCTGCAGGAGCTCATTCGCACGGCGCTCAAGCAGAATTACGATTTGCAGCTTGCTGCGGAGCGCATCAACGCCGCTCGCGCCCAGCTCACTGTTACGCGGTCCAGCCTCTTTCCGCTGGTAACGGGCGACGCCAATTTCAGCGGCGGTAAAGAGCCGAATTTCCAGTCAACCTACAACCTTCTGACGCTGACCACCGATGCCGCTTTTCAACTTGACCTCTTCGGAAAGCTGCGACGAGCGACACAGGCTTCGCGTGCGGAACTGCTGGCTACCGAAGACGCAAAGCAGGCGGTGATTCTCACATTAGTCAGCGATATCGCGGCAGATTACTACACGCTCCTTCAACTCGATCTGCAACTCCAGATAACGCACGAGACGGTGAAGACACAAACCGATTCGATCAAGCTGACAAATTTTCGCCTGCAAAACGGAGTGGCGACCAAGCTCGACGTCCTGCAGGCCCAGCAGGTTCTTGACACAGCAAACGCGCAGATACCCGACCTGGAGAGACTCATCGCACAGGAGGAAAACGCAATCAGCATTCTGATCGGCGAGTACCCCGAGGCCGTGCAGCGCGGACTGCCGTTGATTGAGCAAACGTTGCCGCCTGACGTGCCACCGGGCCTTCCTTCGGCTCTGATCGAGCGCCGTCCGGATATTCACGAGGCCGAGCACGTCCTGGTCGCGACGAACGCGGAAATCGGAGTCGCCAAGGCTGAGTTCTTTCCGCAGATCGCATTGACCGGGTCCGGTGGTGGGGCGTTCGGTCGCAGTAGCGCCTTTTCAAGCCTCATGGATACGCATCTTGGCATCTGGTCTTATGGCGCCCAGGTAAGTCAGCCGATCTTCACTGGTGGAGCACTGCGCGGCAACCTGCGACTGGCTGAATCCCAAAACAAGCAAGCACTCATTGAATACCGCCAAACCATTCAGCGTGCCTTCGGAGATGTGTCCGATGCACTCATCGGCTACCAAAAGTACCACGAGGTAAGGCTGCGCCAGCAGGAGACAGTGGCTGACCTGCAGGAGTCTGTACGTCTCTCCAAGCACCGCTACCAGGGCGGCACAACCACCTACCTAGAGGTTCTCGATGCTCAGCGTTCACTCTATTCCGCTGAACTGACGCTCGCCGAAGCGCGCGGTGATGAATACCGCAGCGTTGTCGAGCTGTATAAGGCATTGGGAGGGGGCTGGCAGAAGTAAGAGATGGGCATACTCCTTCCGGCGTTGTACAGGGTCGCCGCTCCTTGAGGTCGTGTTGACTTGACTGTATTGCCTTCGGTGTACAGCAATCCTGGAACCGCTACAGTCGCAATCCCGGTCTATTCCACTCCGTGGCGTTTATACGGTCCAGCATCTCAGAACGGTTAGACGCGAGAGTTCCTCGCGCTTCTGGCCGGATATGTGTACAGTTAATCTTTACAGTTTGCCTGTAGATGTGCGATATTGCTCTTGTGAGCAGTCGAAAATCTTCTACTCAAACCGAGCTTGCTCGAACGCTGGCTGTCGAGATGCGGACAGTGTTCCGCAAGCTCAAGCTGCGAGTACGCAAGCAAGGGGGCGGCAATGACTTGACGTCGTCGCAGGCTTCCGTTCTTCTTCGACTCGAAATGGATGGTGCGGTCACAGTTTCAAGTCTGGCGCGGGTGGAAGGCATGCGCCCCCAGTCCATGAGCGCTATAGTTACGCCGTTGCTGGAGTCCGGCCTGGTCATTGGTGCACCTGACCCGAGCGACGGGCGGCAAACTCTGATGTCTCTAGCGCCCAAATGCCTGAAATGGATTCAGGAGAGCAGAGCCGCGAGGCAGGACTGGCTCGCCACGACCATCTCCCAGAAGCTTTCTGTTCACGAGCAAGAGAAGCTTCAGGCGGCACTCGAACTGCTTAAGCGTCTGGCTGAGGATTGAACTCACTGCGTCCTGCTTTTATCTATGCCAACTTTGTATCCCAAGTTCGTATTCAAGGATAAGATCCCCATGCCGCTTACTCGTCTTGATCCCAATACCGCGTTGGTCGTGATTGACCTACAGAAAGGCATCGTCAACGGAACCTTCACCCATCCGATCGGCAACATCATTGACCGGACACGTGCGCTAATCGATGTTTTCCGTCGAAAGAACCTCCCCGTTGTGCTGGTTAATGTGGCGGGACGACCACCGGGCCGAACAGAGCAGGATCCGCGCAGCAACATATCGTTTTCCGAGGGATGGAGCGATCTGCTGCCCGAGCTGGAACAGCATTCAAGCGATCTTGTGATCACCAAGCGGAGCTGGGGTGCATTCGCAACAACGGATCTTGAAGGCCAGCTCAGGGCGCGGTGCGTCACCCAAGTGGTTGTCACTGGAGTGGTGACATCCGGTGGCGTTGAGGCAACCGCCCGCCAGGCTTACGAGCAGGGATTCAACGTGACGCTCGCAATCGATGCCATGACCGATGTCCGCGACGAGGCGCACCAGCACAGCATCAGGAATGTGTTCCCTCGTGTTGGTGAGACAGGGTCGACGAAGGAAATCATCATGCTTCTCGAAAGATTGTTCGAAGAAAGGAATGCTGCATCATGAATTGGCTTTCTCTTGTGTCGTACTTCTTTGGGGGCGTTTTTGCGGCAAACGCCATTCCTCACTTTGTCGCCGGCACGATGGGACGTCCCTTCCAAAGCCCCTTCGCCAAACCGCCCGGCAAAGGGCTCTCCTCTTCAATGGTCAACGTTGTCTGGGGATTCTTCAACGCAGTGGTCGGCTATCTGCTTGTCGCGCACGTCGGCGCTTTCGATCCGCGGGCGACAACCCACATCTTCGCGTTCGGCCTGGGTGCACTGCTCATCAGCATCGCCCATGCACGTCACTTCGGTCAGTTCCATGGGGGCAATATGCAGTCGCGCCTATGAAGGATTCAGTGGCCCGCACCTTTCGCTCCTTGAGGAGCTTCAACTTCCGCTTGTGGACGGCTGGCTCTCTGGTTTCCAACATCGGTACCTGGATGCAGCGCGTCGCGCAGGACTGGCTTGTGCTGACGCAACTGACTCATCACGATGCGTCAGCGCTAGGTATCGTGATGGGCTTGCAGTTCGCCCCGCAGCTTTTGCTCCTGCCCTGGACTGGGTCAGCTGCCGACCGCCTCAATCAGCGCAAGCTTCTGATGCTCACTCAGGCGACCATGGGCGTGCTTGCGCTCATCCTGGGAGTTCTCACCATCGCAGGAATCATTCAGCTCTGGCACGTTTATGTGTTGGCCTTGCTTTCCGGTTCCGCCGCTGCGTTGGATGCTCCGGTGAGACAGACCTTCGTGGCAGAGATGGTGGGCGATGCCGATCTCCCCAATGCCGTGGCATTGAACTCGAGTTCATTTAATGCTGCGCAGATGATTGGTCCCGCCGTTGCGGGTTTGCTGATTGCGAAGGTTGGCATCGGATGGGCCTTTCTTCTGAACGGCTTCTCATTCGCGGCGGTTCTGATCTCGATGTCTTTCTTTCGTCTTTCGGAACTGCAAGCAAGCGCCAGGGCACATCGCTCTACGTCTGGATTTTTGGAAGGGCTTCGCTACGTGTGGAGGAGGCCGGACCTCCGGGCGATCCTGATCATGTTATTTCTGATTGGCACCTTTGGTATGAACTTCCCCATATTCATCTCTACCATGGCCGTAAATGTCCTCCACTCCGACGCACGCGCTTTCGGCCTGCTCTTCTCCATCATGGCCGTGGGCACACTCTCGGGAGCTTTGTTTGCGGCCGGTAGCCAGAAACCGGGCTTATCATCTCTTTTTTGGGGAACTGGTGTCTTCGGGCTGGGCTGTACCCTGGCCGCAATGGCGCCTGGATACTGGTTGTTCGCTGTCACTCTCATAATCATAGGCGCGGCTGCCCTGATCTTTGGCAACGGCACCAACAGTATCATGCAACTCTCTACAGAACCAGCGATGCGGGGTAGAGTCATGGCTCTACGGGTTGGCATTGCTCTCGGGGGAACACCAATCGGCGCACCGATCATCGGTTGGGTTGCCAACCACTTCGGCCCACGCTGGGCGCTCGGTATCGGTGCCGGTGCGGGCTTCACTGCCGCACTGGTCGCAGCCAACGTTCTGGCTCGCCAAGAAGATTCATTGCTCGCTCAGTAGTTAGTCCTGAGGAACTTGCTTGTCGAATGGAATCTCAAGACCCTTGAGGGATCTTAGGCCGCCCACACAGTTGGCGTTCCTCAGGACTGATCTCGTGCGAATCGCAACGTGACGATTGCCCAAAAGTTCTTTCGGCCATCAGCTCTTGTGGACGACCTCGAATGAATATCCGTCTGGATCGAATACATCGGCGGCGTAGTATCCGGGGTAGTATTCAAGGCGGGCACGGGGCGAAATATTATCGGTGGCACCGGCGGAGATGGCGGCCTTGTAGAACTCATCGACCTTGCTATTGCTTTCGGCCATGAACCCCCAGTGAATGGAAGTTGGATATGGCTTTCCCTGCTGGAGCCAGAAGTGCGCCTGCTTGCCATCCCCGAATCCCCACAGGTCAGGATGACCATCTTGGCCTTTGTAGGGAAGGAAGTATCTGATGTTCAGAGGCTTCAAGGCCTCCTCATAGAACGCCAACGATCGCTCGATATTGCTGACAGTCAGAATGATGAAACCGAGCATTGTTCCTCTCCTTCAGATCACAAGTGATTCAATGGACTTTTCTCCATTGGGTACAGCATAGACGGCAAGGGTCGGAATGTTCATGCCCCCTATCTTTACGATTTGGACATCATCGTTGCTAATGAAGCCCGGAGTCTGATGAAGATAGGACTCGACAGATTCCCCACGCTTCCAGGGCGCCAGCAAAGACTCCGCCGGATGCAAGCACCAAATTCGGCCGGTAGGAACTGTAGAAGGGTGGTTTAGTGGCTGTCCAGATAATTTGAGAATAGTTCGACAGGTGGAGTTATCTGAAAAATCGCTATTAACACGTAAATTAATAGAATTTCCTCTTGACATGACAAAGATCATCTACATATCGTTTGTGACGCGAATTAAATAGTTCCAACGCCGGACGCAAACCAACGCCGGCGTTCAACAGCCTATCGCAAACGCCGGTTTTTTCCCTTACCGCAACCGGGCGAGGCACGTTGAGCGCGTTTCGCCCCCAACCAGGACAGTGGACGGGATCTGCCTGCCCCCTCAGTGAGGAAACCTATGAATAGTCTTCGCTTGAAATGGATTGAGCCGTCATTACCGCGGTTCACGACCTTCGCCGGGTATGCGCCGGAGAACGATCAGCTCCCGAGCAAAGAGAGAAACGAGAGAAGGGCAAAAGAAGGGGGGAGCACCATGCCCGCATTCCTCAGCCGTTCGAATCTTGCCAAGACATTTTTTTCATTGATGTTGCTGCTGCTTTTGCCGGCCGCAACGCTAAGAGTATCCGCCCAGGACAGAGACCGGGACGGGGACAAGAGGTTTGGCGACTCGTTCACTCCTCTTGTTTACCAAGTGGAGAATACGGGCGCACACTACCCTGCGCCGAACTTTCCTCCGTTCGCTCAGCTTCCCATCATTCGCCCTTTGCCGGACCCATTTCTGTCCATGGATGGATGGCGCGACGATTCGTTCACAAGCTGGGAACGCCGGCGCAACGAGATCAAGGCTGCGGTGGAAACGTTTGAGCTTGGGCCAAAGCCCGACTGCCACGACTGCACCATCACTTCTACGTATACGCCGCCCGCGGCAGGATCGAGCATCGGCTCCCTGGCAGTGAATGTCACCAGGAATGGAAAGACACTCACCTTGACGTCAGGCATTTACATTCCGCAGGGGATGGGCAACGGACCATTTCCGGCATTGATTCCCATGGAGATTGCTTCTTTCAGTTTCGGCAGCTTCGGTACCTTTAACTTTCCTCCACCCACGCCGCCCGATTATGGCAGTCTTCCGGCCAGCGTTTTTTCCGGACTGCCGATTGCAACGGTTGGCTACGTGAGTACGCAAGTGACCGAATACGCGTTTACTTCGCCGAGCGACCATACCAAGGATCCCTTCTACCAGCTTTACCCGGAGTATTGCGAAGGGATATGCACAGGCGGCAGTAATCAGGGCGAATACGCCGCGTGGTCCTGGGGCGTGAGCCGGCTGATCGATGGCATGGAGATCGCGACTCATCAAGCCGCAAATCCACTGCCCATCGATATGAAGCACCTGGCAGTGACCGGATGTTCCTTTGCCGGGAAGATGGCGCTGTATGCCGGAGCGTTCGACGAGCGCATCGCTCTGACCATCGCGCAGGAAAGCGGCGGCGGCGGCGCAACATCATGGCGTGTCTCACACGATATCGAAGCCCAGGGCACGGTGGAAGATGTCGACGACACGAATTATGACTGGTTTGCAGGACAGATGCAGCAGTTCGCCGGCCCCAATGTGTACAAGATGCCGGTGGACCAGCATGAATTGATGGCCATGGTGGCGCCGAGGGCCCTGTTGGAAACGGGAAATAGCGGGCAATACTGGCTGTCAAACGGATCCAATTATGTTGTAGCGCGGGCGACACAAAAAATCTACGACACGCTGGGGATCGGGGACCGGTTCGGCTTCTACATCGACGGCAACCATCCACACTGCGGAACTCTGCCCGCCGAATCTCCGGTGATCGCAAGCTTTGTGAACAAGTTCATGCTGGGGCAGGCGAACACCAACACAGAAGTTCGCGTATACCCGAATCCCGCAGACACTACTGACTACGGGTACCCCATTGTGGTTGCCGGCGGTAACTACGCATACTACTTTCCGACTGTGGATTACAAGCGGTGGACGAATTGGTGGGGAAGCGACAATCCGCAATTCACAAGTGATTGGAATACTGGCGGATCAGTCATCAAGTCACTAGACGGTATTCCTGGACCTTTCGGATTCTTTGGTTTCCCGGATACCATACGGATCAACTCGGGTGACACTGTCGAGGCAGGCTACGAGTTGGCGCAGGGCGGAAATCACCCGGCATCTACTGTGTCTTTGGTGAGCGGGGCGAACATCACAGCCGACATCGTATGTCAAGGTGGCAGTTCGTACACTCTCACCATTCCTCTTCCTACCCAGTCCTATTCGATTGCCGCAGGCGACAAATCCTGGCAACCGGCAATCAAGCCGTTCAGCCCGTTTGTCTATCAGGGTTCGACCACAGCCACGCCTCCCGCTGGGGCTTCGGCGTGCGTTGCGGGTCATGCGAATCACTTCTACTTCAGCACTACGGGACTATCCGTAGGCGGCGATGGCAACCCAGGAGGACCCGGTATCCTGACCACCGACGTTACGGATCCTCTCAATCTGTCGTTCCACGTCACCGACAACAATACGGGGCAAAGCACCTTCTTCGCCCCGGCGGTAACGGTTAACTTCAACCCGCTGACTTCAGCGGATAGCACCAACCAGAACCCAGTTGCTCAACAGTAGCGTGTAGAGAAGTCGCGTGGGGTGGGTTCTATATGTCCGCCCCACGTCTTCCCGCATTTCTTGGTCAGAAGGTTCCTGTCAGCTTGGCGTCGAATGTTGTGAACATGTCGTCGAAAGTTGTGAACCGGGACACCGGCAGCAGATCGAATGCAGTGGGGGCGGCAAGCATCACAGATCTGCCGTTGACCTCGGTGATATAGTCGCGCCGCTCCTGCATCAGACGGTTAATTTCTATCCGCGCGGCCATGGGCGACAATGGACGCCGGACGACAATCATGAGAACTTCCCGGCTCCAATGGAACATTCGATCGGCGGGTCCCAGGGATTGCATCATGAATCGAATGGTGCTGCTAATGTAATCCGCCGCCGCGTCTGGTCCATAGCGATCTTCGATGATCTGCAACAAGGTCAGCTTGACCAGCACGACATAACCCTGACGATCGCCTTTGAAGATCGGCTCGAGAAACATCCGAGCTTCTGATGGTCCGGGCAGACCGCCAGATCGCTCGAAGCCGTCTTCCTGAGAAAGGTCCTGGCTGTCCCAATCCAACGTGCAATCGGCGACTTGGCGAGCTTTCTTGATGAGCTCATTGTTGGCTGCGGTGGAGCGATACTTGTCGAGGCCGCTTTGAATTGCTTTTACCAGAACGCCCTTTTCGCAGGGCTTAGTGAGGTAGCGGAAGATGTTCCCGTGATTCACAGCTTCGATGGCGGCATCCAGGTCTGAG
>JBAWCO010000359.1:0-4369 GCA_049590315.1 Occallatibacter sp. | reverse complement strand
CCCCATGGGACATGAACCACCCAGTCGAAAAGGTCCGCTCTACTGGCAACGATCGCGTCTTCCTCACCGAGCGTGGCGCCAGTTTTGGCTACAACACGCTGGTAGTCGATTACCGCTCACTCCCGGTCATGCGCCGCATGGCCCCGGTCGTCTTCGATGGCACTCACTCCGTGCAGCAGCCATCGGCCGCCAACGGTGTCAGCGGCGGCCAGCCGGAATTTATCTCCCTCCTCGCCCGCGCCGCAGTCGCCGCAGGAGTCGATGGCCTCTTCCTCGAAGTTCACGACGATCCCGCACAAGCCAAATCCGATGGCGCAAATGCCCTCGATCTGAAGTTGCTCAAGCCGCTCCTGGAAACGTTGCTGGCCATCCACGCAGCGGCAAAGTAGATATTTGGAAGCCGTTATTTGATCGGAGAGCGATGGCGGTCCCCAGGCATCTAAGCCGACGACTGAGTGACAGTGTACGTGTGGCATGGAAGCGCGTCCTTTCCTATCGCAAGCAGCAATGGACATTCGAGGATTATCCAATCGTTGTGCGCCGGCAGAGCTTTGATGGCGGTCCAGACGACATGGAGCACGAGTCCAGATACTGGGCGAGGGTTCTCGGATGGCTGATTGACGAGACGGCTCCAACCAGAACTGAAGCTTTAACTAAACTCCGTAGTCGTTACGAAATGCGAAAGCAACTGCGCATCGAAAAGGGAGAGTCTATTCCCCGTCCGGGCGCGAAAGTTCCTATTCAGTTCGCATCGCGGGATCGCGTCAATGCGCACGAGGACCTTGCTGTTGATTTTGTCCATCGCGTCCTGCAACTTGAGTGGGCGTTGATCACGGACGAATCGAGCCTTTGGGATTTCACGGCTGGCCAGTCGATCCAGGAGTTTCAAGACCGAACCGTCTTAATCTATCAAACAGCGGTTTACGACATTGAGGGTGGCAACATGGCAGCAATTCTTGAGCGGATTGCAGCCGAGCGTGGGCTCTGACACAGTCTGCTCCTGATAGCATTTCCCCATGCGTTTTCCCTCTTCTCTCCACAACCTCCGCTCGCGCTTCATTGCGTGCACCGCCCTGATCTTTTGCTCGACTTTCAGCCTCCCCCGCGCCACCGCGCAAAGCGCCCCATCCGCCAAGACGCCGGACCGCGCCCACATCGAAGATGCTCTCAAAGGTCTGAACCGCGGCCGTTCCGTCGGCCAGGTAGCGGTCTCGCCCGACGGCAAGCATCTAGCCTGGATTCAGATGGCGAAAGAGGGAATCGAGATCCGTGTTTCACCCTTCGACGACATGTCCAAAAGCGAGCGCGTCACCGCAGCCATCAAGCCGGATCAGCACTGCCGCGAGGGCCAAATCATCTGGGCGCCGAACTCAAAGGCACTTGCATTTTTCTCCGATTGCGCCAAGCCTGGCGAGCAAACCGACCTCTACCTTGCGCCACTCGACGACAAGCCGGCCCGCCGTCTCACTGAACTGAAAGGCTACGTTGAAGCGCCGGCGTTCTCTCCGGACGGGGCCCGTATCGCTTTCCTATATGTGGAAGGTGCAACCCGTGCCGCAGGAGCTTTGGCTGCCATGAAGCTACCGTCCGGTGTCATCGGCGAAGACGGGGTCGAAATTCAGCGAGTCGCGGTGACCCAGATCGACGCCCTCAAACCCGCAGCCCCCGAGCAGGTCACCCCTGCCAATCTCCATGTCTACGAGTTCAACTGGTCTCCCGATTCGAACTCTCTTGCCTACGTCGCTGCCGATCCGCCGGGCGAAAACAACTGGTGGGTTGCGAAACTCTACACGCAGACGCTGGGCGCAGCCCCCACCGCTATCCTTGCCCCGGCCACCGTCTCCGGCCCGCTCCACGGCCTGCAGATCGCTGTCCCACGCTGGTCGCCCGACGGCAAGGCCATCGCCTTCATCGGTGGCTTGATGAGCGATCAGGGTTCCACCGGCGGAGACGTCTGGATCGTTTCCTCCACTGGCGGACAGCCCGTCAATCTAACTCCGAACCGTCCCACGTCACCAGCCTGGATTGAGTGGGAAGGCAACGAGCACATCTATGTTAGCGAACTCGCCGGCGGCAACTGCCAACTGGTTCGCTTCCGCCTCCAAGGCGACCGCACCAGCGAGAGCGTGGCCACCAGCTTCGGCGCGCCCATTTTCAGCATTCCCGGTACCGTGGGAGATGGGCGTATGGAGTTGAGCCTTTCCTCCACCGCCGATCACTCCCTCTTCGTCTTTCGCGCCAGCACCTTCGATCATCCTGTGGAGATTTATGCGGCTAAACCCGGCACCGTCATGAGTTCTGGGCTCGAAGGTGTCATCCAGCTCTCACACATGAACGACGGCGTGGAACCGGCATGGGGTAAGTCCGTCTCGCTCTCCTGGAGCAGCAGCAAATTCCATGTTCAGGGCTGGCTTATGCTTCCCAAAGACTACGATCCCTCCAAAAAATATCCGCTCATCGTCGAGGTGCACGGCGGACCTGCGGGAGCTGTCGTTGCTCATTGGGGTGACCGAGGAGGCTTGAGCGCAGCGGCTTTCTCCACACTGGGCTACTTCGTCTTGCAGCCCAATCCTCGCGGCAGCTACGGACAAGGCGAGGAGTTCACCCAGGCCAATCGCAAAGATTTCGGCTATGGAGATCTCCAGGACATCCTGGCCGGTGTCGACGCCGTCGAAGCCAAATACTCCGTCGACCCCAACCGCGTCGGCCTCACCGGCTGGAGCTACGGCGGATTCATGACCATGTTTGCCGTCACCCAGACCCAGCGCTTCAAAGCTGCAGTTGCTGGCGCCGGCATCTCTGACTGGAAAAGCTATTACGGCGAGAATTCCATCGACCAATGGATGACGCCATACTTTGGCGCCTCCGTTTATGACGACCCGGCCGTCTATGCAAAAAGCTCAGCTATCGACTTCATCAAGCAGGCTCACACCCCCACCCTGGTTGTGGTCGGCGACCGCGACGGAGAGTGTCCTGCACCGCAGTCGTACGAGTTCTGGCATGCACTCCGAGACCAGCATGTAACTACTCAGCTCGTGATCTACCCCAATGAAGGGCACGGCTTCGTCGACCCGGCCCATCGTCGCGACGTCATGGATCGAGCCGTCGAGTGGTTCGCACAATACATGCCAGCGGGCGATTAGAGCTGAGCGCACAACAACGCTCAGCTCGTCCCGCTTCACCTGCGCCCGTAACCCGTGAAAACGTAGTCCGCTGACTTCACCGCCGTGTGGCAAGCGTACCCGCACTTGGCGTCGTTTCCTTGCGGCGGCTTGTCTTTCAAGTCCGCGGGCCTGAACGTATCGGACGCCGCGTCATACTCGAACGCCCCGTAACCCCATCCGCCGCTGTCCGCGAATCTCTTGCTGTCTTTAACCATTAAATCAACGTCATGCTGGGGACCTGGAATCGTCGGTGCACCGGGTTCACCGGCATTCACTTTCGCGTTCCAATGCACCTTCACCATCTTGGCGCCATCCGGGAAGGGCTTGCCGTTACCGGGAATGCCTGCTTTATAAGCGTTGATCATCGCAGGATTGCCGAGGATCGCAGCGAGCGCATTCCCGTTATGGCTGATGGCGATCACCGGCCAGCTTTCGTATCCCTTGAACTCAGAGAACGCGAGCCCGCCCCGTATCTTGAGGGCATACTTGTCCTGCGTGGAGATCACGGCTTGCGCCTGTGGTGAGGCTCCCGTCGAGGCGGAGGCAGCGCCGTGGCTCGGAATACTGTGGATGAATCTTGCAAGCTTCCAGGTGTCGCTATCCGAAATGCTCGACTTCCAGGAAGGCATGCCTGTCAGGCGAACTCCGTTCTGGATGATCCAAAACAGTTCCGCATCGCTCCAGTGCTGCACGTGGGCTGAGCTCAGGTCCATGGCGGGCGGCGCCATGCTGCGCCCGACGTTCGTGTCTCCGCGCGCATCCGCACCATGGCATTGGGCGCAAGACCCAAGAAATACTTCCTGGCCCTGGCTTACGACCTCATCCGTCTCAGGCAGCGGATTCTGCATCTTTCCAGCCTCCAATGGAATGGTTACGTCTTTAGCTGCATTGGCCAGGTTGGTTTCGTCCTGGGAAGGACGTTTGTCCGCTGTACACCCTTGAAGCAAAAAGCCCAGCATCGCTGTGGTCGCGCCCAGCATAAGCTTGTGTTTTAGCGCCATGCTGCGACCAACTCCACCCCACCCGTCAATCCGCGGCAAACCCACGGATTTCCTCGTAAGTTCTGGCATCGTGTGTTCTCCTTGTGCGCCGGTTAAACCGGCGAGGTGTATTGAATGAAAGTTTCATACAGTGAAGGTTTAGCGAACCACGCTGGCCCCGAGTCATGCGGAGTCGCTCGTGAGGGCGGCGTCGAAGCGTTGACA
>JBAWCO010000358.1:0-2047 GCA_049590315.1 Occallatibacter sp. | reverse complement strand
GTGGTCGTCGGCAGCGGCGTTCTGCCCCTTCCCCCCCAGCCTCCCGGCCCGCCCAGCGCCAGGCCGTGCAACCCTTCCACCTGTCCGGAGAAGGCAAGGCCCAGCCGCGGAATCTTTGGATGGTCCGACATCAGAGAGACTTTTTCATCCAACGTCAGCCGGCTCAATAAGTCTGCAATGCGCGCATCATCGCCAAGCTTTGTGTCGCGAAACGGATAGTCCGCCTGCGCCTGAAGCCCGCGCACAAATCCCACAACCAGCAACAGTCCTGCAAAAACACACATCCAGCGCCGCAGCCGCATCAATATTTCCTCCGTATTTGGAACCACGAAGACTACCACAACCGACCCTGGGCCAATCTTAAGTAAAGTAAACCGCTTCGAGACCCTTCCGCTTACAGCGCTCCCCCACAAAACAAAAGAGCGAAGCGCCACTGCGCTCCGCTCTTTTTGCTCTAAATGCTTGTTTGTATCAGTACAGCCTGAAGTTCACCTCGACCGTAATCATCACCGGCACCGGGGTCTTCCCGTCCTTCATCGCCGGCTTGAATTTGTACTTGCGAACCGCTTCAAGCGCTTTCTCGTCCAACCCCATTCCCAATGCGCGAACCACTCTCGGATTCTGCGGGTTCCCCTGCGCATCCACAATCAGTGAGATAAGGCAAACGCCCTGGTACTTGGCCCGGCGCGCCTCGTCGGAGAACTCCGCTTCCACGCTATTCAAGGCGACCGGCGCGGAGACGCGTCCACCCACGCGTTCTAATCCGCCACCCGTATTGCCGCCTTCGCCCGGCCCGTAGCCATTTCCAGTACCCGAACCCAAGCCGCCGCCTGAGCCCGTTCCCATGCCGCTGCCGGATCCTTGTCCGTTCGAAGCCAATTGGACATTCGTGGAGTTCTTCACGCCGATCAACGGCAGATTGGGATTGTCCGGTAGCTTGATTTCCGGTTGAACCGCAATAGCAGACTCGATTGCCAGCTTGGGCTTATCCACCACCGGAATTTGCGGAGGCGTCATTGGCTCTTTTTCCAGTTTTGGCAGTTTGCCTTTGGTGGGATCAATCAGGCTCTTATCGCCACCACCACCGCCGCCGCCCATCGATACTTTGTTCTTGGGCGCGTCAAACTCAGTCAAATTCAGGTCGGTTGCAACTTCCTTGGGCTTGGTCACCGCATTCACAACCGCTCTGCCCACATAAAACAGGATCACCAGCAAAATCGCGCCGTTTACCGCAGTCGAGATGCCGATAGCCCACGGATTCGGCTTCACCGCCATCCGGTCCGGCACGGGTATCGGTGTCGAGGTCAGCTCCAATGGGGGCAGTTTGACGGGGAAAAACACGTCGCGCACGCTCTCGTAAAGCTCCACCCAGATCGGCTTTTGCTCAAAAGCCTTCCCCAGGAAACCATCGAACTCGTGGTCCCCCGTCAGGGACGCCGCTTGCGCCTTCGTGTCAGACATAGATGGATCGTTTTCCATGGTTGTTGCAGCGTTGGTGATCTAGAGCCTGCGTAGAGGGGAATCTACCCGTCCTTACAGCCCATCCGTCCATTATGCTCGACAAAGCCCGACCTTGTCTTGTCTGGATTTCCAGCCTGCTTCAAACTTCCACAATTTTTCCAGAGAGCACTGCCCATAAACATAGACGCGCGAGCAGTGTACTGGTTACCCGAAATCTCCGGCCCGCCCATTTACACTGGAATAGAGCAACTTCGATTCATCCCATGGAGTCATGATGTCTTCTGCGCCGGAATTGAAGGCGACCCTTACCCTGCCGCAAACCGCCTTTCCAATGAAGGCCAATCTGCCCCAGAATGAACCGCTTCGGCTGGCTCGCTGGGCCGAACTGGACATCTACGCATTGCTTCGCAAGGCCGGCATCGGTCGCCCCGCCTACATTCTTCACGACGGCCCTCCCTATGCCAATGGACCCATGCACCTGGGCCATGCCCTGAATCACGGCCTCAAAGACTTCGTCGTCAAGTCCAAATCCATGGCCGGATTCAACTCGCCCTACGTTCCCGGATTCGACTGCCACGGCCTGCCC
>JBAWCO010000357.1:0-10642 GCA_049590315.1 Occallatibacter sp. | reverse complement strand
ATACAGATCTTGGAAGTGACTTCGATCTCGTAACGGAGAGTGGGGTGCAAATGAACAACCGCGAGTCGTCTTTGCATATGAATCCAGCCAGAAAATGGGGCACAAACATTTCTGTAGAACCTGGCGTTAGAACCCGCGGAGCAATTTCCGCGTAGCGAGCCACTGATCGTTACTCCCGGATTCTCCTCGCTCCGGCCTGCCGTCAGATACTTGGGTGCTTCGCCCTACATCTTCCCGCCCTTGGTGCCGTCGTCTGCCTTGTCCGGAGCGGTTGGGGTTTTCGGACTCGGGGTCTGACCTGGGCTACCTGAGCCGGCTGCGCCGCCGCTGTTGATCAGCACCATTGTGCCCGAAATCGCAACTCCGGCAGGCCCGATGGTGACAAAGCCCCCGGGGCCCACCAGGCTTAGCTCCATGCCTGCCTGAATCACCACATTCATCCCACCGTTGATATACACGGTCTGGCCTGCGTTCATCGAATACGCCGTGCCGACTTGTATGCTTTGGCTGGAACCGACATTGAGAGAATGAGTTCCTCCCACCTGTTCGGTCTGGTTGCCACCTATGCCAAGATCGGAATTCCCGCCTATCTTCTCGATGGAATTCCCCTTGACTTCGCGGTTATAGTCTCCGCCGACCTGCTCCAACTGGTTGCCGGTAACGATGAGCGAATCTTTGCCTCCCACGAAGCGGCGATGGTCGTTCTCGGTGCGATGGTCCATGTCCTTCTCGGCGTTGAGAAAGATCTGCTCGCTGCCCATTTTGTCTTCGAAGCGCAGCTCATTCGCATTCGCAGCGGAACCGCCAGTGCTGCTCCGCGTGACCAACCCGGAGCGAGTCTTGTTGTCCGGGAGAGCGTACTTGGGAGTGTTTACGCCGTTATAAACCGAACCGGTGATCATTGGGTTATCGGGATCACCGTTCAGGAATTGAATGACTACTTCGTCGCCAATTCGTGGCCAGAAATACGATCCCCACCCGTTTCCAGCCCAACTCTGCGCCACGCGCACCCAGGTGGAATCGACCGCGGAGCTGTTGTCATTTTGCTTATCCCAGAAGAATCGAACTTTTATGCGGCCAAGAGAATCAATATAGATTTCGTCGCCGCCTGTCCCGACAACGACCGCTGTTTGCGGACCGTAGATCCGTGGCTTCACCAACGTTTGTGGCGGCTTGAAGAGGATATCCGAAGAGATCGCTGTGAACCGATTGGTGTATCCAGACCTCTCGGCGTCGTCGACCGTCAGATAAGAGGGGACCTGATCTGCCTGATGAGTGACCGAGGTCAATAGGTACTTGCTGTTCCATGCGGCGCGCGGGTGGTCTTGGAGCGTGAAGGCATAACCAGGGCAGAAGGAGCGCATGTTGCCTTCGCCTCGATAGATCTCCGCGATGGCGTCGGTCGATTGCGTGCGAGTGTCAAGAAACAAGGTTTCGAGGCTCGTGCTGACATCCTGAGAGCCATCCGCATAGCCTTCAGCACCTGCGGGATAAAGATACTGGTTATAGGCATTCTTGCCGTAGGAGCTTTCGCTGCTCTTGTCCGATATGTCTTCCCTGCGATAGTCCTTGTAGTTGTATTCAGCCGTAGAGTGCTTTCCGGAAACCATGCTGGCTGTCGAAGTGAACTCGTTTACCCACGCGCCATATGCACCCTCCTTTCCGCTCGCTGACGTAAGATACGGGACCGATGCCGATATGGGGCAATCCTGAAAGGCTCGGCGCGAGTCGCCCAGCATGATCTTGTTGTCCTGGTCTGTATGCTCAAACCAGTAGTGGATGCCGCTCTCCTCAAGAATGCGAGAAACAAAGTTGAAATCGGTTTCGGAGTATTGCGTGCAGTATTCAAGCTGCTTGTAAGTCCCCTCTGTTTGATCCGATAGTGACAATCCGTATTCGCCGATGACCGCTTTTGCGATGTCCAGCACAGTCTCGTTCTGGAAAATGCGGCAATTCGAACTGAGTGTAAGCTGCCACATCGAGGGCACAATCCGCGCCTGGTAAACATTGAAATCCTTGTCGCCCGCGCATTGCTCAAACGAGGCAACAATTCCATTGATCCATCTGAAGCCCTGCATGTCGCTCAAGGCAATCGCAATCGTAACCTTCGTGCCGACGATCGACTTCGGATCGATGGTGGTATCCGCGGTCGCAAGTAATTCGACCCGATACTCAAACAGGCGCGAGATTCCTTCGGCGCCCTCGATCGACTCGATCAGCAGCACATCTTTGCCCAGGGGGCTTGTGAACTGCATCAACCGGTCTGCCTGTTTTGGACTTGCCATGCTGATCCTGCCTGTTCCTTGTCGCGGTTTCAGTCTGAGCCAAAGCTCGGATCGAAATCGCGGCATGTACGGCGCGACGAGAGTCACGCCCTTTCAAAGTGAGGACTTGTGGTGACGTGCCCTAAGCCGCAACATCCCATGCATATGTCAGCGCACCATTCTCGACTGAGACGCTTACCTTGTTTGCTGCGGTTCCTTCGGCAATCCGCGACAGAATCTGACGCGAAAGGTCAGGCAGCATGGTGTTCGAGAGAATGTTATCGACGTTCCTGGCGCCGCTTTCGACTTCGGTGCAACGGGAGGCCACCTCGTTCAAGAGAACGTCGTCATACTCAAGAGCAATTTTGTGGGTCTCCGCCAGCCGTCTCTGAATCTTTCCGAGTTTAAGACGGATGATCTGCTTGAGAGCCTCGTCACGCACTGGGTAATAGGGCACAATCATCAGCCTGCCCAGGAATGCGGGCTTGAACACTTTGTCCAACTCCGGCTTGAGGGCCTTGACCATCCCTTGAGTATCTGGTGTTGTCTCTGGATCAGCGGTGAGTTTCATCAGAGTCTCTGTCGCGGCGTTGCTTGTGAGCAGGATGATGGTGTTGCGGAAATCGATCTCGCGACCTTCGCCATCTTCCATCCGGCCCTTGTCAAAAACCTGAAAGAACAGTTCAAGCACGTCGGGGTGTGCCTTCTCTACCTCATCCAGGAGCACAACGGAATAGGGCCTGCGTCGGACTGCTTCAGTCAGCACGCCGCCTTCGCCGTAACCAACATAGCCCGGAGGTGACCCTTTCAACGTGGAAACCGTGTGAGCTTCCTGGAATTCGGACATGTTAATGGTGATCATGTTTCGCTCGCCTCCGTACAAAACGTCGGCGAGTGCGATGGCTGTTTCTGTTTTTCCCACGCCGCTTGGGCCAACCAGGAGAAAGACGCCGACTGGCTTGACCGGATCATCGAGGTTAGCGCGTGAGGTGAGGATCCGTTGCGCAATAGCGGAAAGTGCGTGATCCTGTCCAATCACGCGCTTCTTCAGATGTTCATCGAGCGTGAGTACAGTCTCAATCTCATTGCGCACCATCTTGCCGAGCGGAATGCCTGTCCAGGCTGAGATGACTTCGCCCACAATTTGCGCATCGACGGAAACCCGCATCATGCCGCGCTCGCCTTGCAGAGTGGCCAGTTCGCCCTCAAGTTTTGCGAGATCAGCGCGGACATTGCTCTCATCGGCCTCGGGATCTTTCTTTTCGGCGGACTCAAGGCTCTCCTGCAGATCGCGAATCTTCGCGGTCAGAGCTTTTTCTTTTTCCCATTGTTCGTTGAGCGTGTCCCGTTCCTCTGTTGCGGAGGCGATATGCGTTTCGATTTCGGCAAGCTTTTCTGCGTGGTCGCCACCTATCTTCGTCTCGCGTTCGAGTACACGCTTCTGCACTTCAAGCGCGTCGATCCGACGCAGGATATCTTCAAGGCGCGGCGGGGTTGAATTCTGGCCGAGGGAAAGACGTGCACAGGCGGTGTCGAGCACGCTAACCGCCTTGTCAGGCAATTGACGACCGGCGATATAGCGATGGGATAACCGGACCGTTGCCGTTACCGCTTCGTCCAGGATGCGTAGATTGTGATGTTTTTCAAGCGAGGCCTTGATGCCGCGCAGCATGGTGCAGGCCACCTCTTCCGTAGGCTCTTCCACCTTAACAACCTGGAATCGCCTGGCTAGGGCCGGGTCCTTCTCGAAATACTTCTTGTATTCAGACCAGGTGGTTGCCGCGATGGTGCGAAGTTCTCCGCGGGCCAGCGCGGGCTTGAGCAAATTGGCGGCATCGTTCTGTCCCGCCTGCCCTCCGGCGCCGATCATGGTGTGAGCTTCGTCGATGAAGAGGATGATTTTTTCGGTGGAAGACTTTACCTCGTTGATCAGACCCTTCAAACGGTTTTCAAATTCCCCCTTAACTCCGGCGCCTGCCTGAAGCAAAGCTAGATCGAGGCTATGGATATGGACTCCCTGCAATGCCGGCGGTACATCGCCGCTCACGACGCGATTCGCAAAACCCTCGACCACAGCAGTCTTTCCGACACCAGCCTCACCGGTCAGAATCGGATTATTCTGGCGACGCCGCATGAGAATGTCGATCATTTGACGAACCTCGATGTCGCGTCCCAACACCGGATCAATCTTCCCAGCCTTGGCATTCGCGGTGAGGTTCACCGTGTACTGATCGAGATGCAGTGTCTTGCCGCGCGAGGCTCCGGGCACAGCTTCTGCTCCACCCGCGCGATCCTCATTTCCTTCGGCGACCCCGGTACCCAAGGTGGTTTGCGTCTCGGTAGATTTGGCGACGATGTCATAGAACGCGCTGCGGAGGCCATCAGCGTTGACGAGCTGCAGTTCCTTGCTGATGTCCTTCACCATGCGGGCCAACTCTTCGTCGCCCAATAGCGCAAGGAGAGTAAAGCCAGTGCGGATGTTGCCCGCGTCGAAGTCTATGCTGGCGACGGTCCACGCTTCGGAGAGCATCTTGACCACCGCCGGGCTGAAGGCAGGCGAGCGCGCATTGCCGCTCTTCAGCGAATCGAGGCTGCGCTCAAGCTCCCTTGTCAACCGGGAGCGATCAACGCCGAAATGCTTGAGAATGGCGGCAATGTCGTTGTCGCTACCGTCGAGCGCCTTCAAAAGGTAATGCTCGATCTCGATGTCGTAATGTGTGCGCGCAACGCACAGGCCGGCTGCGGACTCCAGCGTTTTCCGCGTTGTGTCGTTCAACTTCTCGATAAGCGCTTTCAGGTTTGTGCTCATGGTCTATCCGTCCTTAATCTCAAATGTCGTTCACTGAACTAAGTAGGTCGCGTCGGCAGGATCGCGATTCATCGGCCTGGTTTTCAACCAGCTCACCAGTCCCAACTGGGGACGAGTTTCTCCCCTCGAACCCAACTCGCAGTGCGGGGCATCTTCTCTGGCCAGGATCAGTTGTACTTCTGTTTCATAGCTCCCGTTGGAGTAAAACTTCAACCACGCAACAAGCTCGTGGTATGCGTCTCTTCCCGGAAGAAAGCTCAGGTATTGCTCAAAGCGCATGGGACCGATCACGACGCGAATTCGCCCATGATGATCCCAGACTTCGTCGCCAGCCACGACTCCTACACCCAGGCGCTCGCTAGCTCCGCCTGTTCCAGAGAAGCAAGTCTGGTTCTCTGGACTCAACTTGCGCCAGGCCCCCGCAAACTGCTGGACGTGCACCTGGACGCCGAAATAATCCTCGAGAATCTGCTGGAGCGACGAGGCGGAGCGAACATGGCGGGCAAGCAGGCCCACGTAGTTCAGATATGCCTGGTCAGGCAATCCTCCTCGATTGCGTAGGCCCTCAGTGCCAAGCCCGATCAAGTCGAGAAGACGGATGGATAGTCTATCCTCTTGGGTTCTCTCGTACTCAATGAAAAAGCGATACTTCTCCCAGCCGCGGTAGAAAAAAGAGATCATGCGATGGTTGAAGATGTTCAGAAAATCTTCCATCACATGATCTTTTTCGCGAGCTCGCGCCAGAAGGAATTCTGTATAGGGCGCAGGCATGACGGAAATCGCGGCGCACAGCCCCATGAATTCGACGGTCATGCCGGTCTGTCCGTTTTCCATGCGACGCAAGTCGTAAATCTCGCTGGGCGGGAAAGCCAGCGAAGTGCGCGCGGAAAAACGAATCGTTTCATTCTGCGGCGCGATGAAGTAGCCAACCGGCTTCAAGTCCGGCTCCATCTTTTGAAGCAATCGCACAGCCTGGAAGAAATGAACGCGGAACGGCTCCTCCTCTATCATCCTGCGAAGAGAAGAGACCTCGGGTTGTTCCTTGCTCTCAACGGTCTGCCCGATTACAGCAGAGCTTGAGTCCCAGCTCTCGGCGGCCATTTCCCCAGTGGCTCCTTTCGCAGAGTGCTCCTTGCTGTGAGCTGTGAAAAGCTGTTGATTGAAGCGTAGCTCGCAAGGAATCGGTCAAGCACGGCAGCAAACAGATATAATCCGCTACCGGCAAATTGCTGTTCGTCGAAATCCATTTCAACCTGGGTTCCGCGTGCAGGGATCAGGCCGTAGGCTGAGTCGACCAGGGCAAAACCTGGTGAAGAGTTCATCTTCAAAATCGATCCCACCTGATTCTCACTTGCTGTCGCGTCGCTCATATTGTGAAGTCGCAGAATTTCCTGCATCGCACTGCGGCCCCCTTCGTTGAGTGAGAGATAGTTGAGCGACAACAGAGAGATCAGGCGCCAAAAATGTTCCTTGCCACCGGAGGGATTGATGCTCGCGGTAGGACGTCGAAGAGCAGTGACGGTTTTGGCCGCTGGATACCCGACAGCATCCAAGTCGCCGGCTTCAGCTCCGAACTGGAAGCGGGATGGTAAATCGAAGTTAGTGCAAAGAGCCTTCACCATCAGTACGTCCGCTTCCGGCTCTTTGAAACTGCCAGTGAGATCGACCACAGAGATGGTCATGGTCGATGGCTCTCTCTCGCCGAACTCGCTCGCGTGTCGCGTGGCTGTCCAGAAAGCAAGATCGTCGCGGCTCCGCGTCTGATGGCGGTACGCGTGCATTGGCTCCAAAACAATCGACTGTCTCAGCCGCGGATTGGTCGCGATAACCTCTTCAATGCTGAAGATCTCCATGTCCGTGGTGTGGCGGCCATCGGGAACGATAGTGTATTCGTGACGCGTCTGACTTAGAAGGATTGGCTCGGCCGATTGCGGGAAAAGATTGATGGCCGGTGTGCAGCCGAGCCGGAAGGTCCGTTCGTTGACGCCCAGCTCCAGGACTTGTTGCCGCTCAGGGCGTTCAAAGCTTGAGAACAGGAAAACGATCTCGGCTTCCTCGCCAAATCCGGTCTGCGCCAAGGGTTCCAGTCCTTCGAGATCGAAGAACAGGAACTTTTCCGGGAAAGCAAAATACTCCTGCAAGAGCCGATGCCCGTCCATGGATCGCCGCACAAATGGCAACAAGTTGTCTTCGAGGTCGAATCCTACCATCCGAAGCCGCGAAGGTTCGAGGGTGATCAGTCGCCTTTCGTCCTTCGGATCTCGCAGTTGGATCTCAATGCACTTCTCGGAAAAAAGTTCATAGAGCGGATACGCGACGCTCGTATCCCCGGCAAGATGAAAGCGCAGACGCGAGAGTGGAAGTCCGGAGAAGACTACATCTCTCTGACAACGAAGTCGCAAACGCGCAGCAGCAACCGTCTGAATGCCCGCGCTCGCGCGTGGCGGGCGCTGCATCCGCTCCGGCTGGCGCCACTCCGCGGCCGCAATTGAAAAGGGCCAAAGATCCACGTCATATGCGGTTTGAAAGCGGCAAGGCAGTCCTTCGACCGTTGCCTTTGTCACCAGAGGTGTTCCTTTGGGAATGCACACTCCTGCAGTCTTTTTGCCCTGCGCGGGGTCCGGCTGGCATTCCACAATGGTCATTGAGGGAGTGGGGCGAAGATACCCTGGGTGAATGATTCTCGTGAGAGATTCGCTAATCTCAGGAAAATCATCATCGATTCTGCGATGCACGCGGGCAGCGAGAAATGCGAAACCCTCAAGAAGACGGCTCACATGCGGGTCATCGCAGCGATCAGGGTCGAGTAAGAGCCTGCCGGCGACTCTGGGATACTTGCGCGCGAACTCCCCACCCATCTGGCGTAGATAGGTCAGTTCCCGCTCGTAGTAATCCAGCAATTCCTCGCGCATGCCCTACTTTACCTCGTACTCACCACTGATCAGTTCCAGTACCGTGTCGAATTTGATTTCCTCGTTCATGTTCTCGAAGCGAATCTGCCCTTCGATGTGAAACCTCAGACTCCTGCTGAGGAGATCGGTGCGGGTCAAGAAAACACGGGGCTGACCGATACGCGGCTCAAAGGCCCGAATACACTTCTCCAAGGCAATGGTGAGGGCATTATGTTCCTTGCCCGCCGAGCCGTCAAAACTATGAATATCCGGCAGGCCGAAGTTCAATACCGAGGCGGTGGTGGCGGGGTAGCCTTCCAACTCAGGAATGACAGGTTGTCTTGTATTCAGCAACCACTCCACGTCGCGTTTGAGCGACTCGCGATACATGCTGATGGATGCGGCACGGGTCTCCGGCCACGATTCCTGGTCGGTGAGGCGATCGATCAGCGACTGCGTGATGAGAAGCTCTGACTTGTTTCTGGCCAACGCTTCCTCCCGAAAACCACAAGAAATACATTATTGAAGAACGGTTGCATCCAGCCACTGCTGCGTCTCGGGATTCGCCGCGCCGGTGTCATCTTCCAGAGTCCAGTGGCGCAGCTCAGGTCGAGCGGCAAGAAGACTTCTGACGGTGCCCACGACGGCTTCCGAGATCGCTTCCGCTCCGGTCTCCTGACCAGCGCGCCACACGTAACGATGCAAATCAATCCATGCCCTGGCGCATTCGCTGGCAAGAATTGGAAGCGAAGCGCGCATCAATTCCTTCCATGCTCCCCTGTTGGCCAGCGCGCGCAAAGATTGCCTGACCTCAGGACTGGGCCCAACCGCAAAACCAGGCGCGGGAATTGGTCCCTGCATGCGAGCCTCCCCGAGCCGTAAGCCTGCACACACAAGATAAGGAACCGGAGACATGGGATCTCTTTGAAAGAGAAACTCAGCGCTCTCAACCACGAGCGCATACGCGTCTGCGATTCCATTCAGTTGTCCCGCTGTGGCAGTTCTGAGCGAAACGGTTGACGCCACCGGCTGTCCGTCCGCATCCAACTCAGTCTGACCGCCAGACCCTTGCTGCTCTCCCTCCGCAGGCGGTCGCTCCTCAATCTTCACAGGATCGGGATCTGTCTTACGCCGCTCGTTGAGCAGCGACTCCGCAACTTGATGTACCTCAGCCAGTGCGCCCTTGAGATTGGTGAGAATAGGGGCATTCTCGCCGTAGGCCTCCTGCTGGTAATCATCAAGGCGGTCTGCCGCCTGGAGCGATTCCGCGAGCGCTGCTTCTGCTTCCGCAAAGAGGCTCTTTGGACTTGCTGCAAACGCCTGGTCGAATTCTTCAGCGGTCAGCCTGCCGTGTTCGATTGCATCCCGGCGAGCTTCCTGTCTGGCATCCGACGTTGCATCTTTCTCATAGCCGACGAGACGCGAATCCAGATAGGACTCGAGGCTAAGACCGCTCTTGGTTAAAGGGACTTTGCGAACGGCACCTGCAATCAATCGCCCTGCTATTTCGACGGAGAGCATGCGAAGTTCAAGATCGCCGCCTTCCTCAATGGTTGGATAGATCGTAGGCCAGAAAGTCTCCTGGAGCGAACGGAGAAGCTCGATGCCTGACGCGAGAACCGAAAATCCTTCGACCCTGATTTGCGCTTCCACCAGCCAGCCCGCGAGCCGGAGGTCCTTGGTTCGCTTCGCCAGCGCCTCGCCCGCGATCTTAATCACTGCACGAAAGTCTGCTCTCTTCTGTTGTGCCAGTGCCCCAACTGGACCTTGGTCCTCTTCTTCCCTTCGCGCTTCCTTAACTTGATCAAAGACCTTGTCATAGTAAAGGTCTTCTCCCGCTGGATTCTCTCCCGCTATCGGCGTAAGCAAATCCTCACGCAGAGGCATCTTGAGACTCCTTCTCAGGCACAGACCACTCAACGCTGCGTATCTCTAGCAGCGGAACATCGACTCCGTCGATCAAAATCATCTTCGCACCACAAGGGATTTCGCCGTAGACATCGTCCGGCTCCCAAGCCGCCTCGCGGCCCAGATGAACAGTCTCATCGGCATGGCGGTAAGAGAGAGGACACAGAGCGGGAAGGAGGATTTCACCCAACTCCTGCAGGCGAAATTCAGGACTGGCCTCAACCCGGGCGCGAGCCCACATCAGGTCGCGCAGGCTGGTGGGAGGTTCAATTTCGAGCCTGCGGAGATAGTGAACGGGAATCCATGTGTAACTGCCGGCAATGAAGACTTCAAGATTTGGGCCGATTCGTGGATCAGGATCGCTTATCTCGCTAAAGGCTTTTCCGTTCCAAACTCCGCCAAGTACCTCCTCAGGTTTGATCGGTGGAGTCTCACGGTTGGCGAACATACTCTGCCGTGTGCGCTCGGCGTGCAGCGCACTTCGATAAAGCAGAGTTCCAGCGGCAGCCTCGGCATTCGCTCCCGCCAAAAGATCGAGCTGCTTTTCTGCACGGTCATACTCGCCGGCGAATAACAGAAGCTCGAACAGGAACGTGCGGCGCTTGGCGTCGAGCGGATTGGACCGCAGCTCTTCGCCAAGCGCCTTGATGGCTTCCCGCAGCTTTCCTTCGCGGTAAAGCGCAAGTGGAGTCATTGTCCCTTAGCTGGTCACATTGGTCTTCGTGTTGTATGTGACCGATCCGGCCGTTGTAATAACGCCCTTTTCATCC
>JBAWCO010000356.1:0-2444 GCA_049590315.1 Occallatibacter sp. | reverse complement strand
TCCCGAGGCCGAGAGCTTGTACCGGAAAATATTGTCCGTTGACCCCGATCAGGCGGATTGCCTTCATCTACTCGGGATGATCAAGTATGAAAATGGGCACCACGAAAGCGCAGTCGAATTGATCGGGAAGGCAATTGCGATCAAAGGGAATGCCGCGACATATCACTCCAACCTGGGCAATGTACTCCAATCTCAAGGCAGGCTCGCCGAAGCTGGAGCATGCTATCAGCGTGCGTTGGTGCTCAGGCCCGATCTGGCCGAAGTCTGGGTCAACCTGGGCAACATATTCAAGGCGCAAAGAGATTTGGATTCAAGCCTGACATGCTATCGCCGAGCGCTCGCTCTTAATTCCGAATTGGCCGAAGCCGCGGCCGGCGAATCCATGGCACTGCTGCTGAGCGGAGACTTCGCTTCCGGCTGGACTCACTTCGATCGGCGCTGGCAAACAAAAGAATTCAATACTCCGATGCGCTACTATCCGCAACCACTCTGGAAAGGCGAAAGACTCGTGTCTGGACGGCTATTGATCTGGGGAGAACAGGGGATCGGAGACGAGATCATGTTCGCAGGTCTGATGCCGGAGGTGATGCTGACCGAAAACCTCTGCGTGCTGGAGTGCGATGCGCGGCTCAAGTCGCTCTTTGTGCGCTCCTTTCCGTGCATCCACGTTGTGAATGGCCTCGATGTTGGGAATCATCCGGAGTTGGAAATCGCGGCGCATCTGCCCAGTGGCAGCCTGCCTCGACTTTTGCGGGCGACGTCAGATGCCTTTGCTTCTGCGACTTCACCCTATCTTTTCGCCGATCGGGCAGAACGTGAGGAGTTCCGCAATCGTTACAACGATGGCCGCAAGTTAGTTGGTCTGGCCTGGTACACGAGGAATAAAACGACAGGCATAGGCCGTTGCGTCGAACTGTCGATGCTCTCTCAGCTTTTTGTCCAGCCTGGCTTTCAATGGATAAGCCTGCAATATGGGGATCACGACGCGTTAGAGCGAGAGGTGGCTGGTTCGCCCATTGTTGTGGATCGCACCGTCGACCAGTTCACCAACATCGATCGATTCGCGGCGCAGATTGCGGCCATGGATCTGGTGATTACCATCGACAATTCCACGGCGCATCTGGCGGGCGCACTTGGAATTCCGACCTGGGTTCTATTGCCCTTCGCGCCTGACTGGCGTTGGATGCTCGACCGGGACGACAGCCCCTGGTATCCAACGATGCGGCTGTTCAGGCAACCGAAACCTGGAGACTGGCAATCCGTGGTGGACCGCGTGGAGAGCGCCCTTCGCGAGAGCGCTCGATAATCTGGACGATCTGGCTATACTAACCGTTCCAGCTAGTACCCCGTGAGGCAGCGCGAAGTTCAGTTGGGCCTACCAGCCAGTGCGACGGTCGTTTCGGGCTTAAGCGGCAGCCGGATTTCGAGTGTTCCCATCCGATTGCTTAGCTTGTCCCTGACCGCCAATCTGATCCATGCCGCACCGGGCGGTACTTCGAGATCCTGTTCGGCGTGGAACAATGCCTCCGTCTTGCCATTCGTCCCGTTTCCCGGAGATGCCTCGCCCTCGTTCAGCAGGCTGTTCAGCAGGCGTCCGTCGGCGTCGTAGGCCGCCGCGGCGAACTCAAGCTGAGCCGGCTTTCCTTTCCGTGTAGCCAGCAGCTTCAACTGCGCGTCTACTATCCCGTAGCCAATGCGATACTTTTGCAGCAGGACGGGCGTAAGCGGCTTCAGATCACGATTCTTCTTGCGGGTGCGGAAATAGGCAGGCGAGTCCTGCAGTTCCGTCATTTGCTGCGGGGTGGCCATCGCGGGCTTCCCTTCAGTGGCCAGATGGGTGCTGAAAAGCAGGTCATGCATTATGGGCGCACCGTGCTCGATGTTGGCATACAGCGTATCCGAGGTCTTGGCGGACACGAATCGAGATTGCAGCAGCTCCGTCCTCTTCATGGGCTGCGCATCGTCGTCCGTCACGGCATAGTAAAGGGTCCGATAACTCAGCGCATACTCTCCCTTCTTCGCATTGGGGAGCGTCACCTCAACCTCACGCTCCGAACCATCGTATTTCGTATTTGCCGGATCATAGCTGAGCGTGTAGTAGCTCTCGCCGTTTTCCACCGCCTCGTCCATCAGCGATTGCAAGCGGTTGCCGCCATAGTACGCATGGCCGCCAGTCGCGGCGGCAATGGCATCTTCGTACTCACCCTTCGCCACCTGATCGGCGGGATTGTTCTCGGGATTTTGCCCCTCCAGATCCACTGGATAAAGGGCAACCTGGCTGCGCATCATCGCCGAGTAGGTCTGCTTGATTGGCTCGCTTAACAAATAGGTCAGATCGTTCAACTGTGGGGTTGAACTAGAAAAGCCTCCGCCTACCGCCGTGTTCGAATTGTGCCCCGTCATCGTGGGGCCAACGGGAATGGGAAATACGCTTGCAAGCCAGA
>JBAWCO010000355.1:0-8703 GCA_049590315.1 Occallatibacter sp. | reverse complement strand
TCGTCATTCCGAAACGCCAATTCCTCATGTCACGTGCCGAAACTTGGCGTCAAGCTCGGCAAAATTCAGTGTCAAGCCAAGATCTCGTGTCATGGATTTCTAAATCTCTGCGACACAGCAGTTTGCGGCCAAACTGGTGAAGAATAATCTCTGGGATGAGTATAAGCGGGCGAGGAGAACTACAGCAAATATCACGACTTTTGCCAATCCCAGGGAATTGTCAGATACATGTTGAGGAGCGAATCAACAGGCGTGAGGATCGCCTTATGCAGACCCCGACTGGCATCTGGCTAATTGCGTAAGGGTGGAGTTTACGGCAAAACCAGAGAAGGCGTGTCCCGCTCAGTTTCTTCTGGGCCGCCGCTTCCTGACGGTTACGTCGACTTGAATGCGATGGCTTAGAGGTAGGTCATCTCTGATTTTGCTATAGCCGGCACTCGTTATCGCCATTTGGGTCGTGCGCCAACCACGCGTCCGCATTGACCACCAGTGGGTTCTTGCTTCTCTCGATTGCCAGCGTGCCTTGTCGAAAGCTTCGTTAACTCGATGTGGATGGAGAGCCGTACTGAGTGAACTATTCGGGTTCAGACTTCACGAAGACAAGCAGCCGGCCGTTAGCCGATAAGGAGGGCTGTCCGCAATTTGAGCCGTTGCACCGACTGACGTTCACCGGATTCTGTCCAGCAGATTTCAGAAACACGTCGCTCCACTCTACTGCGCCGGAAAGAGCCTGCTTTGTCTGGCGTTGCACGTAAATCTGCTTATCGTTGTAACTTCGAGTCCAACCTTCGAGGTTCTCAACCATCTGCAGGTCTACGCCTGAATTTGGATCGTAGGCCAGCGGCGTTACCTTTCCGGTACTTATTGAGAGCAAGCCTATGCGGGGATGTCCGCCGGCGTTGTTGGTCAGCAATATAAGCACGGTGTCTGGATTGTCGACGCTGCCCGCGACGAGCTTCGTGATCGCGGCAATCGAATAGAGCTTTTTCATCTCTCCGGACGGTGAGATCCGCACCACGTCGCTGCCACTGAGCGTAAGAATGTCGCCGCTTTCCGGCATGAAAACAGGAGAACGGTAACCCTCCCCGCGCGCAACGGCGTGGGTTGTGTGCGAACCAAGATCAGCTACCCAGAGAGCACCGCTCTGTTCATCGCCTAGACTCTTCAATGTGCCCGGACTGTCAGAGATGCCCAGGAATTTCAGCACGCGGTCAATAAAACCCGGGGATGGCTTCTGCTTTGCGGACGGAGCGGGAGCAGGCTTCTGCGGCTGGGTTTGACCCGCTGCGACAGATGTCAACAGCAACACGAAACAGAGCACTGAAGCAAGTCTGTGCATGCTGCGATTACCTCGAACAAGGGCGCGAGCCGGAATGGTCTGCGCTAAAGAGAACACAGTAAATGTCGTCATAAGCCACAATCCTTACAGGCGCGTCTTTTCTGGGAATGGTCAGCAACATCCTGCTATCTGGAGAGGTGTAGATAAAATACGTCAACGTCTCCTTGCTGTTCCACACAAGCCACGCTCGCCGGCCATCGAGCGATTTTGCGTCACTTGGCGTGTCGGCCACCTGCGGCAGTTGCTGGGTAGAAATCAAAACGCCGTAGTTGACGGGTAGCAGAAGAAATTCTACCGCGACCAGAAAGATCAGTACGGCAGTTAGAAGTCTTGCTGCGCTCGTAGAATCGACGCGCGTGACCGCCTGCCATGCAATGAATGCGGTGAGCAGAGTGCCTGCGACGAGCCCACTGAAATAGAGCGTCAGTCTCGCGTCATTGGAGAGCAAGACGCCGCTGATCCATTCATCCGGGAGTTGCTTCTGCAAGAGAAGGTTCCCGAACGCGAAGCATCGCCGCATTACGAACTGAATGAACACCACCGCCAAGATAATTCCCACAAGGGAGAGGCGCGACGGCTTTGCACACCAATCTGTGAGCCAGTGTGAAACACGATCTCTGACGGCCGATGGCATCAGACGGTACGGAAGATAGCCGATCGCGGTAAGGACCAGAACCAGAATCAAAATGTTGGGCACGGAAGAGACGAGATATACAAGGAAGCGACAACCGGCAAACAGATATTTTTCATCGAATAAATCAAGATCGGTGGCCAGTCCATATGTGCTGAGTTGGAAGCGCAGCGTCAGGTATCCGATGAGATAGAGCGCAGATGAACCAAACGCGGCATACGCCGTCCATTTGCCGACGATGTTACCCATATTCTCTGTAACGCTTTTGATCGGGTCGTTCATTTATTTTCCCGTCATAACGAACGGCGCCCAGAAAAACGGGTGCCCGAATTCCGGCCGCGACTTGACCGCCAGCAAGGCGAGCCGGGCCGCTTCAGCAGGGTCCCTGGTTTGGGCTTCGCGATAAAACGTCTCCATCCACAGCTTCGTCGACGCGGCGTTGACTTCCCAATCCGAAAGCACCAGGTTGCCGGCTCCGGCGTAGAGAAGTGATCGTACCATCCCGACCAGTTCGCCCGAATGAGTTGCCTGCACCCGCCCGGTCTCACATGCGCTCAGCACCACCAGGCTGTTCTTCTTGAGGGGAAGGCCGAACATTTCCGCGGCCGTAAGTCGTCCATCGTCCGTACCGGCAGGATTGAATTGCAGATACGAAAGTAGCGGGTCGCTCGAATTGAACTTTCCATGCACTGACAAATGTATAAGGTCGTAATTGCCAATCCAGGCTTTTACGTCGGCTTTTGCAACGGGCAGTTGCGCTGACACTTTCGCGCGGCCGGGATAAAGCGCACCGATCGCTCTCACCTCATCGCCGGCATCATGTATCTTCGGGTCGGCGACGGCGAGCAGTCGGCCGGTCTTCAGGTTAGGCCTTCGCTCAAGGGTGGCCAACACCGTCGCGCTTGGTGCATAGGAGATGCTGAAGCGCTCTCCCAGATATTTTCCATCCTGCGGATTCTGCAAAGCTTGGAAAGGTATGGCCGTCATCTCCTCCTGCGGAATAATAATCAGGTGGTTGCTCTTGATGTACGCCGCCATGGGCTGGATGAGATAAAGATACAACTGGCGTGAAACATCTTCGTCAAAGGGCGCGCCAGCAGTATGCCCGGGAGCGACAAGGCTGTCATGCAAGGCCGCCGTCTTGATGGCCAGCACAGGATGTGGCAGGAGGACGTTTCTTACCTCGACATCAGTGCCGCTGATGTGCCAGAGGATGACTCCCGTCTCGAGAACGTTGTAATAGAGAAGGTCATACCGACCGTCGGCGGCCGCGCGCTGCACGCTATCGAGCGTCACCGGCTTTGAGGATGTCAGTTCGTCCAGCTTGGGCGCTTCACTGGCGATCCTCGTTTCGAGGACGTGGTATTTCTGCTGTAGGCTGGAAATCTGCGTCTGGAGGGCCGCAATCTTTTGATCATTCTGGTCCCGGTCCGCCGCGCCTGTGAGGTTGAAGAGCTTCTCCTGCAGGGCGGCGACGGCCGTTCTCTGCGATTGCAATTCAGAGAAAAGTTCTCGCTCCTGCGGGTTGCTCAGGTTCAGCGACGCGCTGGCGATCATATCCGCCATCGCACGCGAGCGTGATTGCTCGAAGAGCGCAAAGGCCTCCGCATAGAGCTTCTGTTGCAGCAGGAGCATCGCGGGGGAGTAATAATAGTCGAGCTTGTCTTCCATAAATGCGCTGCGCGCCTGCTCCCCGCGAAGCTTGCGCCTGTCCTGTTCGACTAATTGGACCACTCGCAGGTATTTGGCGAGGGCCGTGTTTAGATCTCCACTCAACTGCGCCAGCGACCCCTGAGAGTAAAGGTCAGCAGCATTGAGATCCGGGAGGTCCAAACCCCGCTGCTGCATCCCCATCTGCCAGGTCCTCATTTCCTTAACGGCGCTTTCGGCAATGGCGAGATTTGTGGGATCCGCGGAATCGGACGCAAAGTATTGGGAGGCGAGTACGTCCTTAGGCAGTTTGGGATTGAACATCTGCGCTGCGGCGAGCTTTTGATTGTCACTCTGAGCACGCTGGATCATCGCCTGACGACCATCCAACGCCTGCAGATTATTTCCCTCCATCTCGTCAAGAAAGGTGTATCCCCGCGCTTGAACGATGGCCCGCGCCTTCTTGTAGTCATCCTGCGAGAGTTGCAGAAACTGATAACAAACGTCATAACCCTGTTTGTAGTTACACTGCAGCGCGTCCTGATAATAGACATCGGCACGATCGTTGTAGGCGTAATAGAGCTGATACTTGTCGTTGACCTGATCACTCATCGCCAGAGCGCGGTTGAGGTAGTCGTTGGCTGCGGCAAGGTCGCCCCGTTTCGTTTCCACCTGGCCCGCAACATCGAGCGCGTCGAAGTTGAAGTCCTTGTTGCCGCAGTTCTCACCCAGGCGCACCGCCTGGCGGGCGTGATCCTCGGCAGAGTCCACAGAGCCGGATTGAATTTCAGAAAACGCCAGCCAGGTCAGGGCTTTCGTTTGAAAATCCGTCCGATGGGCCTGCTCGGCGAGCCTGGCCGCATACTGGAAGGCGATAATTGCCTGGGGCCACTGGTTCATATAGCGTTGAGCGTCACCCAGTTTGATGGTGCCCCAGGCCGCGTTGCCGAAATCCCGCCTCTGCACAAACACAACGTTGCTGGTCTGCAACTCGGATTGTGCCGATGTGAGCAAATTGCGCGCGCTTGCGGCGTCGCCAGTGGTTCGAACACTCTCCAGCCAGCGGTCGAGCTTGGCCACGGCGCTCCGTTGCAATTGAAGGGGATCGGCGACTGGCTGCTGCGAGACGCACGGTGCGCCCATTGCCAGTACAAATAGGCATGACGCGGCAGCGCGGAACAACCGTCTGATGGTGTGTCCAGAGTCCATTTGCTTCCTCCGGAGACGTGAGCGAAGGGCGAAGGCGCTGCTGCAGCGAGCGGGTGCTGCGATAAGGACAACTCTACGGCATTTTCGGGAACGCGGCGGACTTTTTTCGGATTTCTTGCATACTGGCAGACGTGCGGACTCCGACAAGCTCTTCCACATTTAAGGCTTTGACATATGCCTGAGCCATCGGAACACTCTCGCAGAAGTTGGACTCAATGAGCGGATTCGGTTCACGATTGAGGGACACGTTTGAGACTCCATCTCGGTTGCAGGATTTCTTCCGTGTCGTAAAGTTGGAACTCGCGGATCGCTGCAGCGCTGGTGCTTGACCGAATATTCAACCTCACTCGGTTTGTCGGGGAGAAGGCTTGACGTCTGAGAAGTTTTGCGCGCCCGCTAGGAAGGCACAAAGAAACAGGACAAGGCCAAATTTCAGCCATCGACTGTGAGAGTGCTTCATCGAGTTGTCTCCACCAGAGGCCGGTTTTCTGAATCACTGCTTATGTTTGTTGTGAATTGTTCCGATGCGACTGGAATGCGCAATTGTTACTCTCCGGGAGCATTGTCAGATACCGAGGCCGCGCAAAAGCGTCTCTATTTGTCGCTCGATCTGTTTACGGTCATGGAGAACGTGAATGACCCGATAGAGTCCTTGAAGATACGCAACGAGCATCTGAGCCACCACCTCCGGATCGACAGTGGCCGGCAACTCTCCGCTTTCCCTGGCGGATCCAGTCGCTCGCGAAAACGATCCAAGAAGGCGGTCATGCCTTCCACAACATACCGCTTCAATGAGCGTTGAGCCAGAACTTCGCTAGAAAGGCCTTTCTCGAAGAGACAGATACGCGGTGTTCTCGGATCGTCCAGTTCGTCAAGTACGGCTCAAACGGTGTATAGCAATCCTGGAACCGCTATCGCTCTCGAAACGCACATGCAGGTTTCAATGGCTGTAGCGTTATTTGCCGCTAAGTGTTGCGATCTCCGCTGCGAGGCGCTCGTGCAATCGCTGGCTGTATCCGAGCGGCAGTTTGAACACGCGCTCGTCGGCGGTGAGGATGAGAATGTTGTGGGTCGAATCGAGGATGGCAGAACAGATTTCGCAGTGCTCAAGGTGCTGTTGCACGACGATGCGCATTTCCGGCGAGAGATCGTCGTCGAGAAACTCGGAGATGTGATCCCAGACGTGCTTGCAGTCGATCACCATGGGAATCTCCTCCGCTTGGGACTCAGCCGCTTGAGTTGAGGCGCGAGGCGTTTTTGCAGCATGATGCGAGCGCGGTGTAATCGTACTTTAACAGATGCTGTGGTAATGCTCAGCGCCTCCGCAGCTTCGTTGATGCTAAGCTCCTCGACATCGCGCAGGAGGAACACCTCGCGGTAGATGAGCGGCAGTTCCGTCACGGCATCCTGCACCAGCTGCCAGACCTCCAGCCGTTCGAGCACTTCCGATGGGACTTCGCGCCAGTCGCGCAGAAGCTCAGGAGCGATACGGTGCGGATCGCCGGGCGTGCTCTCGAGTGGCTGGAAGGGAACAACATGTGCGCGCCGCAATCTGGCCCGAGCCTCATTCAGGGCGATGGTGATGAGCCAGGTGCTGAACTTCGCTTCGGCTCTCCAAGCGTGAAGATTGCGAAGAGCCTTCAGGAAGGTCTCCTGAGCAACGTCTTCTGCCTCCTGCTCGTTGCGCAAGAGACCGACGGCCATGGCATAGACTGTGTGCTCGTACGGCCGGATGAGTGCATGGAACAGGTGTGTGTCGCCTGCGAGGACGGAAGCGATGAGTTCTGCCTCGGTGCTCTGGGGCTGCACTTCGCTCATGACAAGAAACTCGTCTCCGGCGCGCTTTGACCGTTGGGAAATCTCGATGAGCCGACCCGCGAAAAATACATCATGCACCGCGTTAGAGTCGCGGCGTGCGACAGAGGTTACAACGGATTGCGAAACAATACCGCGCGGAGATGTAGTATCCGCACGATGCGTCTACGAGCTTCTAGTTGCAGTCGGGCTAGAGGAGTCTGTGCAGGAGCAAGTGGCTTAGAGGTGGTGGAAGAGCTTCAGGTGGAAGGCCTCTTCGAAGGCAAGCAGGACAAGCGTAGCTACGCCAAGCGCAAACTGCCATTGCTCCATGCGCACCTTTTGCGGCTCGATCGGGCCCTGCCGCCACTGGGATGATGGCCGCTTGCGGAGGCGGCGGATCTGCAGGATCGCGACCAGATTGAGCAGCGTTCCGATGAGAGCGATCAGGACCATCGGAATACGAATCCAGTTGGCGTGTAGACGGCCAAGGAGTGCGCTTGCTTCGGCGGAGAGAGCCAGGGAACCAACGCCGATTACGAGCCGCAATCCCGCCATTGCCATGAGGAAAGTACAGACGCTCTGAAGGAACGCGAACAAAAGGCTGGACCAGCCGAGCCACGGGCGCGCATGTGCCGTATTCGACGGCGAAGACGTGGGGCGCTCATCGGAAAGCGGCTGTGGTGAATGAACAGCAGACATGGGGAGCGACTCCTGGGGAGTGGCGGGACGAACGTCACCTTGTACACCGACATTCTTGCATATCGAGAAGCGAGAGTTGTCACTGGGAAGGTCTCCAGAGGCTTGTGCGGAATTGAAGAGAATCACAGGAGTTCAGAATCGCCGTAACCTTCTCGACGCTCGTGACTCCAATGGTCGCGCATCTGTGAGGATCCCCAGAAATTCCCCGCAGCATAGCGCGAATCGCAGGAAAAAAGGAGCAGTTATGGTGAATGTCATGCGTCGTCTTGTGACGGCCACGGTGGCGCTTAGCGTCTTCGTGCCAGCGATCGTAGCAGCCGCACAGCAACGTGCGGAAGAAACCGTGTTTGTGATGTCAAACAACGCTGAAAGAAATCAGGTGATCGCCTTCGAACGCGAAGGGGATGGCACGTACTTCGAACAGAGCCGCTTTGACACCTTGGGGCGGGGCACGGGTGGCGTCAACGATCCGCTGGAATCACAGGGCTCGTTAACGCTTAGCCCTGACCATACTTTCCTCTATGCAGCCAATGCGGGAAGCGGCAACATCACGGTGTTTCGCGTGGTGGGTGACCGGCTCATCATCACCGACAAGGAGCCGTCGGGCGGCAGCCAGCCGGTTTCGATAGCGCAGTGGGGCAACACTGTGTACGTGCTGAACTCAGGTGGAGCGGGCAGCGTGGTCGCGTTCCATATCAACGCGTTCGGTCAACTGCAGCAGATTCCGAACTCGACTGCATTTCTCTCCGCGAATGCCACGGGCGGCGCGTCTGTTTCGGTGAGCCCCAACGGACAAACAGTTGCGGTGGTGGAGCGCATTGCGAATAACATCGATACATTCCACGTCAACGCCAATGGCACGCTCGGTCCGCTGGTTGTGAACGCGAGCCCAGGACCAGGCGCGTTCGCGGGACGCTTCGCTCCGGACGGGAAACTGATCATCTCGGAAACTGGAGCAGCAGGCGTGGCGAACGGATCGGCCATTTCTTCTTACACGGTTGAAGCCAATGGCACGCTGGTGGCAGTTAGCCAGAGTGTACCGACCGACGGCGCGGCAAACTGCTGGAATGCGATCAGCCCGGACGGGAAGCATGTCTACGCCTCGAACGCTGGATCGTCGACCATCGCCGGATTCACAATCGGCAGCGTTGGAACACTGACTCCGATCGCTGGCACGATCGTAGGAACTAATCCTGGCGGAAGCACCAATCTCGACATCGCCATCAGCGGCGACGGGAAGTTTCTGTATTCGCTGAACGGCGAGGTAGGAACTGTTGGTGTCTTTGCCATCGGCGCGGACGGCACCCTCGAAGAAGTGACGCAGATCCAGGGATTGCCCGCTGCCGTTGGATTCAACGGTATCGCAGCACTCTAAGCG
>JBAWCO010000354.1:0-15032 GCA_049590315.1 Occallatibacter sp. | reverse complement strand
GACCAGAACTACGGAGTTTCAGTGTAATTCGAGTCCCCTTGATTTCCATCTGTTGTAATGAAGGCGCAAAGACAAAACGCCACTCAGAACGTGAGGGAAAAACAATGCGAGTATTCGTCACTGGAGCAACAGGGCTACTTGGTTTTGCAATCGTCAACGAGTTGATCGCCGCAGGTCACCAGGTCACCGGCCTCGCCCGTTCCGACTCATCGGCAAAAAAGCTCACCGACGCGGGTGCTTCGGTCCTGCGTGGCGATATCGAGGACCTCGAGGTTCTTCGCGAGGGCGCAGCTAACGCAGACGGCGTAATTCATACGGCCTTTTACCACGAGATCTCGCATCTCCCGCTGGCAACACGACTCAAAGTGTTTTTGGGCGGACTCCCAACGGGCATCGTTGGCCGCTTTCTTAAAGCAGCGCTCGACGCCGACCGGCGCGCACTGGAAACGATGGGGGATGCCCTGCGGGGAAGCGGCGGGGCGCTCGTAGGCACCTTTGGAACGATTGGATTGAAGCCGGGCACTGTCGCCACAGAAGATCAGTCCTACGATCCCTCCTCTGCGGGTGCAGCGCGGGGCGCAACTGAAGAGACGATGCGGAAACTAGCGTCCCAGGGCGTGCGTACCGCAATCGTCCGTATGCCGCCTATCGTCCACGGCGAAAATGACCGCAATGGATTCATCCCGTCGCTCATCAAGATCGCACGCAAGAAAAATGAGTCAGCATTCATTGGCGACGGCGCCAACCGTTGGGGAGCCGTTCACAAGCTGGATGCAGCCCGGCTCTTTCGGCTGGTGCTGGAAAAAGGTTCTGCCGGTGCGGCTTACCACGCCGTAGCTGAACAGGCCATACCGTTTCGGAAGATCGCTCAAGCTATAGGGGAGACGCTGAAGGTACCGGTGGTCAGCAAAGCCCCGGCCGACGCCGCCCAGCAGTTCGGCTTTCTGGCTCCGTTCATTCCGGTAGACAATCCCGTTTCGAGCGCGCTGACGCAGCAGAGGATGGGATGGCAGCCCCAACATCCTGACCTGTTCGCTGATCTTCAGCAAAGCGGCTATTTCCGTTCGTAAATGAGTAAACTGCCGAGTGGCCTTCGGGCCACTTGCTTTTGTTCATGTTAAGTCGGCTGGTGGTGCGCAGATCTGTTGAGGCATGTTCGTCATCTGACAACATCAGGCCAATGCGTTGATCGGCGCAATCTGCCGCCCAGCCGCCGACTGCCCCACCGCAGGTGGTAAACTCTGTCTGGTCATGGTGCTCGCCCTCATCTCTATAGCGGTTGCCGCATATTTCTTTGGGTCCATACCCACCGGCTATCTGCTCGTCCGTATCTTTCGCAAGCAGGACATCCGTTCCGTTGGCAGCGGCAACATCGGCGCCACCAATGTTATTCGCGCCGGCGGCAAGGGTTTGGGCGCAGTCACCTTCCTCATTGACGTGCTCAAAGGTTCCTCCGCCGTCTACCTCGGCGGCCTGGTAGGCAGCCTTCTCGCGCCCTCTGTGCATCTCCGTGACATGCAGGCGCTCGCCGCACTTTTCGCCGTCCTTGGACACATGTTCCCTATCTGGCTTCGCTTCCGCGGAGGCAAGGGTGTCGCCACCGGCTTCGGCGTCTTCCTCGTCGCCGCTCCGTGGGGCGCCATCGCCGCCATCACCGTCTTCTTCGTCGTCCTCGCCATTACCCGCTATGTTTCGCTGGCCTCCATCCTCGGTGCGGCCAGTTTTCCATTCTTTGCCTGGGCACTTGTCCATGGCGATCGCCCGCCATTCTTCATCGCCGTTCAATTCGCCGTCGCCTTCCTCATCATTGCTAAACACCATCAGAACATCCGACGTCTCCTCACCGGCCAGGAATCCCGCTTCGGAACGCGTTCAGAAGAGAGAAAGCCAGCATGAGCCGTATCGTCGTCCTAGGTTCCGGTGCATGGGGAACCGCCATCGCCCTCTCGCTCCACCGCCACGGCGGTCACCAGGTCACGCTCTGGGCCCATAGTCCTGAAGCCGCGCAGGAAATCATTGAACCGCGCGAGAACATCCTCTTTCTCCCCGGCTTCCCCATCCCGCCTGAAATCGTCATTACCGGCGATGTAGCTGCCGTGGCGGATGCGCATATCATTGTCTCCGTAGTTCCCTCGGAGTTTTTGCGCTCCACTCTCAGCCGCATCCGGCCTCATCTCCACCTCGGCCAGTTCATCGTCAGCGCCACCAAGGGCGTTGAAGACCGCACTTTCCTGCGCATGACCCAGGTCATCTCAGAAACCCTGGAGAAGGTCGGCCTTTTGCTTTCCATCGGAGCCTTCTCCGGCCCCAGCTTCGCCCTTGAAGTGGC
This sequence comes from Occallatibacter sp., assembly GCA_049590315.1. Classification (GTDB taxonomy): domain Bacteria; phylum Acidobacteriota; class Terriglobia; order Terriglobales; family Acidobacteriaceae; genus Telmatobacter. The sequence goes on along the minus strand of JBAWCO010000354.1, from coordinate 12,703 downwards.
GCAAGGTCAGCCCACCGCCGTCACCGTAGCTTTCAGCGACCCCGAAATCGCAACCCTCATCCAGCACGAGTTCTCCTCGGCGACCCTTCGCCTCTACACCTCTACTGACGTCATCGGAGTCGAACTCGGAGGAGCCCTCAAAAACGTCATCGCTATCGCCGCCGGCGTAGCCGCTGGAGTCGGCCTTGGCCACAACTCCGCCGCCGCCCTCATGACGCGCGGCATTGCTGAAATCACGCGACTTGCCGTAGCCTGCGGCGGACGCCGCGAAACCCTCGCCGGCCTCTCCGGCGTGGGCGATCTGGTGCTCACCTGCACCGGCTCTCTCAGCCGCAACCGTACTGTTGGTCAGGCTTTAGGCCAGGGCCGCGGCCTCCCTGAAATCCTTGAGAGCCTGGGCGGAAAAGTCGCCGAAGGCGTCTTCACAACCCGCGCCGCACTCGGTCTCGCCGCTCGCCACAAGATTGAAATGCCCATCACCGAGCAAATGGAGCTGATCCTCAATCACGGCAAAGACCCCCGTGAAGCCATCAAGGAACTCATGCTCCGCCCTGGCAAAGACGAGCACTAAACGAAGACCGGGTTACATTGCGCTTGTGTAAATTTCTTGCTCGCCCACACAACCCATCCATAATTTTTCGATTCTAACCACTCAAAGACTATCGGTGACACGTATCTCTGCCGATGCCATCGAACGTCAACTCAGGTGACGCATCACGTATCCCTACGTGGGCGCGCCTTGGTACGGCTTGATTCCCGTGTTGACTGCCCGGGATACTCCTTGGCCTGGTTGATGTCCCGCATACCTGTGTCGGCCCTGTGTCGGCGCAAAAGCGAACGTTAACGTGATTGGCTCGTTGCTAGTCTCCGGCAATCTGATCCCGCTCGGCGACTATGCAGAATCGATGAACTGATTAACTGTTCGCCCCAGCTCGATCGAGCGATCACAACCTCAATCAATCCGGCGCCTCAGTCGGAATTTCCACCCACGTCGCAGGACCTTTACCACCCGGCCTCCCGGATTGCGCGAGCATAATGTCCCATCATTTCTCAGCCATGTGCAAGTTTGACCAGACTTCCCTCCTCGGCGAGCTTCATGCTCGTCGCAGGTTCATTGCTACCACGGCCACGTCCCCCTCACCGCGGAAAAAATCCTGTCTATAAGGAGATCGCAATGCAATATCACGTCACCAATAGCCAATTCCTCGTTGGCGTCTTTGTGCTTACCCTGGCCTTCATCTTTGCACTAGCCGCATATCTCGAGTTCCGAAAACGAAAAGCGCCGAAATTCCGCAATTATTTTGCTTACGAGTATGATCGCAACCTCCGGGACGAGTCTTGGAGCAATAACGAAAACGTGTTTGCCACTCAACACTCCCCTTTTGCGCCTTTCCGTCTCCGGGAGTTCGCCGCCAGCCGGCAGCGAATAGGAAGCAGCATCGGAGTCCCACCGGATTCGGAGTGAATCCGGCGAGCGTTCCCCCCAATCTCTGCTGAAGCGATTGTCCCCGGCCATTTGCCGCCGCATCCGTAGTGTCGGTGTGCTCAAATTCACGGCGAGCAATTCAGATCAGCGTCCTCCTGTCTTCACGGTCATGATGGGTTGCATAGGTCCTTCCCTGGAAGCCTCACCATCAGCCCTTTGCAATCGCGGACATCCCCGCACAGGAGAACGCAATGGAATCTCAATTTACGAATACCCAGCTCATCGTTGCCGCAGTCGCCGTGGTCCTCATCCTGGTGATCGTCGTCGCCGTATACCTTCAACGCCGCAAGACCCGCACCCTCGCCTTCAAGAATCGCTTCGGATCGGAATACGATCGCGCCATCGTCACGCACGGCTCCGCGAAGAAAGCCGAAGCGAAACTGGCTGACCGCGAATCGCGTGTGGAAGCCCTGAAGATCCGCGATCTCGGCGCCGCCGAGCGCGAGCGCTTCATCGTTCAGTGGCAAGGCGTTCAGGCTCGCTTCGTCGACCACCCCAAGGCAGCCGTCACTGAAGCCGACGACCTGGTCAACGCGCTCCTGCTTGCCCGTGGCTATCCTCAGTCCACTTTTGAGCAGCGCGCCGCCGATGTATCCGTCACCTATCCCCGCGTCATGGATAACTACCGGGTAGCCCACTCCATCGCCGTCCGCAACGGGCGCCTCGACTCCACTACCGAAGAGCTTCGCACCGCGATGATTCAATATCGCGCCATCTTCGATGAGCTCGTGCAGCCTCAACAGCCCGGTGCTGTCGTGGCCGCCGCATAACTCGGACCTTGCCGCTGGAATTTCTCTAACATTGCGGATCTTCAGGAGAACTACAAAATGGGAACACTCGTGAACGTAATTCGGTCGGTCCGCAACGCTGGAATTTCCAATCTCCTGCTCGGTGGCACGCTATCTCTCGGTGCCACCCTCGGGCTGGCTCCCAGCCCGCACTCCGAAACCATTCAGGCCACCTATACACGGGGCAGCGCCATCGTCAGCGTAACTCTCACCATTGACGACTACTCCACTCCGGCAGACTTGGAGACTCTTTCGCAGGCATTTGCGGATGGCCAAGATCAGGCGTTGGTCACCGCGCTTTCCAAGACGAAAGCCGTCGGGCATTGCTCCATTGCCGGCGCTCTCAGTTATGACATCGCCTTCATCCAGGCGGTTATCACACCCACTGGTCGCAGGATCATCTTCATCACCAACCGGCCGCTTCAACTCGGCGAAGCCAAATCAGATTCGCCGACCCCGTCCTACGACCTCGCGTTTGGCCAGTTCGATCTGAATGATACCGACGCCGCCAAGAGCACAGGATTCCTTTTTCCCGCCAGCAAGCTCCTCATCGATAAGCAAGGAGAGCTTCACTACAACCTGGAAGGCACGCCTTGGTCGCTGCTCAACGTACTCGATTCGAAGGGAACCGGCGCAGAGACTCTGGCGCAGGTCCCATGATGGCGATCTGACCAGTCTTCCGTTTCCCGCGTTTTGATTCGTTCCAGCTTTTCCAACCCCCAAGCTCGAATGCGACAGCCATGCATGCGCCGCGCAGCTCATCGGCCAGCATCCGATTCTCCATCGCCCGCGCGACAACCATCCCTCCCACGCAAAGGGCAGCAGTAGCCTGCGCAACCTTCCGACGTGCGCGGCCATTCGTCGCCTCTCCGTTCAGACCCGAGCCATCTTTTGCCACACTTCGCTCCAGCACGCTCACCATGGCCTGAAATATTGTCTCGAACGCGCGCTTCGGCGCTTTTCCGCAGCGTGTCACATCGCCTGGCAGCGCGACCATCGGACAGGAATTCTCCACGTCCTCAAAGTGTTGCTGCGACAGATATGCGCGAACCACCTGCGGCCCCACGTCCTTCGACGCCAGGTCCACTTCAACGCCCTCCCAGCAGCTCTTCCATTCGGGATCGGTAAAGAAACAGCCCAGCACTTCCACATACAATTCGCTCTTACTTCCGAAATAGCTATAGAACCCTCCTCGCGTCAGTCCCGCGCCCGCCATGATCTGGTCCAGTGACACGTTGTCGAAGCCGTGCCGGTTAAACAACCTCCGCGCGCTCTGAACAATTTTCCCCTTCATCTCGTCACGATGACCAGCCGGATAAGCCATTCGTCCTCCTCAAATCGGCACAGAGTGCTGTATCGCTGCAGTATCCATCGCTCCGGTTCAGTGTGTCGATCAAAATATGATCTTGAACATATTTCGCATTCATGTTCCGATGGCTCGAAACTTAATTGAAGGAATTTTGGAGGCCTTGATGAACCCAGTACTATCCGCGTCCGTTCCCACGCGCAGACAAATCCTCGCAGGACTCGCCACTGCGCTCGCCGCGGTTCCGCTCAGCCGCCTGCATGCCCAACAGCCAGCGATGGAGCAGAAGTCCTCAACCAGCGCCAACGCCGCCAGTACCGCCATACATTACGAAATTGAATTCCACCCCAGCCCGCAGCGGCTTTATGAGGCCATCATCGATCAAAAGCAATTCGCAGCTTTCACCGGACTCGCGGCCACCATCGACCCCACTCCCGGCGGAGCTCTATGGATGTTCGGTGGTCTCATCCTGGGTCGCAACATCGAGCTTGTCCCCGATAACCGCCCCAATCCGAGAATCGTCCAGGCCTGGCGGCCCACTCACTGGGATCCCGGTGTCTACTCCATCGTCCACTTTGAATTCAAACTACGCGGCGACGAAACCACGCTGATCTTCGACCACATCGGCTTCCCCGCTGGTGAATACGATCATCTCGACTGGGGCTGGAACAACCACTACTGGAACCCGCTGAAAAAGCTCAGCGCCTGATCGCGAACTCGGCTCACCGCGTCCCCGCAGCCTCCGCGCCCACTACGTTCCGCGCATGCGCCAGCTCCGGCAGTCCTGCGTCCGCACTCGACCACTCCTTCAAGAATGCGGAGTATTCCGCTTTAGCTCCGGCCGCATCGCCTTGTAACTCTGCAACCCGCGCCAGCCCATACAGTCCAAACCCTGAATTCGGTCGATCCTTGAGAGCCCCTTCGTAAGCCGCCTTCGCCCCCGCATAGTCCTTCGCGCGAATCAGCGCGCTCGCCTCGTTCTCCCCTACCGGCCGAATATAGAACGGCGGCTCGTGATAACCCGCCTTCTTGTCCTCGTCCGTTGCCGTCGCAAACAGCTTCTTTCCCGCGTCCATCTTTCCCTCGGCAACCAGCACGCCCGCGCGCAACTCCAGCGACGCAATGCTCAGGTTTTTCAGCAGCGGCTCCGCATTCGCATCCGGCATCACCGGAACCATCTCCGGCTCATTTTTCTTGGCCTTGTCTTTGTCCTTGTCTTTCTCTTTTGCCGCATCCTTGGCAGCCTGGTCCTTCTCCGTCCGCCACAACCCAGCATCCATTGCTTCGCTCGCGGACTTTGCCGCCGTCACATCGCCGTCGTCCAGCGCCTTCATCCCGCGCGCATAGTCGCTCAGTTCCGCCGCCAGAAAGCGCAAGTTCTCTGTCTTCGCACCCTCGCCCAGGCTGGCCTGCCCCAGCATCGTCAACACCGCGTCCCAATCACCGACCCGCAGCGCCACCGGTAGCCGCCGGCTAATCCGCGACATCTGGTCCCGCGTCGACCATATATACAAACTCGGCGACAGCTTCCCCCGCGCCGCGCTCAGGTGATCGCTCAGCGCATTTGCCTCGCTCAGCTTGCCCTGCTCCATCAGGTTGGCAATCGCGTACATCATGTTGTGCACGTAATTCCAATCATCGTCGGGGCTCACATGCTGCTCGCGCATGTAGCGTTCATCCGTCTCCATCGATGCGGAAAACCACTTCTCCGCCTCCACATAATTTCCCGTGCGATAGAAGATGTGCCCCGGCATATGCACCATGTGTCCCGAGTTCGGCGCAAGACCCGCCAACAGCGCCGCGCTCTTCAACGCATTCTCAGGATGACTGCTCGGCTCCTGCGCATGAATCCAGTAGTGGTGCGCGGCAGAATCGTTCGGAGCATCGCGCATCACGCTCTCCAGAATCGCAATCTTCTCCTTCGTCCCCGCCTTCGGTTCGCCCTTGTCGTCGAACCCGTCGCCCAACGCCTCTGCCAGAAAAATCCGCGCCTCAATGTCCTTGGGATTCTTCTTCACCAGCGTGCGCAGAATCGCAATTCGCTTCGAGCGGTCTCCGCCCTTCTCCGCAGCCTCCGCTTCCGCCGCCTCAATGTACAACTTCCCCGCCGCTCCCGCGCGCCCCTTCAACTCCGCAGCCTTGGCCAGCGCCTTCTTGCCATAGGGAGTGTCTTCGCCGTGCATCCCCACAGCCTGCGCCACTCCCCACCAGCACATCGCGCAGTTCGGATCCACGCGAACCGCCTGCTCAAACGCTTTGGCCGATTCGTAATCCCAGAAGTCATGCAGCAAGCTCAGCCCCTGGTCAAACCACATCTGCGCCTCAGCACTGCCCTTGATTGCAATGTGGCTATTCCCAATCCCCGTCATCTTCTCCGGCACTGGCAATTGCTCCGGCGGAGGAACCGCCTGCATATCGGCCATGTTGTGCATGCCGTCCATAGCCTGCTGCGCACCCGCAGGCAAGCAACACGCCAGCGCAACAACCAGAGCCAAACCAGCAGCAGCCACCGCAATCCGCGCCACTCCAAATTTGATCAATTCGGGAAACATGAATTGGGGAAACATCGAAGGCCTCATTTTTGCAATATACCCGACCCTAGGCCAGCCTGGCATCGGCCATTCAAGAGAGCAGTCATCCTTCTACCGCATCAAGCGCCGTGCCCCATTCATCGCAGTTTTTCGCGATGAGTGGGATCGCTCCATCCATCTTTAGCCGAGTGCCCCATCCTTGCGATTCTTTCTATCGCAGGGTTGGGGCACCATAAAACTTCATTCGATGGTCAACTCACCCGCCAGCAATCGCCCCAATAATCAGTAGCGGCTCGTTCCCTGAAATCACCGCCTCCGGCAACTCCACATCCATCCCCTTGTGAGACCAATCCTCTTCGCAGACAAAGAACCGCAGAAACGCCCGCCGCTGTCCCGTCCCATACTCGCGAATCGTTCCCTTGAGCGTGGGATATCGCGCCTCCAGCGCATCCAGCACGCGGCCCACAGTCACCGGCGCATCCACCTCAAGCGCGACCTCCGTGTCCGCACTCGACGCCAGCCCAGCCAGCGTCCGCAGATGCTGCGGCAACACAACGCGAATCATGACCGCCCCACATGAGTCCATTCGCCTCAGTCCCTATTCCCTAGTGCCTATTCCCTAGTGCCTGTTCTCCAGTCCCTACCTCTACAGAGTCTGCACTTCCACGCTCAACACCGCCGGCAAATCCCGCACAATCGGCGCCCAACTGTCTCCCGCATCCGCCGAAGCGTAAACCTGCCCGCCCGTGGTCCCGAAGTAAACCCCGCACGCATCCAGCTTGTCCACGGCCATTGCATCGCGCAGCACGTTGACGTAGCAATCCTTCTGCGGCAGCCCCTTGGTCAACGCCTCCCACTCGTTCCCGCCCGACTTGCTCCGCCACACCTGCAGCTTCCCCTCCAGCGGAAAATGTTCGGAGTCGCTCTTGATCGGCGCCACATAAATCGTCTCCGGCTCATGCGCGTGCACATCGATCGCGAACCCGAAATCCGTCGGCAGATTTCCGCTCACCTCCGTCCAGCTCTCGCCCGCGTTGTCGCTCCGCATCACGTCCCAGTGCTTCTGCATAAACAGCACATCCGGCCGCGACCCATGCATCGCCACGTGGTGAACGCAGTGACCCACTTCTGCCGTCGGATTCGGCATCATGTTTGACACCAGCCCCTTGTTGATCGGCTTCCAGCTCTTCCCGCCGTCATCCGTCCGGAACGCCCCCGCCGCGGAAATCGCGATAAACATCCGCTCCTGGTTGCTCGGGTCCAGAATAATCGTATGCAGACACATCCCACCCGCGCCCGGCTGCCAATGCGGTCCCGTTCCATGCTCACGCAGCCCCGCAAGTTCCTGCCAGTTCGTCCCGCCATCGGTCGACTTGAACAGCGCCGCATCTTCCACCCCGGCGAACACCGTCTCAGCGTCCGTCAAGCTCGGCTCCAAATGCCACACCCGCTTGAACTCCCACGGATGCGGAGTTCCGTCGTACCACTGGTGTGTTCCCGGCACGCCCTCATACGCGAACTTGTTCCCCACCGGCGCCCAGGTCGCCCCGCCATCGTCTGATCGCTGAATGATCTGTCCAAACCATGAAGATGATTGCGACGCATATATTCGGTTCGGGTCCACCGGCGACCCCTTAAGGTGATAAGTCTCCCACCCCGCAAAAAACGGCCCACTCACATCCCAGTCCTTCCGCTTCCCATCGGAACTGAGAATGAACGCTCCCTTCTTAGTCCCCACCAGCACTCGCACTTTGCTCATCCTGACCTCCATTTTCTTCGATGCCGAAAAACTCCGTTCTGTGATTCTTCCCCATCGGTCCAACCATGGCAAGTATTTTCATCTACCGGCCACCACTGTCGCGCCCAGTCGCAAATCCCGAGTCGCATCGTCACTATCCAAGCCGCCACACGTCCAGGAAACACCGAAATAAGCACTATTCTCAAAACACGAGGTCAATTCCCAACAACCCTTTACTCAAATTCAGCACTTTTCCAGGTACCAATCCGTAAATGCGGCAGGCCCACAAGGTTAAGCCCTCAAATTTCTACAACCACCCAGGCGAACATTTCGCCCGAATCGCAACCACTTGAGCGAACATTCCCCGCACTCGCCCCAACCCTCCCGGCAGCCATTGCGCAGTCGATTTCTCCCCTTGCAACTCCCACCTCTGATCGCCCAACACAGCTCCCTCTTGTATCATCGAAGAGGTCCTGAAGCGCGTATTTCATCGTGCAGGGGCCGCAATAGGACATGCATGAAAACTGGCATCATTGGCCTGCCCCAGGTAGGCAAGACATCCTTATTCAAGATCCTCACCAAGGCCAAGCTCGAAGACAAGGGCTACTCCAACCCACGCGAAGAACACATCGGCGTAGCACGCGTCCCTGACGAGCGCCTCGACAAACTCTCCGCGCTCTACTCGCCAAAGAAGACCACATTCGCGACAGTCGAATACGTTGACGTAGCCGCCATCGGGCAAGAGGCTCTGAAGGAAACAGCGTTCCTTACCAGCCTGCGCAATGTCGATGCTCTCATTCACGTGCTGCGCGCATTCGAGGAAGATTCCATCCCGCATGTCGGCCCCATAGATCCGCTACGCGACATCAAGAACGTCGAGTTCGATCTGATGATCAGCGACTTGACGCAGGTTGAAAAGCGGCTGGAGCGGCTTGAAAAAGATTTGAAAAAGGGACGCACAAGCGAGCTGGAGCGCGAGCAGGCGCTGCTGCTGCGCTCCAAAGAAGCGCTTGAAAAAGAGCAGCCTCTGCGCGAGCTCGAAATGACGAACGAAGAGAAGAAGCTCATCAAGGGCTTCATGTTCCTCTCGCAGAAACCCATCCTTTACGTCGTCAACATTGGCGAGAGCACCACACTCGGCGACGATCTTGAAGCCGCGGTAAGCCGCTTCAAACTGGACGAAGTCGCCGCACGTCCGAACGCGGGAGCCACAGCCATTTGCGGCAAGGTCGAAGCGGAGTTAGCGGAGATGGACGACGAAGAGGCCGCGGAATTTCTCGGCAGTTACGGCCTCCGCGAAAGCGGACTCGTGCGCCTGATCCGCAAGAGCTACGAGTTGCTGGGCCTCATCAGCTTCTTCACCGCGGGCGAGGACGAGTGCCGCGCGTGGACCATCCCGCTCGGCTCAAAGGCGCCGCAAGGCGCTGGAGCGATCCACTCCGATCTGGAGCATCACTTCATTCGCGCAGAAACCATCCGCTGGGATGCGCTGCTGGACGCGGGCTCTGAAGCAGCAGCAAGGTCCAAAGGCACGCTGCGCCTCGAAGGCAAAGAATACGTGGTGCAGGATGGCGACGTGATGCACATCCGCCACAGCGGGTAAGGCGGAATGCTAAAAATCTCTTTGATCCTGGGCACGATTGCCGCGTTGGCCGACGTGGTCGGCGGCCTCGTGCTGGTCCGCGCTCGCGGAGTGGAACGCTATCTGCGCTACTTCGTGGCTCTGGGCGCAGGCTTCCTGATGGCCACGGCGCTCATCGAGATGACGCCTGAAAGTCTCAAGCTGAGCCCGCAGCTAGGGCCAATCCTCATTATGGCCGGCTATTGCGTGGTGCATCTGCTGGAGCACACCATCAGCATGCATTTCCACTTTGGCGAAGAGACGCACGGCGGCGAAATTGTTTCAAAGCACACCAGTAACGCGGTGATGGCCGGGCTCAGTGTGCACGCGCTCTTCGATGGCGTTGCCATCGGATCCGGCTTCGTTGTGTCGAACTGGCTGGGGGTGCTGATCTTTCTCGCGATCCTGCTGCACAAAGCGCCGGAAGGTTTCACCATGGCCAGCGTGATGTTGGCAAGCGGGCGAAGCCGGAACATGGCCCTCTACTCCGCGATCGCATTAGCGGGAGCAACGCTGGCCGGGGTGCTGGTGATTGAGCTGGTCCCGAGCTGGCTTCCCTATGGATTGCCAATCTCGGCCGGCGTGGCGCTTTACGTTGCAGCCACTGACCTGGTGCCCGAAGTCAATCGCGAGCCGGGCATCCGCATGGCGCTGGTGTTCTTCGCAGGTGTAGGCGCATTTTTGCTGCTGCGAATGCTGCTGCCCGCAATGTAACCAGGATGTTCGCGAGTTCGGCTCTTTATCGTAGTTCGATCTAAGCCGCCTTAGGGTGGCCGCCAAAGCCCAGCCGCGCAGCATAGAGCCGCAGCAACAACAGGCCGTAGTCCCACGCAACCTTGAAGTTGGCTTTACTTGCTCCCCGGTAACGGCTGCCGAAAGCGAAGGGAACCTCCGCAATCGAGTGGATGTGCCCGCGTACCAAAATCTCCAGCAACAGCTTAAAGCCTGAGCGCTGAAATGGAATCTGCTCAAGACAACTGCGGCGCAGCATGAAGAGACCGGACATGGGATCTTTCGCACGTATCTGCCGCTTCTGAATCGGCAAGGTAACCCACACCGCAGCGCTTGAGAGGAATCTTCTCATTGGGTTCCATCCGCCCACGCCTCCGCCCGGTGTATAGCGGCTGCCGATGACCATATCCCGTCCGGCCAGAATCTCCTTCAGCAATTGCGGCAAAAGCTCCGGAGGATGCTGCAGATCGGCGTCCATCACGGCAAGAATGCCGGCGTCTGTGTTTTGCCAGCCATGCAGAATAGCGCCGGAGAGTCCCCGCTGTCCCTTGCGCACCAGGAGTCGCACGCGTGGATCTTCCTGGGAGATGACTGAAACCAGTTCGGCAGTGCCATCGCCACTGTCGTCATCGACAATGAGAATTTCGTAATCGATCTTCTGGGGATCGAGAACGGCACGCACGGAATCCAGTAAGCGGCTGATGTTCCCGGCTTCGCAGAGTGTAGGGATAACGAGGGCCAGCTTCTCATGGGCAAGCGGCTGCTCATCCGCTATGGGATGCACCAGCGTTGTCCCTCCCTCCACGTACATGTAGGATCGTTTTACCACGGCAGAAATCATTCCTGTTTACAAACTAGTATACGGGGTTAGACGGTTTTGAAGCGATACAACTATCCTGCCAGTATCCTGGCGGTACTGCCCCTTACCCTGCTTGGGTTTGCGGTCATGGGCTATCACCCCGGCGCTGAAGACGATGGCGTTTATCTATCCGCAGTTAAAGCGAATCTGCAACCTGCGCTCTTCCCGCACGATGCGGATTTCTTTCGCATTCAACTGCAAGCCACTCAGTTTGACGGCTGGATGGCCCAGTTCGTTAGAACTACGGGAATGCCTGTGGCTTGGGCCGAGCTGGCGTGGCATCTCATCAGCCTTTTTCTCATTCTCTGGGCATGCAGCAGCATCGCGCGCAGATTGTTCGCCGACGCGCGAGCGCAGTGGGCCGGCATCGCGCTTGTGGCGGCAATGTTCACCTTGCCGGTAGCGGGTACGGCGCTGACCTTGGTGGACCAGTATCTGCATCCTCGCGCTCTGGCCACGGCGCTCGTCTTAATTGCCGTGGCCCGCATATTGGCAAACAGGCACTGGCAAGCGATTCCACTTTTGCTGCTCGCTTTTGCACTGCATCCCATCATGGCGGCCATGGGAGCTTCCTTCTGCTTTTTTCTCATCCTGACAACCGCGGAACAGATACAACACTGGCTTGACTCCAAGCTCGAATCCAAACGGCGGAACAGGCGCGCCCTGCAAAGCGTTTCTGGATTGGCTGCTATTCCTCTAGGTTGGATCTTCGAGTCACCCAACCCATCGTGGTACAAGGCGTTAGACGCGAAACCTTACCTTCATCTCAACCAGTGGGCGTGGTACGAGTGGCTGGGCGCGCTGGCCCCCATCTTTCTGTTCTGGCTGCTTTGGCGCATATCAAAACGCCGCGGAGAAGTGCCGCTGGCCCGCTTTGCGCTTGCAGTTTTCCTCTACGGCGTCTTCCAAATGGCAGTTGCCATCATCATGTGGGGGACTCCGGCGTTAGTCCGGTTCGTGCCGATGCAACCCATGCGATTTCTTCAACCCATCTATTTCTTCATGGTGCTGATCGGCGGCGGGCTGTTGGGCAGGTATGCATTGAAAGGCAGCATCTGGCGCTGGGCCGTCTTCCTGCTCGCTATCAACGGGGGCATGTTCTACGCGCAGCGGCAACTTTTCAGCGGTAGTGAGCATTTGGAATTGCCTGGGCGGCCATCGGAGAACCCGTGGCTGCAGGCGTTCACCTGGATCAGACAGAACACTCCAACGAACGCATACTTTGCCGTCGGTGCCGGCTACATGGGTTCGCCCGGCGAGGACTACCACAGCTTTCGCGCGCTCGCCGAACGAAGCATGCTCGCCGATGCGAACAAGGATGCGGCAATGGCGACGCAGGTTCCCGAGCTGGCTCCCGTGTGGGAGCGGCAAGTCGCCGCACAACAAGGCTGGCAGAGCTTCCAGCTCGTCGACTTCGAGCGATTGAAATCCAACTTCGGCGTGAATTGGGTGCTGGCCTCGTACCCCCAGCCCGTGGGGCTTGCCTGCCGCTGGCACAACGGGACGCTGGCTGTTTGCCAGGTCCCATAAGCAAAAGATACCCGCGTTTGGAACTTACTGTGCCGCCAGGCGCTTGCGCCATGTCGTCAGGCTTAGCTGCACCAGGTCCCATATCAGTTGAGCCACTGAAATCGCGAATATC
>JBAWCO010000353.1:0-6782 GCA_049590315.1 Occallatibacter sp. | reverse complement strand
GCTATGTACACTCCGGCTTCCGGCAGTCCGCTCATCGACTCCGGCGACCCGCAGGACGGCCAGAGCATCAACATCGGCGCCGTCGGCAATGGTGAACCCGCCGATCAATTCGGCAAGTTCGGCAGCGGCGGTTCAACTCCATCTATTTCGGTCACAGTGTCGCCGAACTCCGCGTCAGTGGCTGCCGGAGGCACCGCTCAATTTACCGCGACCGTGACCGGCACCACCAATACTGCCGTAACGTGGACCGCGACCGGTGGAACCATCTCTTCTTCCGGCCTCTTCACCGCGGGCAGTACAGCCGGGGCATTTCAGGTCAAGGCCACGAGCGTGCAAGATACCAGCCAGTCGGCCACCGCCAGCGTTACCGTCATGGCTGCGGCGCCAATCTCCGTCACCGTATCTCCTGCCATCACATCGGTGTATACGGGAGGCACCCAGCAATTCGGGGCGAGTGTTACCGGAACTTCCAACACCACCGTGAATTGGACCGCAACTGGTGGAACCGTCACCTCCGCCGGTTTGTTTACCGCGGGAACCACGACGGGCTCATTCCAGGTAACTGCCACCAGTGCACAAGACACCAGCAAGTCTGGCTCTGCGGCCATCAACATTGTTGCCCAGGGTGCGAGCGGCGACCATCCCCGCATCCTGCTGGATGCGCCCACTCTTGCAACGCTGCGCGCCCGCGCCTCCGCCAACACCGCGCAATGGAAAGCGCTGAAGGCCACCTGCGATTCGCTCGTCGGCGGTACGGTGTACCCCCCGGGGGGGAACGAATACCCGAATCTCCCCGACGTAGGCGAAGGCTATCAGGGCAGCAGCTACATGGACGCCCTCATGCCGGTGGGCCTCTGCTACAACATCCTCAAGACCACAGACCCCACAAACGCAGCCAAGTATGGTGCCAAGGGTATCGCCATCCTCGCAGCGATGTCCGATCCCTCGGCTCAGAACCCCGGCGGCGTCTCGATCTATGTTCGAGACGATGGTTATGGCATCCGTTTCTACGGCACCATGATGGCCATCGGATACGACTGGTTCCACGATCTGCTCACGCCCGCACTTGAGACCCAGCTTCAGAACACGCTGAATACTTGGATCAACACCTTCGAAACCTCCAACCAGATCGCGTTCGAGTACGATCAGCCAATCGGCAACTACTATTGCGGCTACTATGCCGCCAAAGCCTATGCAGCCCTGGCTGTGCAAGGAGACGCCGCGATCGGCGACACCTGGTGGAACGACTGGTACACTCGCGTGCACAACCAGGTGGTAGCGCCTTACTACTCGATCAACCTCGCCAACGGTGGATGGCCGGAAGGCTTCGGCAACTACGGCCCGCTCAGCATTCTGAACATGTCACTACCGGCGTTGGCTGTCCGTAGCGCCAAGGGAATCGACCTGATTCACTCCACTACGCAGTCGTACTCCTTCCCGCTGGATAACGCGCGCTATCTCATGCAATTTACGTGGCCCAGCCGCACCCTGATTGACGACCGCGACTCTGAACAAAGCCGCGGCGATGACCTGTGGCCCGGCACACCTAATACCGGCATCTATTCGTTTCTCGCCGGCTACCTGGCCATGTGGAACGATCCGCTTGCACCGGCAGTTCACAAATACGCCCGTGAAGCAAAGGCGGATCTAATGGCCGAGGGCGTGGGCGCAAACGATACCTGGGCGGAGTTCTTCTTCTGGGATGACACCGCACCCGAAGCCGACTACACCACTTCAACTCCCTCTTACCTCGCTGCGGGGACGGGCGAAGTATCCGCCCGCTCCGACTGGTCGACCGGTGCTACCTGGATGTCTTTCCGCGGAGGCCCGTATGTCAACAATCCAGGAGCGGGACATCAGTCTTTTGACCCCGGTTCGATTGCTCTCGTCCGCGACAACAGCCCGCTGCTCGTCAACGTTGAAGGATGGCTCGCTCATCAACCCAATGGCGATCCTGGCGAAAACGCCATTTATGACGACGATTATGGCAATGGCACCAGCAGCTCCGACCACTCGCACGGCAATCGGAAGCTCTACAACACCTTCCAGACTCGTCACGTGGATTCCTCCGGCGCCATTCTGGACAACTACGGGACAGAGGCGCGTGAACGCAGCGACGGCGTCCGCACAGCGATGTCGCGCTATGAAGACGGCGGGACGTATGTAATGGCACTCAGTCAACATCTGGAAGATATGTACCGTGGCTTCCAGACCATCTGCAGCAAGACGTCGTCCGCGGTCAGTTCGCTTTCGCGGCAGGTCGTCTATTTGCGGCCGTCACAGTTTGTAGTCTATGACCGGTCTACCGTCTGTGATGCCTCGCTCGATCAGTACCTGGCTTTCCACTTCCCGGCGTCGCTCACTGAAGTTGCGGCGCCGGCGGTAGGTTTGCATCGCTTCGACGTGACCGCGTCGACGTTCGCCGGCTCAATGACAACCATTCTTCCCGCAAATGCGGCAATCGTCACCACCGACCAGGTGTCGATAGATACCGCCACAGATGGGAAGGTCTGGAGAACAGAGATTCGCGCATCCGATGCGGCCACAGCCACACGCCAGTGGCTGACCGTCTTCGATCTAACGCCATCAGCGAGCCAGGTTGCGTCGGCAACCCCCGTGACCATCAAGAGTGGGCCCGCCGTGGGAGTGGTTTTACAATCGTCGACCGGCAGTGCAGTCGTCGTTTCTGGTACTGCTGCGGCCGGCACGGCAATCACGGGAACGCTCAGCTATGTCATACCTGCGAATCAAACGCGCCATGTGATTACCGATTTGGCGCCATCGACGGCGTACACGATATCGGTTACCGTGTCGGGTGGAAATCAAACTGTGAGCATCGTACAGGGCGTCGGCAGCACAACATCCGCCAACGGCGTTCTCACATTCCAGACAAGCGCAGGCGGCCAGGTGACACCGTAGCCTGAGGGCACTTTTGCGCGGGCAGTGATCTATTGAAATTAAGCGTCACGGATGGCTTCTTTTGGTGCTCTGAGGTACCCGCGGCAACCCTTATTGGGCCCTCATCGGCCCCCCGACCTCTGCCCACTCTAGAAGTTGCCGAATCAACAGCTGAGATTCGAAGCCCGAAATTCGCTCGACACTAGCCGCAGTCAGCGAGTTCTCAAACAGGCTACTCGGAGAAGTCCAGCAAGACCTTTTCCTGTCCAGCCTCACCATCGGCCAGGCGTACTGCCTCTTCGAAGTCCTTAAGTGGATACCGCACAATCGCTGGCGGCGTGAGTGATCCGTTCGACAGCATGGTGAGAAGTTCGCTCGTCGCTGCCCTCACTGCGGCGAGCGACTGGGATGGTACCCAACGTGGAAGCCACCATCCACGAACAGTCGCTGTCAAATAAATCAAACGCGGAGCAAAGAGGGGCATGATGAATTTCGCGGGGTCCGTCTGCCGATGACTGGAAAGGGCTCCATAAACAAGCATCGTTCCACCTGGAGCGAGGTTGCGGGCAACCTCAGCGCCAAGTTCGCCGGCTACGCAGTCAATCGCTCGTTCAACGCCCTTACCCGCGGTCAACTCCTGCAGGCGTGCCCCGAGATCTTCGTCGGCTGTGCAGATTACCTCATTGCCTCCGAGTTTCCGTATGATTGATTCCTGCTCGCGCCGCCGAATGACGTTGATCGTCTTGAACCGATAGAGCTGCGCCAACTGAAGCACGAACTTCCCGACGCTGGATGCAGCCGCCGTCTGCAGGAGCCAGTCGCCCTCCTTGAGATTGTGAGTTGATCTCGTTAATGCCCATGCCGTCAAAGGGTTGATGTAGGAAGTGGAAGCGGCCGGATCGTCCAGTCCATCTGGAACGGGCACGAGTTTGTCCACTGGGCACACGATCTGCTCCCGCCAGGTGTTCCATGTGTCAACGAAAACTACGCGCGTTCCAACAGCCGGACCTTGCACGCCCGGACCTACGGCCTCGACAATCCCCACGCCTTCAATGCCCGGGCTGGCAGCTCCGGCTGATAGCCGTAGCGCCCGCGCACCATGTGCAGATCCGATGCGCTGATCGGGCTCAGCAGCGCTCGGACGAGCGCTTCACCACGGGTCAATGGCGGAGTAGGGATCTCCGCCAGTTTCAACACGCTCTTCGGTTCACCGGTCTCGCGAAAGACCAATGCTTTCATCAATACCTCCTGGGTCTTTGGGCGACGGCTGATTCCGGCTGGATGTTCTACGACTTCGGGAACAAGAAGGTGGGGGTGATTAAGGAGAATTGCTTCTGTCGGGGATTCTTGTGCACGCAAGAGTCTCATGTCAAGGGCGGAAAAAAGAGAATGCATCTTGAATCTTTTTTGAATCGTTAAACCGACCGGTCTAGTCTACTGAGTTGCAGGCGAAGGGCCTCGACGGGTTTTCAGGAGGTTTCAATATGTCAACACGCGAATTGAAAGCACTGCTCTTATCACTGGCTCTTCGACGGGCATCGGCGCGGTCTATGCCGACCGCCTGGCGAAACGTGGCTACGATCTCATCTTGGTTGCCCGCAACGAAGAGAAACTCTCCGAGGTTGCGGCGCGACTGAAGTCTACCGGCCGCCGGGTTGAGGCGATCCCGGCCGACTTGACCAAAGCAACGGACGTGAGGCGCGTCGCGGAACGGCTCAGGACCGATTCCACAATTACCACGCTCGTAAACAATGCAGGCATCGGCAGCGCGGGGAAGCTCCTCGATTCGAACATCGACGATCTTGAGTCGATGATCTATCTGAATGTCACCGCGTTGACACGTCTTGCTCTTGCGGCTCTGCCTGGTTTTGTGGCACGCAAGGACGGGCTACTGATCAACATTGCGTCCGTTGTTGCCCTTGCGCCCGAGCTCTTGAATGGCACTTATAGCGGCACCAAGGCCTATGTCGTGAACTTCACCCAAGCGTTGATGAACGAAGTCGAAGGCACAGGTGTTACCGTCCAGGCCGTTCTGCCCGGTGCAACTGCTACAGCTTCCTGGGAAAAGTCCGGTCGTCCGATAGACCTGCTCCCCAGCGACATCGTAATGACCGCCGAGGATATGGTCGACGCTTCCCTCGCCGGCCTTGACCGGCATGAAGCAATTGCGATTCCAGCGCTGCCGGAAATCGCAGACTGGGAGAAATTCGAAACCGCGCGCAAAGCGTTGGGTCCGAACCTCTCCCGAAAGGAAGCTGCCGCCCGCTATGGGCTCCATGGCAGATCTTATTCAGAAGTCCTGGGCGGCTTCGGCGACTAAGACCCTGTCAGCGCTCAATCAACGACAGTAACGAGGAATCATCTATGGCCACAAAATCGACGCGCGAGCATTTAATCGACGTGGGCCTTGGGCTGATGCACCAGAGCGGGTACAACGCCACAGGACTTACCGACATTCTGAAGGCAGCGGATGTACCCAAGGGTTCTTTTTATCACCATTTCGGCAGCAAAGAGGAGTTTGCCGCAGTCGCGCTGGAGAGGTATGGGATGCGCGAGAGGGAGCACGCGGCGGTATTTCTGAACGATACGACGACCCCTCCGTTGAAGCGCCTGCGTCGCTACTTCAGCGATCTGGTGAGGATCTATGGCCAGAAGGGAGCGATCCCCGGATGCATGATAGGGCGCTTCAGTCTGGAAATCGCCGCGGTGGTCCGCAGTTGAGGAAACGGATCAGCGGCTCGTTCGACCATTGGCAGCATACGATTTCGATGGTGATCCAGCAAGCAATTGCGGAAGGGGAACTTCCGGCAACCACGGATGCCGAGTCGTTGGCCGGTTTTCTGCTTAACAGTTGGGAGGGGGCGCTTTTGCGTTCACAGGCCGAAAAGAGCGATGCCCCGCTGGAGATCTTTCTGCGCTACGGGTTGGATGCCTTGGCACAGAAGCCAAACCAAAAAGCTCAACGCAAACGGCACTGACCCGGAGTACGAGAGCGCTCTTTCAGATCGTGTCCGTTTTGCCAAACCAAAGTCAACTTGAAAAGGAGAAATGAAATGTCTACGATCCATCTTCATCAGACAACCAACTTGACGCCCGAGCAATACATCGCTGGGCTCACCGATTTCGGGCCGGGACGCGCGAAGCTCTTCCCGAATAGCGCTGACGAATACCTGGTCGTTCATCAACGCGGCCGCACCGAGGCTGATGTCACAGAAGGCTCCGGCGGCGTGTGGGAACGTTTGCACTACGATTGGTCTGATCCCAACCACGTTGTACTCACCACTGCTGACTCCAATATTTGGGACGGAGCATCCGGCCATACCTACACCTTCACCCGTCAGCCCAACGGCTTAACTGACATCGAAGTTGAGGTCGTCCGTGAAGGCAAGAACTTCAAGGGACGCTTTCTCGGCTTTGTGCTCAGCACCATCGGCAAGAGCGTTTTGGAGAAGGCATTTGTAAACAGCGTCAGGGCCATCGAAGCACGTACTGGCGCTTCTCTGCAGTCTCAGAACCTGCCTAAAAACCAGGCAGGGCGTCGCAGGAGTTGATGAGCGAAAGCGAGGTAGATCATGGTTTCGGCTGAGGTATGGCGTAGCTCGTAGTCTTTAGAGAGACGGCGTGACCAGTTCAGCCATGCCAAGGTGCGCTCAACGATCCAGCGCCTGGGCAGGACTTTGAACTTGTGCAGTTCGTTGCGCTTGACCACTTCGACCTGATAGCCGAACATCTGCCCGGCCCATTCGATCAGCGTGCCTGTGTAACCACCATCCACGAAAACCTTTACGATGGTATCGAAGCGGCAGAACAGCCGCATAAGCACCGCCCGCGCTCCCACCCGATCTTGCACCCCGGCCGAGTGTACGACTACCGTCAATAGGTTG
>JBAWCO010000352.1:0-3351 GCA_049590315.1 Occallatibacter sp. | reverse complement strand
GCCCAATGAAGGGCTTTGTGCCACCGCCACGCTATGGCGGGGTGCAATATGGCGGTGAGCCACTGCCCATTACGCGGGAAATTACCGTCACTGAGGGCATCAGCGTGAAGGACCTGGCGGAGAAACTGGACGTGCGCGCCAAGGACCTGATCGCCACCCTGCTCATGAGCGGGATCTTCGTCACGGTGAACCAGTCTCTCGACGCGGAGATGGTGAAGGACGTGGCGGCCAAGTTCGGCGCGGCTGCGACCGTGATCAGCTACGAAGAAGAGATTGCGAACCAGGCTATCGAAGAAGTTCTCGAAGCCGACAATACCGAAGAGCTGGAGGTTCCGCGTTCTCCAGTGGTCACCGTCATGGGCCACGTGGATCACGGCAAGACTTCGCTGCTCGACGCGATCCGCAAGACCGACGTGGCTGCCGGCGAGGCTGGCGGCATTACGCAGCACATCGGCGCATACAAGGTGCGGTTTGCGAAAGAAGGCTCTCCGGCTTTTGGCCGCGAGATCGTCTTCCTCGATACGCCGGGCCATGAAGCCTTCACGCGTATGAGAGCGCGCGGCGCCAAGGTCACGGATATCGTGGTGATCGTGGTGGCTGCCGACGACGGTGTGATGCCCCAAACGCTTGAGGCCATTGACCACGCCAAGGCGGCAGGCGTGCCGATTATTGTGGCTGTCAATAAGATCGACAAGCCCGAGGCGAATCCCGATCGGGTGAAGAAGCAGCTTGCCGATCGCGGCCTGATCCCTGAAGAGTGGGCGGGCGCCGGACAGGAAGGGACCGTATTTGTTGAGGTATCCGCGAAGAAAAACCTCAACCTCGACTTACTGCTGGAAATGATCTGCCTGGTCTCCGACATCCGCGCTCCCAAGGCAACTCCGGGACGCAAGGCCGTGGGCTCGGTGATCGAAGCCAAGCTCGATCGCGGTCGAGGCGCTGTGGCTACCGTGCTGGTTCAGGACGGAACGCTGCGGCTGAACGACAGCTACATTGTGGGCAACACTTTCGGCAAAGTCCGCGCCATGTTTGACGATCGTGGACGCGCGCTGGAAGAAGCCGGTCCTTCAACTCCGGTGGAAGTGCTGGGTCTGGAATCCA
This sequence comes from Occallatibacter sp., assembly GCA_049590315.1. Lineage (GTDB taxonomy): Bacteria > Acidobacteriota > Terriglobia > Terriglobales > Acidobacteriaceae > Telmatobacter. The sequence continues at coordinate 2,250 of JBAWCO010000352.1, read as the reverse complement.
TGCCTGACTCGGGCGACACGTTCCTCGTGGTTGCCGACCGCGACAAGGCCAAGGGCATCGCGCAGTATCGCAAGATGAAGGAGCGCGAAGCGCAACTAGCCAAAAGCTCGCGTGTTTCGCTGGAAGGTTTGGCGGAACAGATTCGCACAGCCGGCGTGAAAGACCTGCCTTTGATCATCAAGGGCGACGTGACAGGTTCGGTGGAAGTGCTGGCCGACTCGCTGGTAAAGATGTCGACGGAAAAGGTGCGGATCAAGGTCATTCACTCGGGCGTTGGTTCCATCACGGAAAGCGATGTGCTGCTGGCGACGGCCTCGAACACCATCATCATCGGCTTCAACGTCCGACCGGAGCGCAAAGCTGCAGAGCTGGCGCAACAGGAGGGCATTGAGATTCGCCTGCACTCGATCATTTACGAGTTGCAGGACGAAATCCGGCTCGCCATGCTGGGCCTTCTGGATCCGACCTTCAAGGAGAACTACGCAGGCCGGGCCGAAGTGCTCAACATCTTCAAGATTCCGAAGGTGGGCACGATTGCCGGTTGCAGAGTGCAGGACGGCGTGATCCGCCGCGATGCGGAAATAAAGGTGATGCGCGGCGACGAGCAGGTCTTCAAGGGTAAGATCAATTCCTTGAAGCGCTTCAAGGACGATGCTCGCGAAGTGACCAACGGCATGGAATGCGGCATTGGCCTGTCAGGCTTCAGCGATCTGAAGGAAGGCGACATTATTGAAGCCTTCTCGACGGAGAAACTGGCTGCCGACCTGGGCGCTTTGACTACTGCCAAGGCGTAAGTCGACTTGGTTGCAAGACCCAGCGGCCCGCTCCTCACTACGAGGTGCGGGCCGTTTCTTTTTGCACTGCGATTCTCCGCATGAAAGAATTGCCAAGCCGCCGTTGCACGGTGGACAATTCACTGCAACTTCACGGAATTCCGCTGTGAACAGGGCGACCGTGGCGTTATCATCTCGGCTGCGATTGGCGAAATTCCTCCAGAGCCTGACCGCCATCAGCTTCCATGAAGGAGAAGATCATGTCCCCCAATATCCCTTTTGAACCACCCACGCCTGAACGCAAGAAAAGCCCTCCCACGCCTAAGCCAGTTCCTGTGCCCGCGCCTGCACCTCCACCGAACCCCGTGTCGGGAGCAGTTGCTTACACGCTTCTCACCGAACCAGATCAGGGCATGCAGCCGATCTATACTCTGCTTTCGTCGGCGACAAAATCCATCGACATGACGATGTATGAACTCTCCGACACCACCGTGACCGGTCTGCTAACCAGCGCGGCGGCCAAGGGCATTACGGTCCGCGTCATCCTGGACCAGAACAATGAGAAGGCCAATAACACGACCGCTTTTAACACGCTCTCCGCCGGGAAGGTCGCTGTTCATTGGGCTAACCCGACCTATGCGTTTACGCACCAAAAGACGATCACCATTGACGCGATGACATCGGCGATCATGACGCTGAATCTGACTCCGCAAGATTACGCAACGACACGCGATTTCGCCGTGATCACCAACAACCCCGCTGATGTTGCCGCGATTGAGACTACTTTCAACGCCGATTTCACGAACGGAAGCATCACTCCTCCGACCGGAGACAACCTTGTGTGGAGTCCGACCAATTCACGCAGCGCGCTGTTGGCCCTGATCAACGGAGCCACACACACACTGCTGATTGCGCAGGAGGAGATGAGCGACAGCGGCATTGAAGGTGCGCTTGAATCTGCGCTGAAGCGCAGCGTAGCCCTCACGCTGGTGCAGGAAAATCTGAAAGGCGAATACTCCGCAGCCCTCAACCCACTCAAGGCCGATGGAGCGCAGATTGCCATCTACAGTTCCCGTACTGGCTACTACATCCACGCTAAGACCGTGCTGGCGGACTACGGCACACCACAGGCCAGCCTGTTTATCGGGAGCGAGAATTTCTCCACCGATTCGCTGAACAAGAATCGGGAGCTAGGGTTGATCTTCAACGATCCTGGATGTATGACGGGCGTTCATACTGCCGTGACTGCCGACTACAACAACGGCACGAAGTTTTAAGCCAGCCTTCTGTCGCGGGCCAGTGTCCCGCTGCTGCGCACCCCTTCAAGTAGAAGACCGAACGGGTGCGCAGCAGCGATATTTCAGGTCATGGTGTAAGAAACTCTCGCATGCAACGACTACCTTGGTGCACTTTCGGAATTAGTGTGGTCCTCTTGAGTGCATTGAAGGGTGGCTTTTCCTTGAGGAAAAAGCCACTG
>JBAWCO010000351.1:0-9644 GCA_049590315.1 Occallatibacter sp. | reverse complement strand
ACCTGTGGAAGTAACCTGCCACCGGTAAGGTGGCGCAACTCAGTAGGGGCCGCGTTAGCGTCCCCGCTCAAGCCGCTTTGAGCGGCTCACCTAAGAAAGCCTCCGGCTTTGCCGGAGGTTCTTACTGCACCCCGATTGAGGCAATCACGTCCCTGGTCGACGCATTCAGGGCCCCTGGTCCCACACGGGCACCGAGCCACATCCTCAGCCACAGACAATCGTGCACTCTGACAAGGCGGGACTCCACAGGCCGCACTCGCTCGATTGCTTTCGTCAGCACGTTGACTAGCGCTGGCTCACTCGCAGCCTCGATCAGTTCTACAGGGGGAAACTTGGCGCTCAGCATGCACGTGTGCGCGGGGCGAAACAACGACCCCCGCACCAGCCCGCTTTCCACGCGCAACCCGGTCATCCTCTGGATGGCCAACGCCAGCACCGGATCAAGACGGTCCTCAAACCCCAGATACAGCAGCTTGCCCGCCGCCACCCTGAGCGGAAGCGCGCCAAAGGCATCTACAAACAACCGAGGCACCACCGCGGTCAGACCTTCGGCGTCATGAAACTCAAGCGGAAGCACCGGGCAACTCCATTGCAGCCCCAACGCCCTGGTGACCAGTTGCTCATCGATGCCCTGCTGCCGGACCAGCCAGTCGCCCAGCCGTCCCGCACCTGCGGATCGTTGTGCGTCCAGCGCCTGACGCAGCTGGCTCGATGTAATCCATCCCTGTTCAAGCATCACCAGGCCCAACGGAATGCGATGGCGATGACTCTCGAACGCTGCGCCTCGCCCGTTCGACTCGCGTCTGACCGCAAGTGCTATTCGCGCCGCCGTGCACTCCACCGAACAATTCCAGCCGCCCTCAAAAACCGGCGCAGCGCGGCTGCGCAGAAGATGAAGCCAGCCGGAGCGGCATCCGGGATGCGCGCAGGTGGCGAAGATGCCTGCAGGCGCCGAGTAGCCCGGACTGTCGCTGCCCTGCCACGTCTTGGCCGCCCATGATAGCGCATGCTCCTCCGAGCCGGAACTCTCAAGCCGCGATTCACCAACTCGCCGCAATCCCACGCCGTCAGTTCCAGCCCTTCGCAGAAGCGGCTTTAGAATAGGCATCGTATACTCTCCAATCGCTTGCGCGGCGCTGCCACCTCGATGACCCGCAAGCCAAAGTTCCCGTTCACCAGCACTACCTCACCCCGTGCCACGATCTTGTCTCCGACCACCAAGTCCACCGGGTCCGCTACATGGCGGTCTAGCTGCACTACGTCACCCGGTCCCAGATCGAGAATCTCCCCCAGCGGCATCTCCCGGCACCCAAAGCGCAGCGTGGCTTCGAGTTCCACATCGAGCAGCAGTTCGAGGCCTGGGCTCAAGGCCGAGTTCACACCGGGGTTCAGAGCCGGAGCTGCGTTGACCGGCGCTGGCGGCGCGGATGTGGCCGGTTTCGCGGTCCCCGGCTTCGCTGCCGGTTTAGGGACCCGCACCTCGTCGCGGACCAGAATCGTCCATGCACGTTCTCCCGATTTCAATTGAAAAGCGCGCGAAACCTTGCTCTCCCCAGAACTCTCTTCGAATTTCTCGATGCGGCATTTACTGCCGGTCTTTGCCAGCAGTTCACCCAGGGCGGCATCAGCCACTTCGCGCAATAATTCAGCCCAGCCGGCTTTCTGATCCACGCCCTCGCCAACCAAAGGAGACTCGAGAATCCGCGCGTCGAGGATCACCGCGAAACGCCCCTCCTGGTCTCCGGCGACCGTCGCGGCAAATCCAAAGGAGCCCTCCGCCAGCGGCTTCGGGAGCGAGTCTTCCAACACCGGTTCTCCGGCCAGGGCCTGGGAGAAGAGTGCTTCGGCTACGCCGATCCAGCAATCGAGATAGGTCTTCATGCCCTCACCTCATTGAGCTGGCGCTCTAACCGGGCGGCACGGTGCGAGCCCTGACGGATTGCCTGCGCCTGGGAAAGCGATTGGCCTCCGACCTGCCACACAGGAAGCGTGTTGGCCGGCAAGTCCAGGCGAAGAATTGCGCCCGGCTCCAGATTTTCCAGCGTGCTGGCCCCTATGCGCACCGAAGGCAACTGCAGAGAGCCTCCGAAGCGGATCCGCCGGGCCATGCTCTCCATCCGTGTGCGAGTCTCGTCTGCGTGACGCCGGCGCCCTCCCCGGTCCGATGTCAGCCGGCGCAGAACGGTGTTAGCTACCACCGCCGGAAAGGCCAGATTCAAAAGACCCGAGCTCTCCGGCATGCGAATTTCGAAGCTCAGGCAGAGAGTTTTTTCATTGACCGACATGATGCGCGCCACTTGGGTCTGCATCTGGCGTCGTTCGAAGTTGAAGCTCAATCCCACCGGCTGCCAGGCCGCGGTCAGCTCGCGGCAGACGATTTCGACCACGCTGGCGACGATTGACTCTTCAATGTCGGTGATCTCACGCAGCGGCCCTGCCTTGCCTCCTCCGCCCAGCAACAGATCAATGATCGGCGGAGCCAAAGCCAGATCGAATTGCAACACTGACAAAGCTCCCAGCGGCTCCAGACGTACCGAAGCCACGTAGCTGATCTCCGGGATCCGCATCACAAAATCGTTGAACTGAATTTGCTCTGCCGAGACCAGGTTGACCTGAAAGCGGGTACGTAGCCAGGCGGCCAGATTATGGGTCAGGTTGCGCGCGAACAGGTCGTTCAGCATGCTGATGGCGCGCAACTGCTCGTTTGAGATCTGGCCTGCTGAAGAAAAATTGTAGGGAACCACCTTCGGACGTGTTTCCCCCCGCGGAGGTTCCGTGTCTGTGGTACGCGCCGCATTGAAGAGCGCGTCGATCTCGTCCTGCTTCAGCAACTTTTCCATCGGGCTTTACCCTCTCACCCTCTGCACGGCTTTTGGTGTCCGCGTCTTGTCAAAAGCCCCACTGGCCGCCAGATCCTTGAGCATGGCGCGGAGATGCACCACGGCGGAGGCATGCACCTGCGAGACGCGCGACTCAACCACACCCAGGGCCAGACCGATCTCCCGCATCGTCATCTCCTCGTAGTAATAGAGCGTCATCACCAGCCGCTCCCGGTCCGGAAGTTCCGTGATCGCATCGGCCAGACGTCCTTCGAGCTCGCCCCGAAGGCAGCGAAAGAGCGGGTCTTCCTCCGGACGCCCAGGAATGTAGGCCAGCTCTTCTTCCCCCGAATCCTCGCTACGCTCCATGTGCAGCGTGCCGACCTCAAGACCTTTCAGATCTCCGAGCAGCTGCTGATACTCATCCAGGCCAAGCCCCATCTCGGCCGCCACCTCGTGCTCGCCCGGCGCACGGCCCACCCGGGCCGTGACCGATCGGATCGCTTCCTCAACTGCCCGGCCCTTGCGGCGCAACTCGCGCGGACTCCAGTCCAAGCTCCTCAGACTGTCCAGGATCGCGCCCCGTATGCGGAACTGCGCATAGCTGCGAAACTGCACCTTCTTTTCCGGATCGAACTTGGCGAAGGCATCCATGAGCCCCACTACGCCAGCCGAGACCAGGTCCTCGATGTCCACATGCTGCGGAAGCCGCTCGTGAATGCGGCGCGCCAGAAAGCGCACGATGGGCAAATGTTCCAGCAGCACCCGCTCCTGCTCGCCCGTTAATAGCGAGATCGCTGAGGCCCCCGGCGGATATCCGTATCCCGCCGCACCCCTGCGCGATCCTCTTTGGCTTCCGGTCTGGTTTCCGGCTTGGCTCCCAGCCTGGTTCCCTGTCTGACTCCCCGCCGTGCTTGCAGCTTCCATCGTTCACTCCCTCAACGCACCGTTCCCACCGGACGCAATCGGATCTCAGGCGGGACCTCCCCCGCAGAGATAACTGCCAGCCGAGGCATAACTGGCTCCAGCCACCGCTTGACGTGATAGCGGGCCGGACTTGGGCATAGAAGCACCGGAAGGGCCGCAGCGGAGGTAGAGCCAATAAGTTGTCTCACAGAATCGGCCAGACGCCGAACCAGCGGGGTGCCTGCGGCCGCGGACGAAGACAGCAGACGCTGGCTGGTCTCCGGCGCCAGCGTCGTGAGAATCTCTTCTTCAAGCGCAGGCTCTAGCAGCAGGACAGGAAGCTGCCCTCCTCCATCCAGCAGCGGATGGGTCAGTCGACGGCCCAGCGCCTGGCGCGCGGCCTCGACCAGTGCGACGAGATTCTTGTTCAACGGCGCCGTTTCCAGCAGCGACTCGAGAACCGTGCCCAGGTCGCGAATCGAGACCCTTTCCCGTAACAGTTGTTCGAGGACGCGGCCTACTTCGCCCAGCGACAAGAGCTTCGGCACCAACTCCTCGATCAACTTGGGATGGCTCTCGTTCAGGGAATCCATCAGCCGCTTGGTTTCCGAGCGGCCCAGTAGTTCCCAGGCATGTTGGCGAATGAGTTCGCCCAGGTGAGTGGTGATCACTGTGACCGGATCGACCACCGAGTAGCCCGCGGCGATGGCCTGGTCTTCGAGTGCTGGAGCGATCCAGATGGCTGGTACCCCGAAGGCGGGCTCCCGCGCTTCCTTGCCTGCCAGAGGCCGCCGGTTCGGGTCCGCTGAGACAGCGAGCAGTTGCGTTCCTTCCGTCTGCCAGCGGCCGATCTCCAACCCCCGCAGAGAAAACAGGTATTCGCGTGGCCGAAGGCGCAGATTGTCGGAAATGTGAACGGGCGGCACCAGGAAACCCATCTCCGAGGAGAGATGGCGGCGCAGCGCTCTCACCCTGTTCAACAGTTGGCCGCCCTGTTTCTCGTCAACCAGTGGGATCAACTGAAACCCGATCTCCAGGGTCAGGTCTTCCAGACGCAGGAGGGAGGCCAGGTCGGCGCCCTGCGCCTGTTCGGCTTTCTTCTTCTCTCCGCTCACGGTTTCAGCCGGAACCGCAACTGGAGGCTGCGCCGAGACGCGACGTGCGCCCCAATAGAGCCCCGCAGCCACAGCCAGAAAGGCTAGCTTGGGCAGCCCGGGAATGAGGCACATGGCTGCCGAGACGAGGCTGGCCAGGTAGAGCGTCGTCGGCTTGGCCAGAAGCTGCTCGCGAATTTCGCCACCAAGCAGTCAGGCTGAGTTGGCGCGGGTCAGCGTAATTCCTCCCGCAATCGAAACCAGCAGCGACGGAATGAGGGTGACCAGTCCGTCGCCCACCGTCAGTACGGTATAAGTGCGTGCCGCCTCGCCCAGTTCAATACCCTGTTGAAGAGTTCCAATCAGCAGGCCGGCGACAATATTGATGGCGGTAATCAGAATGGTAGCCAGCGAATCGCGCTGGTTGAACCGGGCTGCTCCGTCCATTGCCCCGTAGAATTCTGCTTCGCGCGCAATTGCCTGACGTCGGCGCCGGGCTTCGGCTTCATCGATCAGCCCCGCGTTCATATCCGCGTCGATGGCCATCTGTTTGCCCGGCAGCGCATCCAGCGTGAAACGAGCCGTGACCTCGGCAGTGCGCACCGCTCCATGAGAAACCACTAAGAATTGAATGGCGATCAGAGCGAGGAAGAGAACAAAGCCCACCACATAATTGCCGCCCACCACAAACTGGCCGAACGCCTCGATTACCTTGCCGGCGGCAGCCGTTCCCTCTGACCCGTGCAGCAGAATCCGGCGGCTGGAGGCGATATTCAGCGCCAGCCGAAAAAGTGTCAGCAACAACAGTAGGGTGGGAAAGACGCTCAGCTCCACGGCGCGCCTGATCTGCACCGCCGAGAGGAAGACGATGATCGAAGCGGCCATCGAAATAGCCAACAGGAAGTCCAGAGCCCAGGATGGCAGCGGCACCAGCATGACAAAGACAACGCTGATGGCAGCCAGAGGCAGCACGACTTCGCGCAGTCTTTGCAAGATGGACTGCGCGGGAACAGGGCCAAGGGTCAGAGCGGTGGCGCTCATGGTTTATCTCCTCTAAAGGGCGCGGAACCCGGTGCCGAAGGCGGGACCCGGCCGGGCTGTGACTTGGTTTGGGCCGCCTGACGCGCACGCCGGTCACGCAGTTCAGCTTCGACCCGCTGACGATAGAGCCACGCCAGAATGGACGCGACCGCTGCGTAGAGATCGACGGGAATCGTCTGTCCTACCTCGACCGACTTGTGAAGCGAACGCGCCAGCGGCGGATTTTCGAGAATTGGCACGCCGGCCCAGCGCGCCTCAGCCTTGATCTCCTCGGCCAGCAAGTTGCGGCCCTTGGCCAGCACCTTGGGGGCTTCCATAGTCGTGAAGTCGAAACCCAGTGCCACGGCGTAATGCGTAGGATTGGTGATTACCACGGCGGCCTTCGAGACATCCGCCTTCACCCGGCGTCGGCGCATCTGGCGCTGCAGATTGCGGATGCGACCGCGAATCTGCGGATTGCCCTCAGTTTCTTTCGACTCCTCGCGCATATCCTGGCGGCTCATCTTGAGGCGCGACTCGCGGCTCTGCCACTCAACCACGTAGTCAATCGCCGACCATCCAAAGAGCAGCCATGCAGCTGCCAGAAGCAATCCGTAGATGTCCTGGCTCAGGATTTCCAGACGGGCGGTCGAGAAGGGCGGCAGCGTCAACTGCCTGCCGATGCGCTGAACGGCAAAGACACCCAGAAATGCGGCTGGAACCAGCGATTTCGCGAGGCGCGACGCAGAGCGTAGAGAGAACAGGTTCTTGATGTTCGACACCGGGTTGATGCGGTCCGGTTTGAAGCCGACGGCTCCGGCAAAGAAGCTGATGCCGCCGGTCTGCAGAATTCCCGCACCCAGAGCAGCCGCAGCCACCGCACCCATCACCACCGCCGACGGACCGAGAACGGCCAGCGACAGACGGCGAATGGCGTAAAGCGTAGGTTGAACCTCCGCCGGCTCCCAATGGATAGGCGCACCCAGTTCGAGAAACCCGGTGAAAGTGCTTCGCCATGCAAGAAGAACGCTCCTTCCCAGCGCACCCAGCACCAGCACGCCGGCGAGGGTTCCAGCCGCAGCCGAGAACTCGCGACTGTGCAGCACGTCGCCTTCTTTGCGGGCCTGTTCGCGTTTGTGCTGTGTTGCCTGCTCTGTGCGGTCTCCGGGCATCGGCTAGCCTCCCAGCCGTTGCGTCATCGCAGAAACGCTTCCGCTGGCAGGGCCGATCAGTTTCTCCGCCATGTCCAACAGCCCGGCAAAGCGGGCCTCGATAAAGCGCGGCCAAAGCGCCAGCGATCCGATCAGAAGAGCGAATCCGGTTAGCGTCTTCAGCGGAACTGTCAGGTTCATCACCGGCAGTTGAGGGCTGAGCTTGCCCATCAGCGACACAGCGATCTCCACCAACATGGTTGCCGCCAGCACCGGCGCGGCCAGTTCAAGCGCGGCGAGGAAAATACCTCCGGCGGCGTGCACAATCGCCAGCGCTGTTACCGGGAGCAGAGTGTAGGTGCCCAGCGGAGCAGCGTGGAAACTGCGTACCATCGAGGCCAGCAGGATCCGATCGAGGCCCGCCCCGATCAGCACCAGTGAGCCCATCAACTGAAACAGGTCGCCCAGCAGCGGTGTCTGGATCGATGAGGTCGGGTCCAGCAGGTTCACCATCGAGAAGCTGAATTGCACGCCGACAATTTGCCCCGCAAAAATCAGCATCTCGTTCAGAAGGGTCAAAGTGAGACCGTAGACCAGCCCCACCGCTAGTTCGCCCAGCAAGGACGAGAATCCTAGAGAGACATGAGCATTCGGCAGCGTGGCCACCAGCGGAGCCAGCAGCCACGCCACCGCTCCCACAAAGACCGCTTTAGTTCGTAACGTGAGAGCAGTCGACGAAAAGAATGGAGCGAAGGCGATCATCCCGCTAACCCGCACCAGGACGAGCGTCATCGCGATCAGAAAATTCGTCCACTCCAGCTCGTTCCCATGCGGCATCGGCTTCCCCTTCCCGGACTCTTGTCCCCGAACTCTTATCCGAGATATCGATGCAAATCGGTAAGCAGCAACCGCGTGTAAGCCGCCATGCGGCTCAGGAACCAGGGCATCCCGACCAGCAGGATCAGCGCAACCGCCGCCAACCTGGGCACACTGGTCAGCGACTGCTCCTGCAAGCTGGTCAGGGTTTGCACCAGGCTCAGCAGGAAGCTCAGCAAAGCTGCCGCAATCAACACGGGCGCAGCCAGAATCATGGACTCTTTCATCAGTTGGCGTAACAATTCGGCAACCATATCGGGCGTCATCCGGCATCCTTTCGCAGGTACTTCAACCGCTTCTCAAAAACTCTTCAGCAGCGAACCGGCCAGCAGGTTCCAGCCATCCACCATCACAAACAGCAGAATCTTCAACGGCGTCGAGATCACCACCGGCGGCAACTGGAACATGCCGATCGATGTGGTGACTGAGGCCGTGACCATATCGATCAGCAGGAAGGGCAGAAAGAGCACCGCGCCGATCGAGAACCCCGCCTTCAGTTCAGAGAGAATGTAGGCCGGAACCACTGCGCGCATGGGCAGATCGTCTGGCTTTTCAGGGCGCGGAATCTGTCCCGCCGCGGTAAACAGCGCCAGGTCTTTTTCGCGGGCGTAGTGCAGCAGAAAATGCTTCACCGGCTGCGTGCCAAGGTCGATCGCCTGCCAGCCCGAAATCTGTCCTGCGCGGTATGGCTCCACGGCCTGCTGATCCACCTGGTTCAGCACCGGCGTCATCAGGAACCACGTCATCATCAGCGCGAGCCCCATCAGCGTCGGATTAGAGGGGGCGGTCTGCGTACCGAGTGCCTGGCGCAGAAAATGAAAGACCACCATCAGCCGCACCAGCGGAGTCATCGCCATCAGAATCGCGGGAAGCAAAGTAATCAGCGTCAGAACAAAGAGGATCGTCCACGGAGTCGAGTCCGCGGGATGAAAGCGTGCATTCAGGTCAGGCAACAGAGGCGCAGGCGCTGCCGCCGCGGCTCGCGCAAAAACCATCATGGCTACCATGAGACCCTCGCCACAGACGGTGTCCGACCGCGCATAGACTTTCCCGGATCGCTCTGCCCATCGAGCGCATAAAAAGCAGACGCGCCTTCCGCGGAGGTGGCCACCAGAAACCGCCGGCCCTCCGCCTCCACCAGGGCCAGCGACTGCCGAGGCGCCAGAGTGATGCGTTCGAGCATTTCCAAGCGCGGCCGCGCATGCACCGAGCCGCGCAACCGGCCGAGAAGCCAACCCGCCAACCCGCCTCCCGGTGTCTTTACCGTTACTTTCTTTTGCTCGATCACGACTTTCCTTCTCCATTCCTTCCGGGTTCGTCTCCCGTTGAATAAAACTCATGCCCGGTCGCTCAGACGAGCCGGGTTATCCGCACAGCCAGGTTTGTATCGATCACTTCAAACTCGCTCCAGGCCAGTTGCACTTCTCCTGCGGCCAAAGGCATGTCCTCGTCGGGCGCCCACTGCGTCTCGATTACCTGCTCCGGGCCAAGGTTCAGCAGATTTCGAACCCGAAACTGCCGTAACGGAATCGCAACCTCGAGTTCGACCGGCAACCGGGCTAGCGACGCGCTGAGAGGAATTGAGTTCTGCTGTTCCGGGTGATGGGTCGCAGGCACCAATGCCTTTTCACCCGACACTTGTTCCGCGGAACTCAATTGCGCGCTGCGCATCTGCTCGCCTGCTGGCGCCTGAACTGGAGTTGTGGTAGCCATACGCTGAGAATTCATGCAGAAAGGAGGCCAGAGAGAGGAGAGAAAGATTGGAATGGCTTAATAAG
>JBAWCO010000350.1:0-3254 GCA_049590315.1 Occallatibacter sp. | reverse complement strand
GACGATCGCCATCTGCTGCAAATCATAGACCGCATCGTATCGCGGGTCGGGCGCAGAGTCGACGAGTCCTCACCGATGGTCGACGCGCGTCTGCCCGACGGCTCGCGTGTCAATGCCATCATTCCTCCGCTGGCACTCGATGGTCCTTCCTTGTCCATCCGCCGCTTCGGAACTGGTCCCATTGCGGCCAACCAGTTAGTCACGATAAAGAGCATTTCGGCAGAGATGATGGAGGTTTTGGCTTCGGCGGTGAAGTCCAAGATCAGCATCGTCATCGCCGGAGGTACCGGCGCCGGCAAGACCACGTTCCTGAATATCCTGTCGCAGTACATCCCAAACAGCGAGCGCCTGGTTACCATCGAGGACGCCGCCGAACTCCGACTGGCTCAGGAAAACATTGTGCGCCTTGAAACGCGTCCGCCTAACATTGAAGGTCAGGGCGCGATCCGCCAGCGTCAGTTGCTCATCAACTGCCTTCGTATGCGCCCCGATCGCATCATCATGGGCGAGGTCCGCGGCGACGAAGCGTTCGATATGTTGCAGGCCATGAATACCGGTCACGAGGGTTCCATGACCACCATTCACGCCAACACTCCCCGCGACGCCATTGCCCGTCTGGAATCGATGGTCGCCATGGGCAACATGAACATGCCGGAAAAGTCCGTTCGTCAACAGATTGCCGCGGCCATCACAATCGTGGTCCAGGCTTCTCGTATGACTGACGGCACGCGCAAAGTCACAAGCATCTCTGAGATCACCGGCATGGAAGAAAACGTCATCAGCATGCAGGAGATTTTTAGCTTCAACAAGAAGGGAATCGGTCCGGACGGCAGGGTGATTGGCGTTTTCCAGCCCAGCCACATCCGTCCCCGGTTCCTCGAACGGCTCAAGGTTTCGGGTATTCTTCTGCCGCCAAGCCTCTTCGAGCGCGAGACGCTGGTTAACTAGCCGGAAAGGAAGGTTAGCTGAAATGGGAATCATTATTGGATTGGTTTTCCTTGGCGTGTTCGCGGTTGTCGCTCTTCTGATGATGGCCACCTCATCCGGAGCTGAACGGGATGCAAAGCAGGTTATCGCCACACTCGACTCCGCTCTCGCCACTGAAACCCCGGAGGCGCGGGAAGCGATCGTCGATCTCCGCAAAGACGAGGTCTTCAGCGGCATCCCATGGTTGAACAAGAAGCTGGTTAACTTCCAACTGGCTCCGGCCTTATATCGGCTGTTGAACCAGGCTGACCTGAAGTGGACCATCGGTGCGCTCATGGCCATGTGCATAGCGCTCTTCGTGTTTCCTGCATACCTCGTCTACCTGAAGAGCAGATTGATCCTTCTTGCCTTGGGCGTTGGAGCTTTGATGGGTTTCATGCCCATTGCCTATGCCATGCACCGGAGAAGCAAGCGATTCGACAAGTTTCTCCAAGGCTTGCCAGAGGCTCTTGATCTCATGGTCAGCGCGCTCCGCGCAGGGCACAGTCTCATCGCCGCAATGGGCTTGGTCGCCCGTGAACTCGCCCCGCCGGTTGGCGTTGAGTTCAAATCCTGCTTTGAAGAGCAGAACTACGGCCTCGAGGTCAAGACCGCGCTCGACAACATGGTCCAGCGTGTGCCTCTGCAGGATCTCAGGATTGTCTGCACCGCAATCATGATTCAAAAGGAAAGCGGCGGTAACCTTGCCGAAGTGCTCGATAAGACGGGGCATGTCATTCGCGAACGATTTCGCCTGAAACGCCAGATCCAAACCCACACCGCGGCGGGGCGGCTCACCGGATGGATACTCACCTGTCTGCCCATCTTCCTTGCTATCGCACTGTACTTCATTAACCCCGAGATGATGAGCCTCCTATGGACGCGTCCGCTTGGAGTCAAGCTCATTTGGACGGCTTGCGGCATGATCGTGTTGGGTGGTTTGATCATCCGCCAAATAGTCAACATGGATGTCTATTAAGTAAGGGGAATTATGGGATTTGCTCTGATCATGTTCCTGGCTGTCTTTCTGCTGATCGCGAGCGGAGGACTGATCCTGTTCTATCGCGAGGCGATGCTCGACCGCATCTCCGAGGTGATCAACCCCAAGGCCAAGAAGACCACCCTGATGTCTGCAATTCAGGAAAGCGGTTTCTCTCTTGGCGGCGTCGTCGATCATTTTGAGAGCGTTCTGCCCAAGAGCCAAGCCGAGCAGTCCATCGTCAGGCAGCGCCTCATCCGGGCCGGCTATCGCGCCGAAGGGGCGATTAAGACGTTCTACGGCGCCAAGGTATTGGTTCCCCTCATTCTCTGCGCTCTCGCCGCAGTCTCGGGAATCGCGCACTACGTTGGGGCGTTCTTCATCTATATCCTTTGTCTCGGCGTTGGGTTTCTCTCGCCGGACTTCTGGCTGGGTAACCGGATCAAAAAGCGGCAGGGAAGAATCTCGCGCGGACTTCCCGACGTGCTCGATCTGCTGGTCATCTGCATTGAGGCCGGGCTCAGCCTCGACCAGGCCACGGCGCGCGCGTCCGTCGAGTTGGTACTCGCGCAACCGGAATTATGCGATGAGTTGAATGTTGTAGTGCTTGAACAGCGCGCCGGGCGGCCACGCGCCGATTCATGGAGACATATGGCCGAACGTACGGGCGAAGAAAATGTGCGCAACTTGGTCTCTATGCTGGTGCAGGCAGAACAGTTCGGCACCAGTATCGCCAAGACGTTGCGCATTCATTCTGACACCCTCAGAACCAAGCGAGTGCAGGAAATCGAGGAGGCGGCGGCGAAAACCACCATCAAGCTGTTGTTTCCGCTGGTGTTTTTCATTTTTCCGGCACTCTTCCTCGTTGTTCTCGGTCCAGCCGTCATTATGATGATGGAGAATTTCAAGTCACTGTTCGGTGCCAAGTAAAGGCCCGCGGGGGGAAGGAGAGGCAAAATGGATACGACCACAATTATTCAGATCGCAGCCGGCGTGTTGTTTGTTGTCGTGCTGATCGTTTTGATTCAGCGCCGCCGCACCAAGGTTCAGTAGTACGGTACTACGGATTGGTTGAGGGTGTCCGGAGAATCTGCCGGACGCCGCTCGACGGCTCCTCGGAACCACGGAACTGGCGCTCGCCTCTAAGCGCCAGCCGTTCTCCACGGCTTGCTTTAAACCGGGGAGTGCACCAGGTTGTTGAGGAATGAAGGGGGATTGCTAATGGACACAACCGCTGTGATCCAAGTCGTTGCCGGGGTGCTGTTCGTCATTGTGATGATTGTGCTGATTCAGCGTCGCCGCACGCGGG
>JBAWCO010000349.1:0-13360 GCA_049590315.1 Occallatibacter sp. | reverse complement strand
GTTGAAAATAGGTTGGTCGGCTCGTAAATGGTTGTGGGGGCTGGATTTGTTCACAGGACCCCGTTCCGGATCAGCATAAGAAGATGAACTGTCGTCCCGGATGAGAGACGATACAATTCTGGGCATGAAAACATTACTGCTGTGCGCAGTTGTTCTGTTGGTCCTTCCCGCGCTACCGGCACGCGCTAGAAATCTTAGCTCCGTGGACGGCAATGTCCTTTCTGACGAAGTGCCACCCTGCGCTGCAAATGGCAGAAGTCCTCCCTAAGCTTAGTCAAAATGAATGGGCGGCGGCGTTCTACTGCCTGGGGTTCGTACAGGGTGCGATGGACGCTGACGCGGTATGGCAAATTGCAGAGACTAAGGCGCTCGGAGCAAAAGCTCATTCGATTCTGTTCTATTGTGCGCCGCAGGATGCTTCATGGCCGCAGATCATCAGGGTTCTGGTTAAGTGGCTAGAGGACAATCCGGACAAGTTGAACCTACCAGGGTACGACGTCATAAATTTCGCTCTGTCGAAGGCCTACCCATGCCCTTCTGCTCGGTGACCGATCCATTGGGGGGCATACGGTCTGCCTGGATAAATCCCCATGACGTTTCCGGGGATTTGGGAATGGACGTAATTCTGGTGCCAAAAGATTGTCGTGAGATCGTAGAGGCGAGTTCTGCATAAGCGCCGTTAGGAGTCTCGAAATGCGAAGGTTGTTTGCGTCCCGCGAAGAGTCGGAATGGTTGGTGAGGGTCACGCTACAGTTATTCCATCTCTCAGAATCGGCCTTCGCCGATCTGCAGGAGCGGGAACAGTCTAAGACGCGGCTGATGAGCATGGTTGATATTCTCCGCGAATGCCGAGATGCGCAATTGGACTTAGGACGCCTCATTGAGGCGCATACCCAGGAACTCGAAGCAGGCAATGCAGCCAGGATGACCAATGGTCGAATCGAGCTACTGGAAGATATCGAACCAAGATTAAATAGATATTTCAAAGACTTCTTCTCAAAGGCTCGCGTCGTGCTTTATCACCTCTACGGGCAGAGGGATAAGGCGGAATCCGTGACCTTTCGGGTGTTAGGTCGCAGTGTCAATTTCGTCCAGGTTGAAAATGACACGACATTTGAAAAGTGCGTCGCAGAGTTTTTTGCAGGCTGTTCCTTCCGATAAGGCGAGAGCATTGATGGATATGCTCAGAGGGGAGCGACAGACGTGGAGTGCAGTGTTAATCGGGACGCGCAATCGCATCGACCACGACATAGACTGCCCTAAATTGCAAATGAATTACGAAATCATTGCCGAAAAGGTTCGAGCGGGGTTTCCAACGGTCAGCAAACAAGAGTTGCGCGCCTATGTTGATCAGATCTGGTGCAATCTTTATCAGGCGGTCGAAGACACAGTTGCCCTCTGCCTCACAATGAGAATGCCAGACCACATTGTGCTCAGCCGTATCCCGGATTCGCTGGTGAACCCTCAATTGCCGTTTCGCTGGACCCTCGCTTCGATAAAAGACTGACTGCGAAAATTAGAGGCATAAGTGAAAGCGCATTGAATCCTATCGCGGATTAACGGTGTACCCGTCTAAACTCCAGCTGCGGTAGATCCGTTTCTGAAGAATTCCTATATGCCCGGAATGGTGGAATGTTTTTTGCCGTGTCTTGGGTGTCTGTCAAGGCTGCCGTAGGCACCGCGAAGCGGCACCGGCCTTGACAGACACCCAAAGCACGGCGACACTTCCCAGCTCTGGGCAGATAGGTAATCAAGTCAGAAACAGATGGGTGCGGCATGCATGAGCTGCCCCTTGTCCTTCAAACGAAATGCAATTCGCTCGCGCGGCTTTTAGGCACTCTCTTTGCCCCGCAAAGAGAGTGCGTCGGCGGTGCCAACATTACTGCTAATCCTGTTGGCCTTATCGGCGGACCCGCAATCCAAGCATGAAGGGAAAACGGATAAACGTAGATTTCGTCAAGTCGCAAGCATCAACCGAGTTGGAATAGTAACCGAAATAGTAACTTGGTCTCCTTTACGAGGCGCGAGTTTCGCGGTAAAGTTTGTTTATTAGCTGATTCCGTATATCGAATGAATTTTCGATTCTCAATCATGTTAAGCCACCCTGCGGGCGCAATACCGCGCAGGGCATGTGAACAGTTCTCTTCGGCAGCAATAACGCTGGAGTGGAACCTTAGGTTTCGCTAAGCTGCATGATGGCCAATGCGAAGCAAAAGATGTAAGGACACATCGACATTAGCTCGAACCGTGTCCTGGGTCGTGTTAACACTATCTGAGCGCCTCGACAGTCAGGGCAAAGGTGAGAAAGCCTAGGAAGAGAACATCGAGCTTTTCGAAGCGGGAGAAGATGCGGCGGAAGCCCTTGAGCCGCCGGAAAAGGCGTTCGATCTCGTTGCGCTTGCGGTACATCGCGCGGTCATACTCCCAGGGTTCCAGACGATTGCTTTTGGGGGGAACTACCGGAATATAACCGAAATCCAGTGCCAACTGACGAGTTTCATCGCCTTCGTAGGCTTTGTCCATGATCAGGTGCAACGGTGCCGGCAGCGGACCGATGCCTGCCAATAGTTCCCGCCCTTCTATCGCATCTGATGCCTGACCCGGCGAGAGCGAAAAGGTTATAGCCGCTCGCGCATTCGCGGCAACCATATGAATCTTTGTGGTCCATCCGCCGCGCGATTTTCCAATGGCTTGGGGGCCGTTTTTTTTAACGCCCCGGTGCCGTCCGGATGCACCTTCACAATGGTCGAGTCCATCTTGACGGCTTCAATCTTGATGCGAATGATCTGTTCTTTCTGCAAGCGCTCAAAAATCTGGTCCAGCGCCCCGTTCTTGGACCAGCGATTCATGCGCGTATAGATGGTGTGCCAAGGGCCGAAACGCTTCGGTAAACCACGCCACTTGCACCCCTGTTCGGCGACATAGAGCAACGCGTTCAAAAACTGCAGGTTGCTCACCCTCACATTGCCGCGCTGGCGCGGCAACTCCGACTCAATGCGTTGGAACTGCGCCTCGGTGATCTCCACCTACTCACAATATCATGAAATCGCAATTAGTGTTAACACGCCCTAGGACGGTCTGCCACAGGTTAGGTCCGCGCGCGATGTTGCGTTGGGCATCGCCATAGCTCGAGTTTGGAACAGGGGTAAATGCAGCAGGGTTGATCCAGTTTTCGGCGGTTCCACGGATCAACTTTCCACCCGGTGGCGTTAGTGAAACTCCGGGAACGAGATTTGGACGCTGATTGGTTGTATAGCCGGTGGCGACCGTCGAACTCGATCGAGAATAGATGACGTTGAGCGGCATTCCCGTACGCGCCTCGACGATATCGGTCAGGCTCAAGCTTTCCAGCAACGCTCTGGCGATTCCGGGTTGGGAGAAGAACGCCTTTCCATTGCCGAAGGGCAGATCGTAAACCACGTTGGCGTTCACACCATGACGCGCGTCGAAGTCACCCGAGGCACGCTCACACGCCATGCAGGCTGGATTCTGCGGATTGTCCGAGTCCCCACCCCCAGGTGCATCCTGGTCGATCTGGTGGGAATAGGTGTAGTTGATGGAGACCAGCAAACCATGGGTAAAGTTGCGCTGAAGACTGGCGATGAAGCCATCGTAGGAGCTGCTGTTCAAATTGCCCCCGCCATCTCACCTGGCCGAATGCGGGATTGGGGCGAGCGCCTGTAGCCGGATTGATGAGGTTGACGTACGACGTGATCAGTTCGAAATTGCCTTTGCTTCCTACGTACGAGAGCGTGCCGACCAGATCGTGGGAAAGCTCTCGCTGAACGGAGAGTTCCCATTGGATGACGTACATGTCTTTGCGGTCGCGGTCGTCCGCATTCGCGGATATCGTGCCAGAGCCGTTCAGAAAGGGCGTTATGAGGTAAGCAAGGCCGGGGGTTGACTTGGTGCTGAGCGAGTAGGCGCCCACCTCGTTTTTGATGGGTACATTCTGGTCGTCGAGTTGGCCATCGCCGTGGTACAGCCCAAATCCGGAGCGAATCACCGTTTTTCCGGCTCCAAGAGCGGCAGGCGACCAGGCAAACGCCATGCGCGGGTCGATGTCGAGCGTGTTTGGGTTGCCGAAACTGGCGCCCACGCCACAGAAACCCGCCGCACCGCACGTTGCGAAGTCAAAAGGGTTGGCCTTTCCGTGAGCTTCGTGAAAAATGTTGTAGAAGCTGTAGCGGACGCCGAGATTCAGAGTGAGATTGGGCCGCGGCTTCCACTCGTCCTGCGCATAGGTATACACCGCGGTCTTGCGCATGCCATTCACTGGCAGCTGTTGATTGAATGTGGCGGAAGAAACGGCGTTGACGAGAAAGCTGGAACTGGGAAGATTCAGTGAAGAATAGACGATCGTCCCGTTGGCGGTGTTTCCCTGGTCGAGCTGGATGCGGCGAACCTCTACGCCGAACTTCAATGTGTGAGGCCCGCGAGCCAAGGTCAGATTGTCGATATAAGAGAAGGAATTGCCCACGCCAAGGTTGAGCTCGTTGTTGGCCAGGGTGGTGAGGCCAGCCACGGCTACAGAGTAGGGTAGGTTTGTCAGTCCCTGATTGGTTGCAAAGACCGTACTGCGATTGAAGCCGAACTTCAATTCATTCACGAGCTTCGGTGAAAATATGTGCAGAGCTTCGAGTTCTCCATTGACAGGCCACGACGTTGTAAGCTGCCTGTCGTTGAGGCCATCTGAGGGAATGTCGCTCGAAGCCGCATCGAAGTTGAAACGGAGATAGGCTGTGTCGGCTGCCGAGAAATACTGGTCGAGGCGCAGCATGGCCGAGTTTTCATTATCCAGTTGGCGGCCGGAGCCGGTGAACCGATCAGTATCCGTGGCGTAGGGTGTCAGTCCTGTCGCGGGATAGGCGGCGAGGATCGGCGCCAGCTCCGGACTGGCTGCGACCACCTGGGCGCGGAATGCCGGGCTTGGCACGAATCCCAATAGTGGCTGGCCATAACTTTGACGCAACCCCTCGTAAGTGAAGAAGAAGAAGCTACGGTCACGGATGAGCCGGCCGCCAACGTCGCCCCCAAATTGGTTGATGCGGAACGGAAGCCTGGTCGGAATGATTGGGTTGCGGGCATCGAAGATGTCATTGCGAAGAAAATTGAACAGGCCGCCATGCGAAGTGTTTGAGCCGGACTTCGAGGCTACGTCCACCTGACCGCCGGGGGTGCTTCCGTTTTCAGCCGTAAAGAGCATAGTGTCGATACGGAACTCTTCGATAGCGTCGGTAGGGATCGCAAGCCGGACGAAGGATTGCTGTGCCTGATTGACGATGTTAGTCGCGTCTATACCGTCGTAAGTAAAGTTGTTGTCATCCAGCCCACGGCCTGCAAAGCGAATACTGCGCTGATTGCTTCCGCCTGTATCGACGGCCCCGGGAACCAGTGCCGTCAAAGTCGACCAGTTGCGGCCGTTCAATGGAAGGTCCCTCACCTGCTCGGATTCGGTGCGGCCACCTTGCACGTCGCTCGTCTCGTCGATTTGGGAGGTACGGCCCTGGACTTTGACCTCCTCGGTCACGTTTCCCACGCTGAGCGTGACGTCGAGCTTGCTTGTGTGACCAATCGTCTGCGCGACGTTCTCGAAGGCGACTTGCCGGAAACCGGCCGCCGTGCACGTGATGCGGTAGAGGCCGACGGGTAACTCCGGAATGTAGTAGATGCCGCTCGTTGAGGAGACCGCTTCACGCACCAGGCCGGTTGCAGTTTGCAGGGCGGTGACGCGGGCTCCGGGAATTACCTTTCCGGAAATGTCCGTAACGGTTCCGCTTAAGCCTGCGCGATCAACCTGCGAAGGGCAAAAGACCGGTGCGAGAAACAGTACCAGAAAACCCGTAATTTGTCTCACCAGATGCTTTTGCATGAGGCTCTCATTTGTGTGTAAGACTCGAGGCCTCTGTAATGAGGCCTCAAGGGTAAAACTGATCGTAGCGATACAGGGAATGAACTCGAGTTCGGTATAGGCAGTCTCTCGGACAGTGGCGCGCGCAGGAAACCCGGCTTGGGAGAGAATACGCCAGGTGCGCTACTAAATCCCGTCAGTCCCCGGCTGGCTTGGGTGTCCTCGTCACGTGATGCTGCAGGGTTCGACGGTACTCTGCGAGTATCTTGTCACGATTCTGGCGCAAGTCCTTCCCGGTGGGTGTGCCCGGGTAGGGCCTATTGCCCATCATGCCTTTCCAGAGAATGCGGTTGAATGCTACTCCGTCCACCTCATCTGCGTCATCGAAGTCCATTCCCCTGGTCACGCGCGACCAGTACTTTGCGTCGGGCGTTGGGTTGTTGCAAGGCAGGAAGGGAGCAGGCAGAGGGAGTTGCGTGCAGTAGAGCATCGCAGCGGGTGTAGCGGTGAACGTCCATGAGGTGGGTGAAGTGTTGAAGATATCGCTCATGGGCGCAGCCAGCGCATCATTCAGGTTCATCGGTGGCAGACCCAGAACCTCTTCCATGGTGCGCATGAAGTTGAGGGTCGTATAGGGTGTCGAGACAACCGCATTCTTCACGTAAGCTCCGGCCACATACGCAGTGGTGCGGTGTGAATCCATGTGGTCGCCGCCATCCTGCGCGTCGTCTTCCACGACGAAGATCAGCGTGTTGTTCTTGTAGATCGGGCTGTTGGCAATCTTCTGTACCAGCAAGCCAACGGCGTAGTCGTTATCGGCGACATCGCGCTCTGGCGTATTCACCTTATCGATCGCCGTGCCGAAGTTTCCGGTGTGGTCGTGCATGAAGCGAACCAGGGTTAGATTCGGCAGCCCGCCGCTAGCGTAGTTGGCGTCAAAGTCCCGCTCCCACTCCTTGTAACGGTAGAAGTCCGGAAAGGAGGGATCGAAGCCGCGGAAGTACTGGTCGGTGAACGGCGCGAGTGCAACATTTGTTGGCGGAGCGACGATGGTTCCGGTTGAAAACGGGTCATGCGCCAGAGGAGTCTGGCATCTCGGTTCGTTGTAGCAGTTGGTATCGACAAAGAATCCATAGTCGCGAACCGTGAGGCCCGCGCGCAGCGCATCATTCCACAGATAGCCCGTGTTCACTTCATCGTTGGGGCCATCCGGCGCATCCACATCGGTCTGCCCAGGCAACAGGTCCTCGCCGCCCGTTACGTTTGGCGAGAGCGCTCCACCTGGCATCAAGGGATCGGACGCCTGGCGCTGGGCCAGAGTGGGAATGGCAACGTTGACGTTGCGGTTCATGCCTTCGGTGTCAAGGCTCAATCCGCGTTGCGCGTAGTTGACTGGGTATTGGTGTTCCACCACATCGGGCGCGCGGGCAGAAGTGCTCCACGGCCAGCCGTCGTTGCTCACCTCGGCGGTGGCCAGAAAGTTATCCAGCGTGACGAATTGCTGCGCAAGATTATGTTGGTTGGGCGTGATCGCCTGTCCAAACAGAGTCAAGGCCGGATCGCCATTGCCGCGACCAAGATCGCCCAGGATCTGGTCGTAGGTCCGGTTCTCTTTCAGAATGTAAATAACGTGCTGAACGCCGCCGCGTACCGCCGCCATGGTCGCAGCCTGGTCTGTGGACTCCACGCTTCCAAAGTGGTTATCGGCAGTCACTTCGCTGGTCAGAGTACTGAGTTCCGGTTGAAGCAAGGTCGCGGTCAACGGAATGGTTTGTAACCCCGCTTTGGTCAACTGCGGGTTGTATTCGTTGGCAGGCATGCAGGTAGGGTAGCCGGCCGGCCCGTAAACATAGCACCAGTTTGGATTCGCGCCGGTGGGTGACTTCGCGTTGACCACGTAAGCAAATGCGCCATTCACCGCCACTGAGTTCGGGTACCAGCCGGTAGGGATCAGTCCAATAACCTGGTCGCCGTGATTGGTTCCCGTCAGCTTGACCACGGCGATGTTGTTCAGATTGCCATTGGTGACGTAGAGATACTGCTCGTCCGGAGACAGTGTCACGCTGTTGGTGTTGGCGCCGGTATATTGCGCCAGCGGCGAACCCGACATTACCGACGGCGGAGCGATGACCGGAATGGTTTCAATCACCGTGTTGAAAGTCGCCGGCTGATTCTGGCTGGGAACGCCAGCGTCGCGCGGATTAAGATCGATTACATCAACGGTATCCGACTCATCTTCGGCCACGTAGAGAAGTGTCCCAGCCGCGTTCAGGGTCATTTTGTTCGGCTGGCCCTTGACGGGAATGCGCGCCTTGACAACTGGGGAGGCTTGCAGGAAGCAGCCAGGTCCAGTCGTGCCGTTCGTGCAACTTTCTCCCAGATTCACCACGTCGATTTCGCGGTCGCGAAGGCTTGACACGTAGGCCGTCGCTCCAGGCCCGCTTCTGCCCGACAATACTACCCAGAAAGGGTATTCCCCGCCCGGCGTGCCTGGGGTGGCGCCGCTGGCGGCCTTGCCCGGACGCAGATCGAGTTCGGTTCCCGGGAGCATCCCCTGGAACTGCTGCGGAGATGCCGCATCAGGCACCCACTGAGCCAGCCAGATGCTCAAGCCTCCGGTAAACACGGTGATCGAGTCGTTGTAGTAATTGGCCACCACCAGCGTCTGGCCATCGTTCGAGACCGCCACCCCCGCAGCCATCGGAGCCACGAAGACCGCCGCGTTGACAGAAGCGAAGGAGTTGTTGGGCACGGGCAGTCCATTCCCCGCGGGGTGTCCACCGACTACTGAATTGCTCGGTCCCAGATCCAACTCCGCCGAAAGCGCCCAACTTCCGTTCGGCTGCAGGGTAATGATGTGTACATTGTCTCCGTTGTTGGTAGCAGGAGCGCCGTTTACGGTATACGGAATCGGGTCGGTGCCGAACGGCGCATCGCCCATGCCGCCGGAAACGTAGAGGGCATTGTTACCCGGGACCGGATCCCACGCCAGCCCGTGATACGCATTGGGAATTGGGATCGCCTGCTTGAAGACGGGCGTTCCCCCGCTGATGTCGTAGAGAAAGACGTACTCGTTCGAGTAGAGAGGGTCAAAGAACGGAAACGCTTCGTGAAAGACGCGGTTGAAGCCGCTTGTCAGTACCGCCAGAAGGTTCAGGTTCGGGTTCACCGCGGTGCTGACGGCCTGCCCCGCCATCCACTCGACAGGCGCAACATTGGGATTGTAGGTGTCGGTCACCACCATGCCGGTGTCAAGAAATTGAAAACTGGAGCCGGGAGCCGCGAGTGGATCGATCATCTGCGCCATGTTGGGCACGGACTGGTGCGAGTTGTAGATCGTGATGGTGAGCGGCGCCGTCACGTCGCCCCCGGAGTTCGAGGCAGTCACTGTGTAGGTCGCCGTGAGCGGCGCCGCCGTCGTCGAAGACAGGGCGGCCGGCGTTCCGCTCAGCACGCCGATGGAAGGATCGAGCGTCAATCCAATCTGGCTCAGGTCGCCGGACACACTGTAACTGGTGGGAGTCCCTCCCAAAGAGTTGACGGCCGGGTAGTCCGGCAAGATCGCAATTCCAGCCTCATACACCGGCGCCGGTGTGCTGTACGAAAGGCCGGCCGGAGCCACTTGCGCAGCATCCACTTCAATGGTCAGCATCGCGGTGGTGCTCCCGGCCGGATTGTAGGCCGTTACCGTGTAGCTGTTGGCCAGCGATGGCGCTGTCGGCGTTCCGCTGATAATCCCAGAAGGCAAGTCGCCGATGGGAAGAAGCGGGGCGCCGTCGATGCGCAACCCCGGTGGAAGCGAGGGGGAAATACTGTAGGCCGGGACGGGGATCCCGCTCGGACTCGTATACGGAAGCGGAACTCCGCCGGTGCTGCTTGGCACATTCGCTGAAATTGACACGCCAACTGTGTAGGTAGAGTTAGCAAACTTGTAAGAGAGTCCGGCAGGGGCCGCCAAAGGAATCGGCGCTGCGGAGTTGACCGTGATGAACACAGCTGCGGTCGCGCTGCCTCCCGTATTGACGGCGGTAATCGTGTATTTTGCCTGCGGTGTTACGGCCGCGGGGGTTCCGCTGATGGCGCCTGTTGCAGCACTCAAGCTCAGGCCCGCTGGGAGTGCCGGGGCCACACTGTATGAGACCACCGTTCCGCCACTGTTCGTGGGACTGTTCGGAGTGATCGGCGTGTTAATGACGTACGTCGCCGTGCCCGCCGCATAGGACAACGCCGAAGGCGCCTGATCGTTCACCGTAACGGAAATGCTCGTCGTAGTGCTGCCGGCCACGCCGGATGCGGTCACCGTGTAACTCGCCGTGGGAGTTACTGCTGTGGGAGTTCCACTGATCACGCCTGTGCCGCCGTTCAGGGTCAATCCAGCCGGAAGTAGAGGACTCACACTATATGCCGTTACCGCTCCACCACTGTTTGTCGGATTATCGGGAGCGACTGCCACTCCCTTGGTATAAACCGCAGTTCCCGCGCTGTAAGTGAGCCCGGCAGGTGCCTGAACGCTGCTGCCATGGTTGCCGCAGCCGCAAAGAAACAAGAATGCTGTGGCAAGAGAAAGGCCCAGCCGACGCGAGGATTGCATGAAGATCTCCTATCTAAAACGTGGCTGGCCAGCCAATCCGCCTGGCGCCCTAATCCCACAGTAGCCGCAATGGTACGCAACGATACGCCCGCAATTTCGTGACAGGAGGTGATGCCAATCACTTCGCAGACGACGTCTGCAATTGCGGCAGGACTCGCGAACAACTTGTAGATCTGTACGCTGCCCGCAACTGGAATGCCAAGCATCACATGGCGCGGCGTGATGTGCGTGTGATGTGAAGCCCTGCTGCTCACTTTCGCCGCCTGCGGAGTGCCGCAATAGAACTTGTGCCGCTTTTGGGAATCGACGAATCGCGAGAAGAGCTAGCGTGAAACCCTGGGAAACTCTATGGATAGAAGGAACGCCGGCACGAGAATGAAGAATTCTCCGACAAATGCCGATAGAGCATTTAACCGAATCATTCCAGGTTCGATAAGAGCGCTCTATGAAATCCGCAGTTCGATGCTGGCCGCTGTCGTGCTTTGTTCTTGTGCTGTTTGCCGGATGCGGAAGCCCTTCGAACACCGTTACGCCCGGCCAAGCCACTCCCGCCCCGCTCTCCGCCGCAAACATCAATCTGATCTTCGTTGTCAGTCCAGATTTGCAATATCAGGCCAGCGGTGACGTGGATCCGAAAACGGCGAACCTGACTGCCCAGGGGCTCCAGAGAACTCTGCTTCTGGCCCCGTATCTGCAACAGAAGGTTCTGGGTGGCGATATCGTAACCGCCATTTATGCGCTCGAGCCGATGACTCATTTGCAGACGACGAGTAACTATCCCGATATGGCGGCGCTTGAGACCGTGCAGCAGTTTGCGATGCTCAATGTGGTTACCCTCGAAGGGCCCTCGGGCGGCCCTGCTCTCTATGCGGCGAATAGTTTTCCGCTCAATGTCGGCTACGCCCAGGGGCAGGTGGTCCAGGAGGTTGCGCCTCCTCTCATTGCATGTGCGAGTTGCCAAGGAATTGATTTTCGCGATCAGAACAGCGACAACGAATCTTTGATCAATACGGTGATCGGCTACGGCTTGCCGGGCTATTACGTTTTCTCTGCGCCCTGGACCGCCACGCAGAATCTTCTGGCCGCGGCGAACACTGCACACTCCTACGGGCTGACCCTTCCCTCCACTTATCAGGGGCCTGACTTTGTCTATGCCATTTCCATAACCCCATCCGGCATGGCCAACCTGACAACCTATAACAGCAACCTGCATCCGCTGCCAACTTACCCGGAATTGCCGCCTCCGGCGCTGACGAGCGCTGCCTGCCAGACGCCTCAATTCAATATCTCCGCGCCTTCGTCCAATCCCCCGGTCACCAATACAAACGAGACTCTCTACCTGATGCGGCATGCAGAGGCTCATCCCACGCCCACCTGGGAGGACGGTAACTATGTCGCTTCAGGACAATGGCGGGCGCTCGATCTGCCCAATGCCTTGCGCGGCAAGATCAACCCCGATCAGGTCTATTCAATCGATCCCGCACAGATTGCCCCATACGGGAATTCCGGATGGTCCTATGTGCGGCCATCGTTGACCGCCGAACCGTATGCCATCGCCAACAACCTTCCTTATCATCTGGTGTCGGATTTCGAGCTTGACGACGTATCTACGGTGACTACGAATACCATCAAGTTCTTTTTTGACGATCCGCAGTTCTCCAATCATAAGGTGCTTCTGGCGTGGGAACACGAACACTTCGCACCCCTGGTCAACGCGCTCATAAAGAGCTACGGCAGCAGCCAAACGGTGGCCGACTGGGCATCCAGCGACTACGACTCGATCTGGACGGTGACCATCGATGGAAGCGGCAACCTGACAATTGACAACTCGCATTGCGAAGGCATCGATTCGACGAAACTGCCTATCACTGCCCCTGCGTTCTGATCGCTCAGGCGGGAATGAAGGGACGAAGTCTATGAACCTGGTTCACATCGACCGAATTCGTTTTCACGCATTTCTTCTGTCGGGGGCGATGATGCTCCTTTGCGGATGCGGTGCGCCGAATCATCAAGGCAATCTGCCGGCGCGCAATCCAGCGCCGCTTTCCACCACTAATATCAATCTGATCTTTGTCGTAAGTGCCGATTTGCAATATCAGGCCAGCGGAGACGTGAATGCGGATACGGCAAATCTCACCGCCCAAGGCTTGCAAAGGACGCTTTTGATGGCGCCGTATCTGCAACATGCCGTGCTGGGTAATCAGAATGTGACCGCTATTTATGCGCTCGAACCAATGACCCATTTGCAGACCTCAAACGGATATCCGGACATGACTGCGCTTGAGACCGTGCAGCAGTTTGCTCTCATGAACCAATTCACCATGATGAGCCCCTATCCGGAGATGGAGTCGACGACGGGCAACAGTTTCCCGATCAACTCGTCTTACGTTTCGGGTTCGGAACCCATCGGCGTGATCGCGCCATCTCCGTCTTACCCGTGCCTGGCCTGCCAGGGGATCGACTTCAACAATACCGGCAGTGACAACGACGCGCTGCTTGCCGGTATTGTGAGCGCGAAGGCACCTGGATACTATGTTTTCTCGGCGCCGTGGGAGACCACTCAAACCCTGCTGGCCAGCCTCAATGTACTCGAACAGTCCAGCCTGTCGCCCCCGTCCACATATCAGGGGCCCGATACGATCTACGCCGTTTCCATTACGCCGTCGGGAAGCGCCAGCCTGGCCACCTATAACGGCAATCTGAAGCCGCCGAACACCTATCCGAAACTCGACCCGGTGCCGGTAGCCCC
This sequence comes from Occallatibacter sp., assembly GCA_049590315.1. Lineage (GTDB taxonomy): Bacteria > Acidobacteriota > Terriglobia > Terriglobales > Acidobacteriaceae > Telmatobacter. Next base: position 169 of record JBAWCO010000349.1, on the reverse strand, counting down.
CGCGCCATGCCAGTATGCGACTTTCTCATTGAAGGCCACGGGCCCCCCAGCCAGCATCAACACCAATGAAACTCTCTACTTCATACGGCATGCCAATGCGCATCCTTCCATCGTCTTTTCGAATGGGAACTTTGTTGCGGCAGGCCAATGGCGTGCCCTCGATCTGGGA
>JBAWCO010000348.1:0-4631 GCA_049590315.1 Occallatibacter sp. | reverse complement strand
CGCCATGATCGTCCGCAATCAGGATGTGCATACTTCAGCCCTCTCAGCGCGTGGAATGTCCATGGGAACGCGAACAGTAACCGTCGTCCCGTTGCCGGGAGAACTTGAGATCTGTACGTCGCCACCGCAGAACTGCGCGCGTTCTTTCATGCCCAGGAGTCCCAAAGACCCAAGAGAGTTCGACAGGCCGGATTCACAGAAACCTATTCCATCGTCTTCGACAACCAGCAGGATGCTTTCTTCTTCCTGGCACAGCGCAACCCGCACCGATTTCGCCTGCGCGTGCCGAACCACGTTGGTCAGACACTCCTGAAAGATGCGGAAGGTCGCGGTGGCCCGGTCACCATCCAAGTGTAGATCAACGGGCGGAACGGAGACCTGGCACTGAACACCATTGCGCAAGACGAACTCGTTGGCCTGCCATTCAATGGCTGCCGCCAGGCCGAGGTCATCCAGAACTCCAGGACGCAGCCCGCTGCAAATCGAGCGCACGGCCTTGACGCCTTCGTTGATCGACTGAATAGACTCCGCTATTCGAGCGAGCACCTTGTCTTCCGAAGCAGGAAGATGACGAGTCATCCAGGTCATGTCCATCTTGATCGCCGTCAAAATCTGCCCGATTTGATCGTGCAAATCGCGTGCGACCTTTTTGCGGTCCTCTTCACGCACCAACTGCAGGCGTTCTGCAAGCGCGCGTAGTTGTTCCCTTTGCAAGACGAGTGACTCTTCCGCACGCTTGCGGTCAGTGATGTTGCTGTTGACCACCAGCACACGGGGCGGCTGATCGCGTTTGCCCCATTGCAATGCCCAGCGACCGGCCACCACAACACGCCTGCCGTCCTGCGCGATCTTGACCAGGTCTCCCTCCCAGTGTCCCACGCGCATCAATTCTGCTCTTATCTCAGCGAACGGTGACGGAAATTCGGTATGTAGCATCTCGTGCGCGATCTTGCCGGCGGCCTGAGCTTTGGTGTATCCCAGCATTGCCTCCGCCCCGCGGCTCCAAAACAGAACCTTTCCCTCCATGTCGATCACAAAGACGGAGTCCTGGGTAAGCTCAAGCAGCGCGGCCTGCTCGGCGGTGGCTGTCTGCTCCTGCCGTCTTTCCGCAACATCTCGGAAAACCAGCACTACTCCTATGACTTCCCCTTTGGCGGCGAGGATCGGCGCGGCGCTGTGCTCGACCGCAATCTCCCGGCCGTCCCTTGTGACCAGGTCCACATGGTTGGCCACTGCCAAAACCTGCTTCTCTTTGAGCACACGGAGCACTTCATTGTCTGCGGTCAAGCCGGAAGTTTCGTTGATGAGCCTGAGCACATTCCCGACCGGTTGATTTAGAGCTTCCTCTAGTTGCCACCCGGTTAGAGCGGCAGCGACTGGATTAAGGAAGGTAATTCGGCCCTCGCTGTCCGTTGCTATTACAGCCTCGCCAATGCTGCCCAGAGTTGCGGTCCATCGCTCCTCGCTCTGCAACAGCTTGGTGCCCAGTTTCTTGATGTGGTATCGAGTGAAGAGCGCAAGAAAGATCCCCGATCCCAAGCCAAGAAAAAGACAGCTTGTTACCATGAGCATCCATCGGCGGTGCGCAGCTTCGACGCGCGCGACGCGTTGCGCTTCTTCCATGTTTTGAAACTCTGCAATCTGCTCGCGCAAGGAATCCAGTATGTATTTTCTTTGTTGATCCTCAATGAGAGTGGGATCAGCCTTTCCCGCGCGGCGAAGGGCGATGACCCGGTTGTCGTACTCTTCGGAATCCCGATAACCGGCGTAAACCTGCTTCAGACGTTGCTGCTGTGAAGGATTGTCGTCCACTGACCGATACAAGGCCTGGAATTCGGGATCAAATCGCTTCGTGCCCTCGACGTAGGAACGAAGGAAGTTCTCATCGCCAGTTACGATATATCCGCGCTTCGCGGATTCCATGTCTACCAGCAGCTTGAGAAGATGTCCGGATTGATCGAGAACCCGATCGGTATGGTCGACCCACTGCAAGGACCTATTCAAGTCGAAAGTTTCCCACAAAAGCAGCGCAGCAAGGCCAGCGGTGACCACCATGGGAACCACAATCACTCGGCGAAGCAACGATTTGAATTTTGAGTACTCCATCGTAACGAAAGACTCCTACCAAGAGATCGAACTGAGCAGATATTCTGCACCACTCGCCGAATATGAAGTTCCTGCCAACGGTCCGGTGGTGTGGCAAGATGCAACCATCTGAGTACGCCCAGTGCGTGGCAGCTAGCGAATCAGTTGTTTGAAGTGATCGGTTTGACGGACTTTGGTTGTGTCCGCGGAATGTCGATGATCAACGGTTTTGTTGCGTTATCATCCGGAAAGTGATCGTGCAGAATCACGTTGAGCAGGGAGCCGTGCACTCGAATGCGACCGTCGTAGTCAATGAGACCGAGCTCGCGAAATCGGTTCAGGAAAAAGCTGACCCTGGGCTGCGTGGTGCCAACGGTCTCCGCCAGAGCCTCCTCGGAGATCTCGGGAATTAACACTTCTGACTCGCCTGACTCGCCAAACTGCGCCATCAACAGAAGTGTTCTCGCCAAACGCTTCTCGCTGGAGTTGAAGAGTTGCTCGACAAGATCGCGCTGGATGCGCATACCACGAGCAAGTAGGAACTGAAGAAATACGGCAGTGAGGAGCTGCTCCTCGTGCATCACGCGGAGCATCTCCCCCCTCTCCATCTTGAGGGCCATGCAGTCGGCGGTGGCAGTGGCAGTCGCCAAATGTAGAGCGCCGACGCTTGCCAGCGACTCTTCTCCCACAAACTCTCCCGCGGAGACGAGAGTGATTGTGGCTTCCTTGCCATTCTTGGCAACGACAGTCAGCTTTGCCTGACCACTCTGAAGATAGAAGACCGCGTTGGCAGCCTCTCCTTGCGAAAAGAAGGTTTGCTTTTCAAGTAGTTTGACGATTGTGCGCCCGAGCCCGGCACTTGCCAAGAAAGTGTCTGTATCGAATGCGGGCTTCTCATGTTCAAGCATCAATAGCGCTCCCCATAGAATAGTTCTGCAACTTGGCAAGAAACACGGCGCAAGGCCGGGTCTGCTGGTTTTGATGGGGATGCCACATCCAGGACAAGCTCATCTGCGGCTATCAAGCCCTCGCTAGGCAGACCAGGCCCAGATGGAATATCTGAGCGCGCGAATGAGTTCACCTGCAGGGACAGCTGTCAAAGGGTTGCATAAACGAGTGAAAGGGGCAAGGTCAATATAGCTCACTGGATCGGATTAGTTGCATGATCCTGGTAGGGGAGATTCACAAGTTCGCCCAATCCGATCACCCAAGGCGCAAGGCTGGATAAGCGATTGCGGCGGAGCTATCCGTATACTGCGCCATTCGCCGTAACATGCCTCGCCGGTTTGCCCCGGCCTCCATTGGCAGGCGGACGCAACTCGATGCTGCTTCGCATCTGGAGCCGGTCCGCGCAACTCAGCAGCTTCTTGATGCTGAGTTTGCTGATCCTGCCGTGTAGGAGATTGCTGACATTCGGCTGGTACTCATCCAGCACGTCCACAAGTTGCCCCTGAGTAAAGCCGCGTCGGTCGATGTCTGCCAGGATCGCCTCCGCAATGGAGCCTGGGTTCGATCCCCATCGAGCTCACCAACTCTCCGGCCGCAATTTCGCAACCTGAACTCTTTTCCTCATCCTCGCAGTTTCCTCATGGCAGCTCACGGCCTCGGCCAGAAATGCTCCTCGGAGCAGGCACGCAAGCGCTGGCCGGCATCCTCGGGCGTAATGTCCCGCTGCGGCATGCCCAGCATTTCAAATCCCACCATGAATTTGCGCACTGTGGCCGACCGCAGCAACGGCGGATAGAAGTGAGCATGAAAATGCCATTCAGGATGCGCTGCTGAATCCGTCGGTGATTGGTGAAAGCCCATCGTATACGGAAAACTGGTCTCAAACAAATTGTCGAAGCGCGTGGTCAGCCGCTTGAGCGCATCGGCCAGACCATCGCGTTCGTCGCTGGTAAACTCCGGCATCGCGCCCAGGTGGCGCCGCGATAGAAGCATCACCTCGAACGGCCAAATAGCCCACCACGGAACCAATGCCGTGAAATGCTCGTTTTCGAAGATGATCCGCTCGCCGGCCGCTTGCTCGGCCGCAAGATACTCGCAGAGCAGGCAACAGCCAGTAAGAGCCAGGTGTTCGCGCTGCGCCGCAGTTTCGGCGGCGGGCTCATCGGGCACAAAACCCGTAGACCAGATCTGGCCATGTGGATGCGGGTTGCTCGCGCCCATCATCGCCCCGCGATTCTCAAAAATCTGCACGTAGCGAATCCAGTCCAGACCGCCGATTTCTATGTATTGGTTGGTCCACGCATCCACCACCGGGCGAATCTCTTCGCGCGTCATGCGGGCCAGCGTCAGCGAGTGGTCGGGGTGGTAGCAGAGAACCTTGCACAGCCCTCGGGCCGGCTCAGACTTCAACAGCGACGAAGCCTGCGATTCAACAGGCGCGGGCGCATCGGGCAGCAGTGCAGCGTAATCGTTTACAAAACTGAAAACGCCATCATACTTTGGGTTCGTCGCGCCCCCCGCACGCTGATTTCCCGGGCAAAGGTAGCATTGCGGATCATACGAGACCGCGGAAGGCACGGTCTCCTGCCCGACTTCGC
>JBAWCO010000347.1:0-2098 GCA_049590315.1 Occallatibacter sp. | reverse complement strand
TTGCCAACGCTGGATTGCTCACAACGTCAAATCCCATACGCTCTAGCTCATTCAGAATCAACTTCGCTTCGACGCATTTCAATCCTGGCAGGCACTTGATTATTCTTTCTCCCACAGAAAAGCAAAGGTAACTAGAGCGACCGCCGAACGGGTTTAGGCCATCCACGTACTGAAATCGTGTGACTTCATTTTTGGGGAAGGAGAGAATCCGTCTTACTTTGCCAAAACGAATCCATGTCGTCTGAACCTTATCTTGTGTGCAACTCAAATTGACTGTGCCCGAATACAAGACTCCTAATGCAAGTGTCAAGGGCAGAAAACACCCGGGGAATGAAAAAGGGAAAGCATGCGGTGCCCAAGCAATTGGAACTGGTCGTGAAACATCGATTCGAATGAATTGACCAATAAGCATAAGGCAGCTCACGATAACACCGAAGAGGAGTATTGCAAGCCTTGTCTTTCTGGTCGACGGATCAAATGTTTTCTTATCGCGTGTCACTTCGATTTCTCTTGGGGCTATCACAACACGAAACCCACCCGCACCAATAGTTCGGACCTCGGCAGCTTCATGGCTCGTCATCCTTCTTCCCTCTTCCTGTTGTCGATTGACACATGCGAGTCCCGTACGCCGTTTCCTCACACTAAAAGGAGTTTATTATTTCTAATATCACCAACACGCCTTCAGCGCCGCCATACGCGTCGCAAGGAAGAATGGCGGGCCACGGTACGCCCTTCTCAAGCGGTTCGAGAATCGCGCGGTCCATAAATTCATATTCAAGGCAAATAACCGCAGCCGCGAGCCTAAGTCCCTTCACAGCGGGGATAGCCAAGAAGTTCTTTATCAATTTGGTTTCGACTATATCGCCGCGTCCGGTTGGATCCCACCCATTCACCGGATCGCCATCGGCATACAAGTATTTGTGTAGCTCACTCGGATTCCTGATGCTGTGGTCGTCCGGATCTCTGCTCAGGAACCTGCCTGTAGCTGGGTTGTAGTATCTGGCGCGGAGGTAGTAGAGGGCTAGGTCGGAGTCGTATTGTTCGCCGCGATAAAGGTAGTTGTTCGGCGTGGTGCCTTGCTTGGTGAAGCTGTTGCCGAAGGCGTCGTACTCGTAGCTGTCCGTCACTTGCCCAACGGAGTTAGTCAGTTGCCGCACGTTGCCGCCGCCGTCGTACTGGTAGTAACTCAGTACCCACGCATTGCTGACAAGCTGGTCCTGACTGATCCGCTGCAAGCCGTAAGTGTAGGTCCGTGTCGCGCCTGTGCCGGTCAGTTCATCGAGTACCTGCGGGTAACCGGTCGGGTTCAGATCATCGACCAGGTACTGCGTCGTGGTGGGGACGCCAGCGGTGGTAACCGTCTTCGAGACTCGATTGCCAAAGGCATCGTACTTCATGGTGACCCCAGTTGCCCCCTGCGTCATGGAAGTCATGTGGTTCTCCGAGTCGTAGACGAAGGTCTTGCCGCCCGTGGTCAACACATTGCCGTTGGGGTCGTAGGTTTCCGTGGAAAGCCGGTCGTTGGGATTATAGCTGCCGAAGCCGGGGCTGAAGCTCGAGAACGTGGAGCTGGCTCCAGTGCGGTTGCCTAGCGATACATCCGCTGGGTGGTGAAGGCAGACGATTCAGCATGAGTCGCATGAAATGCATTCACCGCTCGCTCAATCGTCACTCTTGGAGTTGGGGTCAGGGAAGGGGCGACTTCCGGAGGCGGAGCGGGCAATTCGGTTCCCCAGGTCTTCCAGGAATCAACGGCTTCTCTGGCCCGCTCCCACTCGATCTGTCCGGCGGATTTCCGTTTGAACTTTCCGGCGAGTGTGCCAGAGGCGAAGATCACGCACGCACAACGCTTCCACCCCTTTTTGCGCTCTTCGAATTCGCCTGAGCGAAACTCTTCCGGAGGGCCTGCTTCACACTCTGCCCTATGCCGTCGATAGAGGTTGATTGCCACGCAGATGTTATAGGACGGATTGCCCGCTATTGCCCGCCAAAATGTGTTTCTTACTGTAAGTTATTGATTTCATTATGGCGGAGAGAGTGGGATTCGTTCTCGAAGCGCCACTTTAGGTTCTGCAAGTTACAGAAAACAATATGCCAG
>JBAWCO010000346.1:0-17392 GCA_049590315.1 Occallatibacter sp. | reverse complement strand
AATGATCCGAGTGCCGATCCTTCCACTTAGCTATTGCGAGAGTTACGCGGACCGGTGGGTGTGGCGGGCACAAGAGTCGCCGAGAATACTTCCGTAGGAAGGATGGAGCGTCGCAGAGTTGTGCCGCTAAGCCAGGTACGCGAGATTGGCATGGCATTCCGGAGAGAGAAGCATATCCCTGGAGAAATTGCATTGATCATGGAACCCTATCCATATTAATAGATGATGTCCTATCGCCTTAGTCATCGCTTGCAGATGAGGCTGGCTGCTACGTCGATGTCTGTTGGGCTGGCTGCCTGTTCAGGCGCCACTACGGCCTAAATCCCACTGAAATATAGAGAAATGTAACACCTTAGTTGGATGGCGCGATCCTTGTGGTATCAAGATTTTTTTAACCTCGACTAGAATCCTGAAAAAGACATGCCGATAGGGTTTGCGTAACAATAACCACCTGCTCCAAGTAACGATTCTGGACTGTGATGTAGACAGAACGGGTTCGGTGCAGGCGGAATTCGATACGAGGAGCCTTACCAATGAGTATCTCAGTCTTGAACAACATTTCTTCGCTAGTTTCGGAGAATGCCGTTTCCAACACGCAGGCCAGCCTGCAGTCCACCCTTCAACAACTTGCCACCGGTCTCCGCATCAACTCCGGAGCAGAAGATCCTGCCGGTCTGTCGATTGCAGACGGATTGGGCGCCAACATCGCAGCACTCAACCAGTCCAGCCAGAACGCATCGAACGGCATTGGTCTTCTGCAGACCGCCGACGGCGCGCTCTCCCAGGTCGTGACCATCCTTAACCAGGCAGTTACGATTGCAACGGAAGCCTCCAACGGCGGCCTCTCGACCAGCCAGTCGGCCGCTCTGAACACGCAGTTCACATCCATCCTGAACGAGATCAATCAGATTGGTTCCACGACCAACTTCAACGGCGCCTCCGTATTCGGTGCGGCCGGCAACTCGACAACGTCGACACAAGGTAACCTGTTGACCACCACAGCGTTGACATCTGGATCGGTAACTACGATCAGTGACAGCCAGACGGGCGGCACGTTCGTGTTCAAGGCAGGGGCCACTTCAAAGGTCTCCGACCTGCAGGCTGCGATTACGGCTGCCGTAACCGCTGGGCAGCTCAGCACTGGCACAGCCTTGGCCCTCAACGCCGGTGGCCAGGCAGTCATCTCAAATGCCGTTGTCGGCGACGTTCTGACGGCCTCGAGCAGCGATTCCGTTCTCGGCGGATTCAATTCCTCCGGCACCGTCGGCGGCACCGGAGCGACGGTCTTTACCAGCGACGGCACCAGCGGCGGCGCTGCCAGTCTCACCACGGCAATCTCTGCCCTGTCGTCAGGCAACCTGGGCTTGAGCGCCCAAAATCTGAGCACAGCGGCCGCCGCCAAGAGCGCGCTGACCGCCATTACGGCAGCCATCACCACGGTCGCCGCGGAGCGCGGAGGCATCGGTGCCTCAGTCAACCAACTGACTGCCGATACCAACGTTGAAAACACGGAAGTTCAGAACCTGACCAGCTCTCAGAACAACATCCAGAATGCGGACATTGCGAGTACAACTTCCAATCTCGCGCAGTTCAACATCCTGGAGCAAACCGGCTTCGCCGCGCTGTCGCAAACCCACCAGCAAGAGCAGAGCGTGCTTAAGCTGCTCCAGTAACCATCACCCGCCTCTCCAAGCGGTGGCGCCTGTACAGCGCCACCGCTTTTTTCTTTGCGATCCAACTGAACGCCAAAGTCCAATATGCCGATATTAAGTTGCGGTTAGTATGGTACTAACCAGGACGCGCAAGATCGCATGCTTTCCGCTTAGAGGAACAGGCAAAGCTTATGAGCTCACTCTCCGCATTGAATTCGCTGCTCGGGTCATCCAACGCCACTAACCTGAGCGAGATACTGCAAGCTGCAATGGGCGCAGCGACACCCGGAATCGATGTGAATTCCGCCGTTAACGCATCCATCAGCGCAGCGGAGGCCCCGGAAAACGCCTGGGTGTCACAGCAAAGCCTTTTGCAAAGCCAGACATCGGCGCTGACAAGTCTCCAGACTGATGCAACGAACCTTGACAACGACATGCAGTCACTTAACAGTCTGACTGGCCCCCTGTACGCAACTACGGTAGCCTCATCGAATTCCGGCATCGTGACGGGTTCTGCAACTCCTGGAACCGCATCCAGCAACAACGTGATTGTGGTCAATGGCCTGGCGACTACGGCCTCCTGGGCTTCCACTCCGATAACGGGCCCAGTTGCTACGACTGACTTGCCGACAGGCGAGACCATTACCATCACGCCATCAACCGGCAGTGCAGCGACATATACAACCGGAAGCAATGGCATTAACACTTTGGGCGATCTGGAAAATGCGATCAATACTGCGGGACTTGGAGTTACTGCAAGCATCATTACGGACGCAACCGGGTCGCGACTGGCGATTGTGAGCAACAGCTCAGGCAGTGCAGGAAGTTTTACGGCCGCAGCGAGCGGTGGGGGAACGGGTGGAACTTTTGGTTTTGTAGCGGGCGGCAGCGGAACCAATTCCTCGATTACCGTGAACGGCATTAGCTTCCAGAGCGCGACGAATACGGTAACTGGCGCGATACCCGGTGTAACGCTCACTCTGGCAGGGTCGAGTCCAGGTACGCAGATCAGCCTCAATGTGGCTCCGAATACCGTGCAGGCGTCGAACGCCATCAACCAGTTTGTTTCCGACTACAACACCCTCCTTGGAGCAGTGAATTCGCAGTTTTCCTTCAACGGATCGGGCCAGGGAGTTCTGGCAGGTGACCCCACGATAGAGAATCTGCAGAACACACTTCTGCAAGCGGCGGCTTACACTGCGTCTCCGGCGTCCGGCAACACCAGCACGACCATGCCGAATCTGTCATCCATGGGCATTACGGTGAACACCGATGGCACCATGAAAGTAGATCAATCAACCCTGAGTGGTGCACTCCAGAACAACTTCAGCGATGTCCAGAATTTTTTTCAGGGGGGCGCGTTGAACGGATTCGCGAATTCTATCGACCAGCAACTGACGAATTTCATCAGCCCTTCGGATGGCGCATTCACGGTGGATCTGCAGAGTATAAGCACCGAATACACCGCGCTGCAGACCGACATCACCAATTTCCAAACCAACGTCATCGCGCCTCTCAAAACGCAACTCCAACGCGAATACAGCAGCGCCGAAATCGCCTTACAACAACTTCCCTCCGAGATCAAGAATGTCAATGCGGAACTGGGCCAGAACAACTCCTCTTCCGGAGGTTAAAAGGAGACGACCATGAGTCCAACGGAAATGGCATATCGGAAAACGGCACTTAGCGGCGCCAGCGGCTTTGGTTTGTTGATCGCTCTCTACGACACGCTCGCAAGCGATTTGCGGTGCGCCGCTGAAGCCGAGCGCCAGAACGACATTGAGATGCGATGCGAGCGAGTGAATCACGCACTCCTGGTGATCGCATATCTGGAGGATTGGATCAATCGGGGACCTGGCGGAGAACTGGGGCAGCAACTGCTTGCTTTCTACGCGACATTTCGCCGCAAAATGATAGAGGCCCAGGCCAAGAGGTCAGCCGAGATCATGGAGCAGCAGATGGCGCAGGTATTGGACATTCGAGCGGTCTGGCAAGGCATTGAGGATCGCCAGGAACCCTCGAAGACCGAGGTTCCGGCCTGGGTTCACACCACAAGTTATCCGGGCGGCTCGCCCACGATGTATGAACAAGGGGCATCGCGCTGGTCAGCCTAGATCCTTCGCGGTTGCGCACTGCACGCAAATCAAGGATCGGACCTGTAGTTACGAGGCAAGCTTAAACCAGTCTTCATACATGTATTGATTTTGGGGCATCGAGGTAATCGCTCGATGCCTCTTTTCTTTGCCCAAGGATTGAAGAGCGAAGTGATAGTCCACTCGCCCATTCGCCAGCCGGCAAAGGGTACAAAGATCTTTACGTTGTTTGAGAAACTTGCGTGTGATCAGATCGAGGAGGACTTGACGGGGCACAAGCCCCGTCAAGCGATCTATGCTTTCTTGCCTAACTAGCTGGGAGACGACAGATAATTGAGCAGCGTGGTGGGAAGAACTTTTGCCGCGGCGGCAAGCGCAGCGCTGTTAGCGGTTTCGGCCTGACTCAGCTTTGTAGCGGCCTCAGCCATATTCACGCCAACCAGGTTGTTCGCCTGGGTAGAGAGTGTTACCGTATCCTGCTGCAAGAATGTCTGCTGCGAGTTCAACTGATTTTCAGCATTACCGTAGACAACTTGTTGTTGGCTGACATAGTTAAGCGCAGAGTCGACGGAGGTGGTAGCAGTTTTTATGTCTGCGCTATTCCCGCTTTGCAGCGCCGCGACCAACGAGCTCAAAGATCCGAGGACATTGTTGCTGGTATTCGAGAAAACCTGGCTTCCGGGAAGACTTACTTGAACGCTTAAGTGGTCGCCCACAGCCACGGAGTTTGTGTCACTGTTGCCGTTGTAGGTATAACCTGTCGGCGATGTTGAATCTGCTATGTAAGGAGTCGATGTGCTTGTTCCACCAAAAAGGTACGAACCGGCGACAGAGGTGTTCGCAGCAGAAACCACGCTGGACAGAATTCCCTGCACCTGCGCGGCGATCGCTTGCATGTCGGCGGTTGTATTGGTGCCGTTGGCGCCTTCCGTGCCCAAGGACACGGCCTTGGTCAAGGATGTAACGACCGAGCTCAATGTCGAACTGCCCGATTGCACCCTCAAGAGCACACTACTGATGTTCTGAGTGTATTGGTCAACGTCTCCAGTCTCAATGGTGTTTTGAACCATGTCGGCTGCAGCGGCTGGGTTATCCGACGGCACAGTTACGCTTTTGCCAGTGGACACTTGCTGCAGCGCAGTGTTGAGCGACATCTGGCTTTGTTGCAAGTCGGCGAGAATGCTTGGAACCAAATTTGGGTCAATGCGCATGTCAGTCAGAAACTCGAGCCGGAGCCCATGTTGAGTGTGGCGTTATCGAGCACTTGAATGGTGCTCACAATTCGAGTGGCAGCTTCATAAGCTGCCTGGTAGCGGAGCATATTGGTGGTTTCCTCATTAATGTCAACGGCAGAGACCGCGCCCTGCTGGTTGGTAAGCTGGGTGAGGTTTTGACCGATCGCAGTCGATTGAATACTGGCATTCGAGGCGGCGTTGCCTACCTGGTATACAAGGCTTGCATAAGCGCCGGCGGCTGTCAGACCAGATGGGAGCGTAGTGGTCAACGCCGCGGAGAGATTGGCGACGTTGCCATTGCTACCCGCCGATCCGTCTGAGCTGATGGCGATTTGCGCGGGATTGGTGATGGCGACGCTGATGCCGGAGGCGGCATTGTTCGGATTTGCAGGAACGGTGAAGAAATTTCCGCCAACATTGCCATTGGAGTCGGTGCCCTGGGCCTGGGCGGAGTTGAAGGCGGTGGCAAATTGGCTGGCCAGCGTGTTCAATTGCGACTGGAATCCGGGAATCACCTGATCACGAATCTGGATGGCCCCGCCTAGTGTCCCGCCGGTGATTGAGGAAGTAATGTTGGTCCCGTTCGAATCGAGGACCTGTTGGAACCCGTTTGCGTCAGTGGATGTTTGCAGACTGTAGCTTTGCCCACCCATCACGAGAGGCGAGCCGTTCGCGGTGGTGATGGTCTCTCCGCCATTTGCCTGAGTGATTGAGACGTTGGTTAGCCCGGACAGTTGCTGCACAAGTTGATCGAGCTGATCCTGGGTTGTGCCTCCATCTTCCTCCGGGGGCACCTGGGACAGTTTTCCGTTCAACTGCGCTATTTGCTGGGTCAGGGTGTTGATCTGCGCCACCGTTTGCGTCACCTGCTGATTGGCGTTCGATCGCGCGGTGCTGAGCCCCTGCGCCGTGGTATTGAAGGCGTTGGCAAGATTCTGGCCGCTTGACAGAACGCCCTGCTGCGCACCCGCACCGTTGGGACTCGCCGATAGCTGCGCAAGGCTGCTGGAAAATGCGGTCAGAGAACTGGCGATGTCGTCGCCATTGGTTGCGAATAAGGTTTGTACCTGCTGCAGACTGGACGACTGCGCGTCCGCACTGCTCTGCAAGGAGGTCTGCTGCTGAATTTGTATGTTGAGCAACTCGTCGCGGACGCTTTGGAATCCCTGCAGGGAGACGCCGCCCCCGGTAACCTCGCCACCCGATTCGTTCTGACCGTTCTCTGTGAACTGGGCCACTTCCCGGGTGTACCCAGGCGTATTCACGTTGGCAATGTTGTTGCTGGTGGCCTCAAGCGCACCCTGGGTAGCGTCCAGCGCCTGAACGCCAATCAAAAGAGATGTACTCAAGCCACCCATAGACATTACATCTGGCAGGACCAGGTCTGATATTTCAACCTGGGGCCAGAAGCCTCCTGAAATTGTCCTCTGACTGAAGCGAAGAGGGATACCATCAAGGCCGTAGACCGGCTGGAATGCTGAAGTAACGCTGCATAGCCCCGATTCAGCTTCTGAAGCGAATCGCCCGCGATGAGAATCTGGCGCTTGAGATCTTCGTCGATGGAAGTTGAAGGAGGGGCTGGCTCCGCATTAAGTGGAACAGAAATCTGGTCTGCAAGTTCGACAAGCCGGGCGCTCAGGATCTGCTGAGTGGCGACGCTTTCTTCAAATTGTGTGAGAGCGTTTTCGGCAATCGCCTGCATAGCCTTTTCAAGCTCATCGCGCAGCGATCCCAGGAGTCGGAGGTATTCCGAGGCGTTGCGGTTTCGATCCTGGGCGACGGCGTTCGTCATTCTTGGCACTTTCTGTGCAAATTCCTAATCTGGCCGCCCGGGACGCAACTGGTCTCAGGCGTGCTCGTCGAGCATGGACGACGCGATTTTCGCGGGGTCAAGCTCATACTGCCCACTGGTTACAGACAGGCGGAGGCTATCAACTGTGCTTTGCCGCACCTCTGGAAAGCTGAGAGCCTTGCTGACAAGCGAATCAACCGACGTCGAATCCGACGAGAGGGTTGTCCGATCGCCGGCATCGGCCTGACCCGATTGGGCCGCCTTCTGTGCGCCAACTTGTTGCGAGTTCAGTTCGCTCGAAAGCTCGCTGGCCGTCGAATTAAGAGAATCGATTCTCATTCCATCTCCTTGGTCTGAATCTCAACTGATATCGGCAGATCCAGCCCAAATTCTAATCCAATTCCCATTTCTTTTCGGAAATCGGCGTTTAGTGTCCCGGTACTGCCTGTGTCGCGGCCTTTTCAGTCGCCTTTTCAGCGTTTGCATGCATAGCTTTAGCGATCATTTTGGCAATTCCGAGCCCGCCCGAAGCGGTGAGAGATGTCGACAGCGTCTGGACACCGAGACTCATCATCTGATCCTTCCCCGGGTCCTGATCATCTTCAGCGCCCGGAAGGGTGGCAAACGACTGCTCTGCCTGTTGCAACCAGGTACCCACCAGGATTGATTCGAATTCCTTGGCACCCTTCTCGATCTTGGCATCATCTTTCCCGCTCACGGGGGACTTGGACTGCTGAATCAGGCGGTCTTCCCTCGATTGCAGGGCATTGGTTTGCGCACTCATCAAACCGAAACCAGGACTTGTTCCCATTTACTGTACCTCCAGATCGGCCTGCATACCGCCCTCGGCCTTGATGGCCTGCAGGATGGCGACAACATCGCGGGCAGTTGTGCCGATAGCGTGAAGTCCGTTGACCAATTCGTCTACATTCGCCCCCTCGTCCAGACGCATCGACTGGGCCGGAGCTTCATCGGCGTTCACAGTTGTTTCAGGCACAAGGACGGGCTGAGCGACGTTGTTTTGATTCTGATTAGGCGGCCCGCCGCGCCCAAACCCTGGGGCGGTCGGATTGGGCAGTCCCAGGGGCGTTGCAACTGCGTACTCGGTTACCACCTGGATGGACAGACTGCCGTGAATGACTGAAACGGGGGACAGCTTCACATTGCCGCCCATCACAATGGTTCCGGTCCGCTCATTGATGACGATTTTGGCCGGCGTGTGAACCTTGAGCGTGAGATTCTGCAGCCGAGCTATTAACTGAGGCACCGATTGTTCGGAGGCACCCGCCACGCTAATGTCGACGCGCCTGCTGTCGAGAGCAGAGGCGACAGGCTTGTGAAACTCGAGGTTTACCGCATCGGCGATTGCAGTCGCGGTGGTGAAATCGGGATTATGCAGCAGGAGCGATACCGTTTTGAAGCCTGTGAGATCAACCGCAGTGTCGCGCTCTATGATGGCTCCATCTGGAATTGTGCCTACATTAGAAGCGTTAACTTCTTTTCGGTTGGTGCCGTTGCCGGCTGAATACCCACCGAGAAGAAGCGGCCCCTGGGCCTCGGCGTAGACCTGACCATCGGGGCCACGCAGTGCGCTCATCAACAGCACACCTCCATCGAGGCTGTGCGCATCACCAACGGAAGCTACGGTGACATCGAGCTTGGCTCCCGGGCGCGCAAACGGCGCCAGCGAAGCCGTCACAAAGACTGCGGCAACATTCTTCACGACGGCAGTGCTGGGCGAGATGAGAACGCCCATCTTCTGCATTGCATTGGCCAGTGTCTGAACAGTGAAGATGGTCTGTTGCGTGTCCCCGGTTCCATGCAGGCCCACGACCAGGCCATAGCCCACCAGCAAGTTGTCCCGGACGCCTTCAATCGTGGTGATGTCCCGCACCATGACCTCACGGTTGGTGTCGGCTGCCTGGGCGTGTGGCGAAAGTGCCGACAGCAATGCCCCGAGCGTCAGGGCGCAACAGGTCAGCGTCCGGCTTCTGGTCGTCGAGTTTTTCAATTCACGATTCATCGATTTCAAAATCCAACGAGCCAAAGTATTGCCCTGGTGATCGGGTTAAGGGGACGTGTGCTGTCAGAGATGATGCCTTTGCCCTTCATCTCGATTTCAAGGTTGCTGAGCGCGGCGGAAGCGACAGTGTTGTTTGGGCTGATATCGACGGGCCGCACCACCCCGCGGACAGTGACATCTTCATGCTGGTTGTTCATGAAGATCT
This sequence comes from Occallatibacter sp., assembly GCA_049590315.1. Lineage (GTDB taxonomy): Bacteria > Acidobacteriota > Terriglobia > Terriglobales > Acidobacteriaceae > Telmatobacter. The sequence continues at coordinate 8,392 of JBAWCO010000346.1, read as the reverse complement.
TGCGCTGCGCCTCGACAACCAGGTTTCCGCTGGGCAGGACGGCAACTACTTGTCCGGTCAGGCTGGTTTGAAATGTGGTATTCGAATCTGTCGCACCCTTGCCGGCGAGCTGGGTGGAGGAATTGGCGTTGAAAAGAGGGTTCAGCCCGCTGGTATCAATCTTGCCGGGCAGGCCGGTGATCCCGGATGCGGTTTGGAACGTCCGCTGATAGCTTGAGTTCCCGCTTTGTGTCGCGGTGGTCTGGACTGCGACCACAATGACGATTGTGTCGTATAGCTTGTGGGCCTTCGAGTCTCCGGACATATCCTCCAATGCGTTGCCGGAGGGAGACCAGAGACTGCCGACTGTTTTATCGGAAGGTCGAGCAACGTTATGTTCCTGTAGTTTTGCAATGTATTCGGCCCGCAGTTTTTCCGCGCTGTCTTTCGGCTTCTTGGAGTTGGCTGCCGAAGCAGCCGGCATGACCATAAGCAATGCGACGATCACCATCGAAATGAATTGCCAACTACGCTTATTCATCAGCATCTTCTTCACAGGCTGCCTCGCAATACTGAACCGTTAACGACCTCGGCAATATAGGTCTTCTGAGGGTCTTTGCTTTCCACGCGAATCCTCTGGCCCGCTGTGCCGCTCTCAAGACAAACAACGGAGATGCGAATATGCACACGACCTTTGTCTAACAAGAGAGTGGCTCGCGATCCGGCGCGCATGGCGAAAGATTTCGAGTCAGAAATTGACTGGGGGCTCATTGGCGATGACTGACTGGTGAGCGCTGCGACAGTCTTTGTGCCGGTCTCAGGATTGCAACGGACGGACACATAGAATGGCAGGCATTCCTGGTGCGAGGCGCAGTCCATGCGAACTTTCAGTCGACGATCGCCCCAGGGCTCCATGGACTGAACCTTGAGGTTTGGAGCGCCTGTGGAGGCCGACACTTCAGTCAGGAGAGTCACCTGATCCGCGGATACACTCATGCCCATTCCGCTGATTGCACCAGCTACCTGCTCCGCGGTGATGGCGGCGCGGCTGGGTGCAGCAGCGGCAGGCAATGCCATTGCGGCAGACAGGGTCAACGCGGAAATGAACTGGTATCTCGTCATGATGTAGCCCTAGTTATTGAGCGAGCTGATTCAAGCCTTGAAGCATTTCGTCGGCGGCCTTGACCACGCGCGAGTTCGATTCGTAAGAGCGCTGCGCCATGATCATATTTACGAATTCGTCGACGATATTCACATTTGCCTGTTCGAGCATTCCCTGCTGAATGGTGCCCAGGCCATCAGGGCCGCCCGGGGCGCCGACGACAGGATTGCCGGAAGCAGTGGTCTGCAGATAGATGTTGTTGCCAACGCTGTTGAGGCCGCCCGGGTTGGTGAAACTCGCGAGTTGGATGACTCCCACCTGCTGGGCCTGCGTTTGCCCGGGAAGCGTGACGCTCACGGTGCCGTCGCTGCCTACGGTTACGTTGGTTGCGTTGGCCGGGATGGTAATCGACGGTTGAAGAGCGTTGCCGTTTGCGGTGACAAGAACCCCTTGCGCGTCCGGTTGAAACGATCCCGCACGTGTATATCCAATTTGGTTGCTGGGCAGAAGAACCTGGAAAAATCCGGAACCCTGAATTGCGAAGTCCAGAGGGTTGCCGGTGCTGCTCAAATCGCCCTGCAACTGGATAATCTCGGTGTTCCCAGGTGTGGTGCCGAGGCCGATCTGCAAACCGGAGGCGACGGTTGTCTGCTGTGTTGCCGCTGCGCCGGGCATCTTCTCATTCTGATAGAGGAGGTCAGAAAACTGTACGCGGCGGGCCTGAAAGCCGTTGGTGCTGGAGTTGGCCAGGTTATTGGCGATGTTATCCAGGTTGATTTGCTGAGCGGTCATTCCGCTGGCAGCAGTATAGAGAGCATGAAACATCGTCGAACTCCTTTAGCCAATCTTGGGCAGTGACTCAGTGGCAGTCTTGTCCATTTCCGAGTTGAATAACGAGAGCGCGCGCTGCATGGATTCAGCAGCTCGCTGCGCAGTGATCAGTTCCACCATGCTGGAGATAGGATTTACGTTTGAGTTTTCAAGCGCCCCCTGTTGCACGCTCGAATCGGTCGCCGGCTTGGCGGTTTTTGGAGGCGCCGAATAGTAAGTGCCACCCTCGCTGGTGATTTGGGTGCCAGCCGGAAAGTTCACAAGCTGCAATTTGCCGGCTACCGCGCCGTTGGAAGAGATGGTTCCGTCCGGGCTGATAGAAACCGGACCAGGCAATATCTGGATGATCCCCTTGTCGCCCATCACCGGATCTCCTGCAGGGGTGATCAACTGCCCGGTTTTGGAGGTCTGAAAGCTGCCGTTGCGCGTGTACATCGGGCCATTTGCGGTTTGGACGACGAAGAAGCCAGACCCCTGGATCGCAAGGTCGAGATCGTTGCCAGTCTTTTGGATGGCTCCCTGGCTCAAGTCGAGGGAAGTTCCGCCCAGAACACCGAAGTTGTTGATCGCCTGATTGAGGCCCGTGCCATTTCCGGCCGCAGTGGATGTCAACACCGAGCTGAAGAGATTGTGCTCCGCCCGGTAACCGGCGGTATTGGCATTGGCGAGGTTGTTGGCAATCGTATCCAATGCCTGCGTACGGGCAGCGAGAGCGGTACACGCGGCGTAGTATCCACTGTCCATATGGTCCTCTTGCCATAGGTCAATGCACCGCGCGTGCCATACTACTAGGCAAACTTTGCCCAAAAAAGGGGTTTTTAGGCTCAATTATCGTAATGTTCATGAGGGATCGATGAGAACGGCGTTAGTGCCACGCCAGATGCCGTGGGCCCCGGGAATATCTCTCATCCGAAGACAATCTGCGCTGGGGTGAGGTCGGGGCAGTCCCGGGCTACCCCAGTGGGGCTGATGACACCTAGAGCGTTCTGTAAAGCAGCGGGCCGATTCCGATTTCCATGGGGCAGTGGATCGATGACCTGACTGAACGAAGATGCGCCTGGCGCACGATCTGCGGCAACTGGCTCGTAGATTGCACCTCGTGCATTTCACCGAGGAATTTGATCAAAAACGGGGGGAGCGACCACTTCCGGGCCAACTTCAGCCCTGCCAGCGCAAGATCGGATGTAGCAGGATTGCTTGTCGACCATCCGAGCACGGTAGGCAGTAGTCCAATGGCATGAAGCAGGCCGGCCATGTAAGCCTCGTCGGGGTTCACTTCCTGCATTTCTTCAGCAATCTGCCGTGAATGATAGGCAATCCCTCTTGAATGAGCCCAGGTTTCTGCAACGGCCTTGTAGCTGGAATCGCGGGCAACAGTTGCCGCTGACACAGCCTCAAGACACGCCTGCACGCCGAGGTCTGAGATGCAGTCTTCTACGCGGGTTGGGCGGAATTCAGAGTCCCAGTATTCAGTCCCAGCCAGTCGGAGAATCTGCAACGTTGCGCCCAGATCGCTCAACACCAGATCAGACATGGCGCGAAGATCGACCGAACGCTCCTGGGCCTCAAGATCAAGGCGAAGGAGTGTTTCCGCGAGGACCGGAATGGCAGGGGAATCGGAAGACGAGTCAACCAGCCACGGTTGATATTCCACGAATGGACTGTTGCTTGTTTCTGCCCGGCGGGCTGTATTGGTTTGCACGGTGCCCCTCTTGGCACACTTATCGGCAACTCCCGCCAAATCTTCTACCCTAAAATCGGGTTTTCGGTGCAAAAAATAAGAAAGTTTTCCTCATTCTGCCTCAGGCGTACCTTTTCGAGGCGCGAAACAGCACGTCGACCGTCCGTCGGCGTCCGATTAGTCTTGTCCATAGGTAGTCCCGGCACTGGACAAAGCTGGCTTCTCGTGCCGAAACTTCGATCGCCAATCCGGCAAGAGTATTGGCCATCTGCCTTGAAGACTGAATCTCTTCGTACACTACCTCGTCGTGGCAGTCCGGAACCAATGTCAGGCGCGCCATTTGCTCATCGTACTCAGTTTGGGTAATGAAACACGGTTCCGCTCGGCATCCCGTGACCTGTTCCAGAGCAAGCAGAAGCCGGTGTTCCACTCGATAGACAAAACCCATAAGGAGCTTCTTTCCATTTTCCGAAAAGCGCAATGGCGCCGCACAGCACGTGCGCAGCAAAGTAGGTGGAATATCCGCTTCGACAGGCTGGCTGACGCCGTCTTGTACGAGTACCGGACATCCCCATTGTGCCGCCCTCGCCGCGGCCAGTTGCCGCTCGCTGGCCAGACCCAGGCGGACCAATGCGACGTCCAACTCCTCGCCGTGCAGTTGGCTCTCGGCTACCGCAAAGCGAAGCTGATCATCGGTCAAGTAGCCCTTCGATAGCATGGCGAGCCCGATGGAGAGGCGCGGGTTATGCGGCATCTCAATGACTTGGTTCTCGCGAAGCGCGGAGATCCGGATGTATGCGGCTTCCATGAAGCAATCGACGCTGCAGTACCAGCGTTCACCTATGCGAATTCCGACCCGGCTCTGCGGCACGCTGCGCATCAGCATTGTGTTGCGGCACTTGCGGTGCCCGCACACGGCATGCATGTTTTTCCAACTACCCTCTACAGCTGTCTGAATGCGCTTGAGATTCAAATTCATCATGGCTTTCTCCTGGTAAGATCAGCGAGCGAAGTTCGACGCAATGGGTTCGGTGATTTCGGTTATGCGTAGACCATAGTTGCCATCGACGATGACTGCCTCGCCGCGGGCGATCACTTTGCCATCCAGCAATAACTCAACGGGGTCGTCAACCTGGCGATCCAGTTCGACAACTGATCCGCTCGACAACTCCAGCACTTCTCGAAGAGGCAACTGGCGCTGGCCAAACCGAAGCGACATATTGAGCTCGACGTCCAGAACCAGATTGAGATTCACAGGATCGACGCGAGCCTTCTCTATTTCCAACGGATCTTTGGGAGCCGATCCGGAGGCAAGGGACTCCAGCAATTTGCTGTTGAAATAGAACGTTATCGGCATGCTGGACTGATCTTCTCCGTCAGCTGTCAGAGACACAACGGACATTCCACCAACAGCAGGACTGGTTGCCCGTTCAACCTTGAATGTGACCTTGCCAAAGTCGGCAAAGGTGGAGGTGGAGAACCTGGACATCGCAGAGGAAATGACCTTGGCTAATGCCTCTCCGTCCTCGTTGCTGAAGGCTTGCACGGCATGTCCGCAGATTTTCGAAGCGAGTTGACTTACCTGCGGTTCGCAGAATTCGAGAATGAGCTCGCCGCGGAAAACACCTTCGATGGCCAGCCGAAAATGGATCTTCTGCCCGGCTTGGGCGGAAGGATCCGAATCGTCCAGGACCTTCAGTTTCCAGGGAAGCCCGGCTGCGCCGGAGAGCGATTCCGCGAGAGAATCGGCGAAGCCGCCGGCAAATTCCCTCGCTGCCTGCTGGTTATCTTGATTGTTCATGTTCTACTCCATTCCCCAGTTTGCCGGCTGAACGCGACGGCCAAGTTGTGCTGCCTTTTGTGAACCGTTTCTTACCGGCGACGCCTCAAACATTTCCTTACCTTCCACGGTCAACATGCCAGGGCTGCGGACCGGTGCGCGCAGTTTCAGGACGCATCCCGGCTTCAGCGCAATCAGGTCCCGCACGGCGACCTTCACGCGCGGCACTCCCGCCTCAAGCATCACATCGCAATCGAGCATGCGTTCGCGAATATTGGGCACAGGGAAATACCGCAATCCGCCTTTTCTCTGCGGCTCGTCCTCTTTCATCTGCTTGATCAGCGTGTTGAGAAACGCGCCAGGGAAGGCCAGATGGAAAGATCCCGTGACACCGGAAATATCCACCTCGAAGCGAACCGAAGTGAGTTTCTCGTTCGGCGGACAATACTGATGCAGTTGCGAGGCTTTGATGCGGCGATTCGGCACCAGGGCCATATGTGGCATGCGCCATGCGTTTTCTGCCTGCCGCGCAATGAGCGATGTCACGTCTTGCATTATTTCTTCTTCGATTTCCGAAAGCTCGCGAGCGCCAGACTCGGAGATGGTGGTTCCACCGAGAAGGAGTTCGATGATGGGAAAAACCAGGTCGATATCGCACTCCATGATCATGGTGCTCGGGATCGTGTGGAGAGAGAAGGGAACGATGTAGCTCAGGGGGGGGATTTTCGCGATGTGCTCCTTGATCGGAAGCTGATCGAAAGACTTCACCTTTAGCTCAAGGCCCGTTCCAAGGTAGGCGTCAAGAGCGCTTGCGAGACGACGTGCGAATGTCTCATTGATCGCGGTCAGCGCGCGCGCATTCTCGTTGGACAACCGTCCAGCCGTTCTGAAATCGCAGGGTTGAATTGTCCTCTGTTTTTCAGCCAGCTTCTTTGCGGCCTTGATTTGTGCCGCCAATTCATCACGACTCACGGTACTCATGCGACCCTCGCTCTCTGCCCATCGGCCGTCGACCCTTCCTGGAGGTGCGCGAGCATTACTTTGAGTTTCTTCATTGTTTCCTGACGAATTTGCGAGACCCGCGAGAGCGCCACCCCAACGACTTCTGCAATTTCTTTCATGGTGAGTTCCTCGCGATAATAGAGAGAGAGGATCAGTTGTTCCCTTTCACTGAGCTTGGATATTGCCTCGGCCAGATGAGCCTTGACCTCGCCCTGCAGGCAAAGATCGAATGGATCAGGATCGTCCAGATTGGGTGCAGATTCGATCACGTCCAGCAGATCGGTGCGATCGCCGGCAACGGCGGTTTGTTGGCCCGCTAGATAAAGACCGTCAATCTGCGCGATGATGCGGCGCAGGTGTTCCGGTTCTAGATGCATCTCCTCAGCGATCTCCGACTCGACCGGATGCCGTCCCAACCGCGCTTCAAGGCGTGCGGTGACGTCGGTGATTTCGCGTCCCCTTCTGCGGAGAGAGCGGGAGCCCCAATCGGATTCGCGCAGACTGTCAAGGATGGCGCCGCGAATGCGAAACTTTGCGAACGACTTGAACTGGGCAGTCTTCGAGCTATCGAAGCTACGGCTGGCTTCCATTAGGCCGATCACACCGGCGTTGACGAGGTCGTCCAGCTCCACATGCTGGGGAAGCCGTTCACGGATTCGGGAGGCGATGTAGTAGACCTGTGAAAGCTCCTGCATCACGAGATCGTTGCGATCGTCGAAATCCGCCGCGCTTGTCTTGTAGGCCATTTCTGCTGACGTCATTTGTTCACCTCGTTAGTCAATCTCATACCGGACTCCTCACCTGACCGAACCAAGAGACTGCACCTGTGTTGCTGGAGGAATCTCAGAAGGGGAAAGCACAACAATTTTTGGAATAAACGGCTCCAGAAGCCGCTTCAAGTAGAACCTGCCGGGCGATGCGCAGAGAAGTACCGGGGGAGCCATTGCTACCTGGTCGCCGAGCATGGAGCGGAGACCGGCAAGAACTTTGTGAGCGACTGAAATCTGCAATGCGCCGCCGGCCGCCATGTGTGAATTCAGAGTGGAGTTGCGAACGCACTCCTCTTCAATTGCGCTATCGAGGGTGACCACTTTCAACTGTCCGCGATCGTTGAGGAGGGGGCGAATCAATGCGCGTCCAAGGGAATGCCTGGCAGCTTCAACAAGCACGATTGGATTCTTGTTTGTCATTGCCGTCTCTACCAGCGCTTCAAGAATTGTGCCCAGGTCGCGGATAGAGACTTGCTCGCGGAGCAGTTGCTGCAGCACTTTTTGGACTTCTCCCAGGCTCATCAACTTGGGCATCAATTCATCCACGAGCTTCGGATGCGAGTCTGAGAGGCGGTCAATGAGGCGCTTGGTTTCGTGGCGCGTCAACAGGTCATGCGCATTCTGCTTGATCAGCTCGGCAAGATGAGCAGCGAGCACCGAAGTATGGTCCACGACAGCGTATCCAGCGGAGATAGCCTGCGCCTGCAGGTCCGGAGTGATCCACTTGGCCGGAGAATCGAAAGCCGGCTCCCGCGTTTCCTGCCCTACGATATCTCCGGGCTTCGGATTGGAACTGACCGCGAGCAGCCGGTCGCGACGCATCTCCCAACGCGCAATTTCCACGCCGCGAAGATAGATGACATACTCGCGTTCCTTGAGCGAGAGGTTGTCAGTGATATGAATGGAGGGAACCAGGAATCCGAGCTGTTGCGCGAGATTTTTGCGCAGCGATTTCACTCTCGCCAGCAACTGGCCTCCCTTCTTTACATCTACGAGCGGCACAAGGCCAACACCTACCTCCAGCATCAACTCGTCCAGCTTGAGCACAGCGTCCATGGGATCGATTGCCGGTGTTCCCGGAGCTCCGGCCTTGCCAGGCGCACCCTTTGATCCGAGCGCGGGCTCGACAACGGCTGGCTTCATCTTCCAGGCGGCAAACATGATGACCCCGCCCAGCGCGAAGAATGAGATCTTCGGCATGCCAGGAATCATGGCCAGGGCCAAAAGGACTCCGCTTACGATCCACA
>JBAWCO010000345.1:0-10115 GCA_049590315.1 Occallatibacter sp. | reverse complement strand
GTTGTAGGTTGCGATGATGCCGTTCGGCAGAGTGAGCGAGGTCCGCCTGCCATCGTTGTCGTAGTTGAAGGACACATTGGCGGCAGCCTGAGTGATGGAGGTGAGGCGGCTTGCATTGTCGAAGGAGTAGTTTACTGGCGATTGACCGGAGACGGTCATCGTCTGACGTCGTCCATCGGCGTCGTAGGTATACCCAACCGATCCTTGCGGTGTAGTCTCCGAGAGCAACCGGTCCAATAAATCGTAGCTGCGCGAAATGCCTCCACTGACTGAATCGGTGACCCCGGCCAAACGGTTTCCCGCATCGAAGGTGTAGCTGACTGTGCTTTGATACGTTGGGCCGGGCTGCAGTCCGAACCCTGCGAAGATGGGCCTGTTCAAACCGTCATATTGAATTGTTGTCACCTGACTCTTTCGATCGGTGACTTGATTCAGATTACCGTTGAGATCGTATTGCGCGCTGGCATGGCTCAGAAGGGGATCTGTGCGGGTGATGGTGCGATCCATGTTGTCGTAGGCATACTTCGTCGCGTGCTGGTTGGCGTCGGTGACCGTTAGGAGATTGCCGTTTTTATCGTACGTCAATCCCGTCTGGTTTCCGAGCGAATCAGTACTTGAAGTGATTTCGTTGAGAGGATCGTAGACGATTCGAGTTGCGTGGCCAAGGGGATCGGTGACAGCCGCAATGCGCCCGGCCCCATCCACAAAGCGGGTCGTTGTCCGGCCGAGCGGATCGATGAGGGCCACCAGGTCGCCCGAATCGTATATGAGCTGCGTCTGATTGCCCAAAGGATCCGTGGCTGTGATCGGTTGACCTGCCGAGTTATAGGTGAAAGTCGCGGCGTTGCCTAGCGGATCGAGAACTTCAAGCATGTTGCCGCTGTCATCGTAGCTTATCGTTGTTGCATTTCCGAGAGGATCGGTAATGTCAGAGAGTTCATAGAATCGCGGATTGTAGGCGAACGTCGTCGTTACCGCGTTCGGTGTCCAGGTCAGCCAGGTAACACTTGTAACATCCGCCATGGCGTCATAGCTGTACGTTGTCGTACGATGCAGGGCATCCGTCGTGCTTAGAAGCAGCCCGGTCCCCTGCTGTCGGTTGTAGGTGACTGTCTGCTGCTCTGCTTGCCCCAGGGCCTCAGTGTCGCTGGTCATGTAGCCGTCGGAGTTGAAAATTGTTTTGCTGATGTACCCACGCGGGTCTGTCACGTTGGTCTGGATCACGTTTCCATTTGAATCCAAGTTATAGACAAAATGGTAAGTGCTTCCGTCGGCTTGCGTCTGCTGATAAACCCTGTCGTTCTCGTCGTACTGATTTTGCAGGTACATGATGTTCTTTGGATCGGTGATATTGAGCATATCGCCGCTCGGATTGTAGGTGTAGGTCGTCACTCCGCCGTTCGCGTCTGTCGCAGTGGCGAGGCATCCTGAAACAGGGTCATAGGTATAGCTGGTGGTGCGCCCGATGTTGTCCTGAGCTCCGGTGATTCGATTGCTGGAGTCGTAAGTGAATTGGATCCATCGGCCGTTGGGGGATGTAACCCGGGTCAGATTGCCGTTGCCATCGCGTGTAAATATCAATGAGTTTCCATGGCGATCGTTCATTCCGATGAGCGCATATTGCCGCGGATTGGCGCCACCATTTTCTGTAGCGGGGAATTGGTAGACAGTCCCATCCTTCTTGGTCAATTTCCAGCAGTAGTACCTCACACCTGGTATCCCAGGGCAGCTCGCGTCTGTACCGCCTAGATTAAGCGTGGCTCCGTAGAAATCGCCGGGGGTAGAAGTCGCCGTGTAACCAGCTCCTAGTTCTCCGCAGCTCCCGTTGGTTCCAGCGCAGGGAGACGTCCGTGTGAAATAAATCTGTGCTCCGTCGGCGAGGATCAATTTCTCGTAAGTAAATCCCTCCGGATCGGAGTTGTCATCGCCGGAGAGAAATATGTCGTAGTCCATGGTCATACCAACGCCGAAAGCCCTCGAAACAGTATCTCCCTGACGATAGGTACGGGTCAGGGCAAGAGGAATGACATCCCCTAACATGAGATCCGTCTTGGTGTACACAAAAAGCCCTGTTTGCAAATCTACTGGGTCGCCCTTCCTCGGTGGTCCCGGGGGCCCCCCCGGACCTCCGGGACCTCCCCCCGGGCCTCCGGGACCTCCTCCCGAGGGCAACGGTGGCGGTTGTGGCGGACAGTTGGCGCCACAGGTGCCTGCCGAGGCAGCGTCGAAGGTGAATATCTGCGTTCCATCCTCCGGCGTGATTTTCTTCGCATCGCTGCTTACGCGACCGTTGCCGTATGTGTACCACCCTCTTTGCGCCGGATCGTAGTTCCAGAATTGATAGCGGGCGCCCGGCTTCGCCTTCATGTAGTTCCCGTAGTGAATCGTCGCTCCTCTCCCTCTCCGTCTGCCGGCGCTATCTGTGGACCAGGCATTCTCGGAGTTCGCGAAGGTGGCACCACCCGGCTGAATCGTAAAATAAACAGGAAAGGTCAGGCCTTTTCGAATTGGAAACGGCGGCTGAGTGGTAGAGACGGCCGTGATTCCGACCTGCGTCACCACTCTTCCCCGCGCGTCATGAATCACGGTACCAGCGGGAATGTGCAACTCCAGTCCGGGCACATTGGGATTGGTGACGACCACTTCGCTGGTTGTCGGCGAAGAGATCTGAACCGCGTGGGCACTATCGAGAGCCGTCATCCAAACAATGTAGTTCAGAGAGTTGGTCATGCCCGCCTTGAGGTCTACACCCACGCGATACAGGCCATAGGAATTAGCCTTCGTGCTGGCTGGGTCGCCATCGACAATCATGATGTGGTGACCCGACCCGGTATTCTGAACCAGGAACCGACCTGTTTTATCAGTGATGGCATGTTCGGAGTCAATCTCGATGAGAACGTTCGGGAGTGGAGAACCGTCAAGCGTCAGTACTTGACCAGCCAGAGCTGTAACTCCCTCTTCGCCCCGGAGCATAGGCAACTTTCTCCACTCCGAGGAAAAACCGCTAGGTACAGATCCGTCCCCTCCAACGCCGCCCGAGCCCGTAGAACCCGAACCCTTGGAACCGCTTCCGCCTCCAGTTGTACCGGTTTCGGTCGCAACGATTGTAGTAAAAATGATGCTCATATCGGGCATTACTCGACCGGCTCTATCTAGCGCCCCCGATATTGTGAGTGTGTATGCAACGCCATTCTCCAAGTTATCTTGAGGAGTGATGAACGCAAGCGACCCACCTTCAGCCGGAACGACACCGACTTCCACCTTTTCCAGGGATGTCCTCAGAGTGATTGTGCTTGAATTGATGCTTGTCACATCCATCGGTTCAGTAAATCGCAACGAGATGAGCTGATCGATCGGTATACCGGTTTCACCGCTCTGTGGAATCGACGCTGCAAGGCTCGGTGGCTCTGAAATCTTGAGCGGCTCCGGTGGCCGGCTCACAAATCGAGCACTCGGGGCGTTTGGGTCGATGATTACTCCATAGTCGAGGGGGCTGCCATGTTCATCTTGCCCGCCCGAAAGCAGAACGGTCCCATCGGCCAGAAGGGTCGCTGTATGACCGCTCCGCGGAGTTCGTAAGTCCACTGCAAGAGATGTCGATTTTCCGGTCCGATAGTCCCATACTTCAATCTGGCTCAGGGTGTTGCCCTGGCTGTCGATTCCTCCTGCGATCAACACACGACCGTCCGTCAAAAGTGTCGCGGTATGATGAGCTCGCGGCGTCAAACCGGTTGTGGGATAGTCAACGAAGGTCTGATCGGCTGGAATGAATAACTCTGCGTGGGCCAAGGCGGAGCTTCCATCTCCCACTCCTCCAAGGATGAGTACACTGCCACTTGGCAGAAGAGTGGCCGAATGAAAAGCTCGCGCGTGCAGGAGCGTACCGGATGTCTCGGTGCGTGCGCCCGTGCTCGCTTTTTCGAAGTAGGCCGCCTTGACTGCCACGCTGGAATCCATTCCGCCCGTGAGCAGCAAACGACCATCCGGCAGAAGGGTCTGACTCTGCCCATCAGGGCTCGGGGGAACGGCGGAGACCGCAGTATGTGGCGCAACCTCCTGGGTCTTCCTCCCAACACCGGATGCAAACGCCGATATTGAGATCAATCCGAGAACCACAACAGCGATACTTCTACCGTAGTACCGAACTCCGTCCATCATGAGGATGTCTCCGATTCTTCGAGCATTTCGATGATCCATGGCAAAATGTGCCGTGCACGCCAATTCGTTCATCGGCGTCATTGAAGGGCCAACGTGACCGTAGCGCTTCCAGTCATACCTTTCTGGGGACTGATCACCAAGGTATAGGTTCCTGTGGTTGGCAAAGTGTAGGGATTCAGGAAGAGATTCCCTCCGCCCCAGTCAAACAGGCCGGTGGTGACCAGCGTTGTTGTTCCATCTGGTTTGAGGATGCTGACGTTTACCGTAGCCCAAGGAACTCCAGCGAAGGTGTAATTGCTGAGCTGAACGCTGACCGACTGTCCCTGCGTCGCGGTGAAGGTCAGTCGGTCCTGCTGCCCTGGGATGCTGATAGTCACCGGAGTCGGGTTTCCAGCGGTGATGGTTCCCGCCTGATCGTTGAACAGGTAAACAGCGACGTTAGCGCTGCCGGTATATCCATTCTGGGGAGCGATTACCGCTGTATAGGTTCCCGTGGCGGGCAGTGCAATTGGATTCTGAAACAGAACTATGCCAGACGGACCTGCCGAGTACATTGCCGTGGGGGCAAGCACGGCTCCATACGGACCAAGGATGCTAGTGTTTACCGTGTCGCAACACGCCCCAGGGAAAGCGAAGTTGGTAAGTTGCATGCTGGCCAACTGTCCGGCCGTTCCGCTAAAGGTCATCTCCGCTTTCTGTCCAGGAGTGTTGATGGTTACCGTTGCCGGACTTCCAGGTGAGATAGTGCTCGTTTGCTCACTGAACAGCCAGACAGTAACGTCAGTGCTTCCGGTATATCCATTCTGGGGAGCGATAACCACGGTATAAGATCCAGTGACAGGGAGCGCAATTGGGTTCTGGAACAGAACGATGCCCGCTGTGCCTGCCGAGTACATTCCCGTCGAGACAAGGAATGTGCCATCCGGCTTGAGGATAGTGAGATTCACCGTATCGCAGCACGCCCCAGGAAATGCGAAGTTTGTTAGCTGGACACTTGCAAACTGTCCCTCGATCCCGCTGAAAGTCAGAATGCCTTCCTGCCCAGGACTTGTGATGGTCACCGTCTGGGCCGTGCCCGGCGTTACTGAAGGCAGGGTGAATTGGGAGAGATTGAGAGTTAGACTGCCTGGGGATGCCGAACCGCTGCTCACGACAAGAATCGAATAGGTCCCTGTTGTTGGGGCCGGCGGCGTATTTAGAAGCGCACTGCCTGTGCCAAATGCAGACTGCGCCAAAGTCGAGCCGTCGGGGTTCAGGATCGAGATTGTGGCGCTCGCAATGCTGGAGTTGCTGATCTGAAGATTGAAGCCTTGTCCTACTGTCCCATTGAACAAGACGATCCCTATATCGCCTCCAGTGGTGATTGTGCCCGTGAACGGCGCTCCTCCAACGCTCGTCCGTCCGGTGAAATCGACTTGACTCGGAGTGAATGAGATAGGGACTACATAGAAATCGGAAGTACTCGTGACGCTACCTCCAGGCGTGGCAACGGTTATGGGGCCTGACCCTGTATTTGCGGGAACTGGAGCCGATATCGCAACCGCAGTCGCGGAAGTGGGATAGGCAAGCGTCCCATTGAACTTAACGCGGTCGTTCGTTACAACATCGAATCCGGACCCTGCGATGGCGATCGTGGCTCCTGCATTCGCCATTTCAGGACTGAAAGATGCGATCGTGAGGATCCCCGTTGATGTCATCACGGTAAACGAACTGTTGCTTGTAGCAGTGCCGCCCGGTGCGCTTACGGTAATAGGACCGGTCGCGGCACCGGCAGGAACTGTAGCAGTTATCTGGCTGCTTGTTGCCGAGACCACGGTGGCAACTGCGCTGCCGAACTTGACTGTGTTCTGCTGCGCATTTCCACTGAATGACGTTCCTGAAATGGTCACAGCAGTGCCAGCCGGACCACTCTTGGGAGAGAAGTCTAATATCGACACCTGACCAGTAGCGGCACGGTTGATACTCAAAATGTTACCGACAGCGTCGTAAGAGTAACCAGCGGCACCCAGTGTGGAACTGGCTACTCCGACCAGCCGCCCGAGTTCATCGTAGGTGTAGGAGATGGACGACTGAGAAGACAGTTTGAAGTTAGCAACCGCTGCCTGGCCCAAACTAACAGAAACTTCCGTCTGGTTTGCGGCCCCAAACCCGAAGGAAGAGGCCTGAACTCCATACGTCGCCGAGTTCAGGTTGGCGACAGTATAGGTACCGGAGATAGCCGTTACTGTCGTTGCGACGGGAACACTTCCATTGAGCACGGTAATAGTGGCGCCTGCAATGGGAGTGACACCGTCAGATTGAGTTACCGTTCCTGTAATTGAGCCTGTAGTTGCTGCGCCAACCGTGAACGGCTGAGTGTTGCTGGGCTGTCCGGCAACCGAAACCACGACGGAGCCTGTAACTGCGCCCACGGGAACTGGGGCCACAATCGTGTTCTGCGTCCATTGCGTCGGAACTGTAGTCACTTGACCGAAGACAACACTCGAAGTGCCCTGAGTGGAACCGAAGTTTGATCCGGAGATCGTCACCGATGTTCCAACAGGACCCGCTGCTGGAGACAGACTTTCAATGAAGGGCTTAACAGTAAACAGAGGGCCTACGGCCGACGCTCCATTCACTTGCACTACTACGTTGCCGGTCATCGCTCCAACCGGCACGGTTACTACTATGCTGGTATCACTCCAACTCGTTGGAGTTGCGAAGACCCCATTGAAGGTCACATTGCTACTGCCTTGCGTCGTCCCGAAGCCCGTTCCGCTAATGGTAACGATCGTGCCCACTGAGCCGACCACCGGAACGATGCCGGCGATCCCGTTGACGACGGTAAAGTTATCACTGTTGCCCGTCACGCCGCCTACGGTTACGGCAACCGGGCCGGTTGCTGCGCCAGGTGGCACTGGCACGATGATCGTGTCCATCCCCCAACTTGTGGGCGAGCCCGAGACTCCGTTGAAAGTGATTGTGCCGGACGTCCCGAAGTTAATGCCACTAACCGTCACGTTGGTCCCAGTTGAGCCAGCCACGGGACTAAGTCCTGTAACCGTTGGACCTGAGGGCAACGTAAAGATAATTCCATTACTCGCCCCGCACCACCAAGTGTCTGATGAATTGCAGGCCGTCACGACAACGGGACCGGTCGAGGCCCCGTTTGGGATGATTACTTGAATCGCCGTCTGAGTCCAGCTTGTCACCAGCGCAGTTAAACCATTGAACGTTACGGACGAGCTCCCCGCCACGGATGATCCGAAGTTAGTTCCCGAGAGCTTTACGACGGCTCCGGGAAGCCCTGTGGAAGGATAGACACCGGAGATGGCAGCGCTAACAGTGAACGTTGAGCCCTGACCTGAAACACCACCGATACTCACTGCAACAGCTTGAGGACCGGGACCGGTGCCGTTCGGTATCTGCGCTTGAATCTGCGTGTCACTCCACGCCGTTGCCGCTGCAGTGATCCCACCAATCGTTACGTTGCTGCTTCCTTGGGTGCTTCCGAAACTCAATCCAGTGATCGTGATCGATGTCCCTGACGGGCCACTGATGGGCGAAACGGTGGTAACGACATCGACGAGCGCCTGTAGCTGTATGGGAGCTGACGTGCTCCCGGTATAGTTTGTGTCGCCGCCGTAGCTGAAAACAACGTTATGGGTTCCGCTACCGACAGGAGTCGCAACTCCAGAGACCGTGGCGTTCGCCATCTGCATTTGATTGATCTGAAAGATGGATAAAGTACTGTCGTAACCGTTGGTCACAGCCAACTCTGGAACGCCGTACCCGCCGAAATCGCCTACCGCGATGAAGTTTGGATTGTTGCCCACAGAGACTTGAAAGGGTGCTTTAAAGGATCCATCGCCGTTGCCGAGTAGCATATTGACGCTATTGTTTTGGGTGGTGACGGCCAGGTCTGGAATGCCGTCCTGGTTAAAGTCGCCCGTCACGACGAATATGGGATCCAGGGTGAACGGGCCACTGACTAGTGGCGAGAAGGTTCCGTCTCCGTTGCCCATCAGGATTGTGATATTTGCGCTACTGTGATTTGCAACCGCCAGGTCCAACTTCCCATTCCCGTCGAAATCGCTCACCGCAATCGAGCTCGGAGAACTACCCACCGTGATCGGACTGCTTCCCGATGTAAAGGTTCCGTCGCCGTTCCCAGTCAGGATCGTAACTGTACCATCTGTACCGTTCACGACGGCCAGGTCCGGATTACCGTCTCCATTGAAGTCGCCGACCGCGATAGAATCAGACCCATTGCCAGTCGCGATGGTGCCATTAGCAGCTGCCGCAAAGGTTCCATCGCCGTTGCCAAGCAAGACGGTGACGGCGCCGGGGTTTCCATTGATCACCACGGCCAAGTCCGTCTTGCCGTCCCGGTTGAAGTCGCCCACCGCAAGGGTTACGGGCCGGCTACCGACGGTCACCGGACTTCCGTTCGCCGGCCGAAACGTTCCGTCGCCGTTGCCTAGCAAGACTGTAATACTGCCAAATCCATCGACGACGACCAAATCAGGCATGCCGTCCCCGTTGAAGTCGCCCACTCCGACGAATAAGGGCCAGCCACCTGCAGAGATCGGGCTGTAAGTTGCCGGCGAGAAGGTTCCGTTGCCGGTGCCCAATAGGATCGAGATAGTGCATGGGCCGCTGTTCGCCACAGCGAGATCTGGAATGCCGTCTCCATTGAAGTCGCTCGTGGCGACAGAGTCGGGAGCGTTGTATCCACCAGGGATTGGGAAGGTTGAGAAATTGTCAAATCCGGTTGTTCCCGTGCTGGATAGAGACCCAGTACCCAAAACAGCGTTGGAGTTGTCCGTATCTAGAATCGAGACTGTCCCCGTCGGAGCAACACTGTTGCGGCTGATGCCTCCTACCAGGATATCCAGCGTATAGTTGCCTGCGCCTCCTCCATACCCCGCAGGCTCTGTCTCAGTCGGATATCTGCCCGTCACCGTCAACGAACCAGGAGACGACGAACTGGTGACATTGCTCGATGTCCCAGCAAAAACGGCGTTGTAGCTGTGACTACCGATCGCCGGCCGGAGACGAATCGCCGCCGTTCCTGCGCTCGTCAACTGAGCCGTACCTAGCAGATGGATGTCCGTACAGAGAGTCGCCGTGGCGTCACAAAAATTCACGGTGCCGCTGGTGACCGCGATCCCACCCGAAGTGACGGTCGCAGTCAGCACCACCACACTCCCCGACGTCACAGATGTCACTAGACTCCCGCCGGAGGTCACCACCATCGTTGTCACCGAGGCCGCTTGCGGAGGAAGTGCGTAGGCGGCAGATCCAACTCCGGATTGCGCGTATCCAGACTCAGTTGCAATGGCTTCCACCGTCTCAGTGGAGCTAACCGTGATTGCGCCTGTGTATAGGGCCGAGGATGCCGTTGGCGTCGTACCGTTGGTCGTGTAGTAGATGTTCACCCCGGGAGTTGTGTCGCTGATCGTCACCGGGAATGCGCTAGTGTATGCCCCTGGTGCAGGAAAGAAGGTCGGCGTGGACGCAATCAGATTGATTGTGTAGGTTACGGATCCGACCGCTGACTGCGAGTAACCCGCTGCGGTCGCAATGGCCTTGACGGTCTGGCTCGAACTGACGCTTATCGCACCGGCATAACTTGCCGACGACGTTGATGGAGTCGAGCCATCGGTTGTGTAGTAAATCCTCGCCCCTGCAGTCGAATCGCTAATGGTTACCGTCTGAATGCTGGTATAGGTGCCTGCCGCAGGTGAAAACGTCGGCGTTGCCGCAATAAGCGCATAGGCTGCTGATCCAGTCGTGCTAGTCGTATAGCCAGTAGCGGCAGCGATTGCTTTGACGGTCTCTGTCGAATTGACCGCGAACGCTCCGGTGTATTGTGTCGACGAGGTCTTTGGCGTGCTCCCATTGGTTGTGTAATAAATGGTCGCCCCTGTAGTTGAGTCCAGGATCGTCACCGTCTGGGCTCCGGTGTATGTACC
>JBAWCO010000344.1:0-12924 GCA_049590315.1 Occallatibacter sp. | reverse complement strand
GAGGTATTGGTCACGCTGCAGTAGCTTGATCGGCACAGCAAGGTGGAATTGGATGGAGAACGGTGAGCACGTTGAGAGCGTTCACGCCTAATCTACATTGCATTACAAAAGAAAGGAATTTCCATGGGCGGTAGATGTGCAATTCGGCTCCAGCTTCTCGCTTCAGCAAGATTCATCGTCTTGCAGGGTATCGCCTTGAGGAGGGATGGAAAAATGTTCCAACACGTGTTCGGCGGGCACGACAAACTTGTCTCGCGTGTCCGGATAAGTGTCGCTTTCTCGGCTCTTTTGTCCCTCGCCTTATCACCTTCCGCCTTCTCTCAGGCAGCTTCGGCCGGGAAACGCGAGCCTGCGGCGATGCAGTTAGTTGAAACTGCCATTTCGCGTCTTGGCGGCGGAGGGGAGATTACCAATCTCCAAGATCTAAGTGTCACAGGGACTTGCACATTGGCTGAATCTCCCGAGGGTCTGACGACGAACTTTACCTGGATCGTCTCGGGTCGGGAATTTAGGTACGAAGCCGACGGCGGCAACATTCTTGTTTCTGGCCACGGCAGGTCCGCGCTTTCGGAAGCCGGTGTCAATCAAAGCGTTCCTGCTTCCTCCGCAGAGGCCCAAAAACCCTATTTCGCACCGGCTCTTCTGCTTTTCCAGGAGTTTAGCGATCCGCAGTACTCAGTCGAGTCGTTGGAACCAAGCTCGAATGTAGAGAACCTTGTTGAGATTGGCAGAGTTGGAGCACCCGGCGTCTTTCAACGCTGGCATTTCGATCCCTCGTCAGGTCTTCCGACACAAGTGGACTATCGGTCTCCATCTGTCACCGCTCCATCAATTGGGCGGTACGTCTCCATAGTTGTTTCCAAATACAAGCCGTTCGATGGCATTCTCTTTCCCACAGAGATAAGTACGCTGCGAGGCGCTTCGCTTGAACGCAAATGCGCAGTCAGCGAAATTCGGCTTGACACCCACCCGGCCGACAGCACGTTTGATCTTTCGTTGGATGGAGGTTACTAGTGCGACTCCGCTCTCTTGTCCTGCTAATGCTTCTGCTCCTGGTGCTGAGAAGCGCCACCCAAGCGCAATCTCTGCCGTACGATCTTGCTTCCGGCCTGCAACCGTTCCAGTCCTATCATGGCGGCGATATCGACGAGATCAACCTATCGAACGGTGATCTCCACGTGCACATCCCGCTTGTCTCTTACCCGCAACGCGGTGGGAAGCTCAAGCTCGACTTTGCTCTGGAATATAATGGCAAGCCCTTTTCAGTCGTAAAGGATTGCTCAGGTGGCCCCCCATGTGTATATTTCTGGGAGACCCCGAACGAACTCAATACCACACCCTTTCCGCTTTCCGACTGGTATATCGCCGACGAGGGCGGTGTAGGCATCGATCGATATAACGAATCCATAACGCACGGAGGGATCAGCCAACCCTTTACACTCATCCAGTGGCAAACACCAGACGCCGCTGTACATCCGGGAGCCCTCGTGTCGCTGGCAAATCAGTCTGGTCAAGTCAGCTTGGATGGAACTGGGTTTTTCACCGGAGTGGACTACAGTAATAACTGTTTGAGCCACTGCTACACTGTGGATTCATCTGGGACTGTCTATCGTCCTTCGTCGTCGATCCTTCGCGAAGACTCCAATGGCAACAACATCGTTGTGAATGGTTCGGGCGGATACGTGGACACCATCGGGCGCACCATCCCCGCAATTCCTGCGACACCAACATCCTCAAATTCCGGTTCCACAACGGGATGCACAGGGCCGCTCCCGATTTACGCGACGACGCAATGGCTGGTGCCCGGCGCGAACGGCTCAACCTCGACCTTCAATTTCTGTTACGTGCAACTCACAATCAACCTGCCAGCCCATGACTCCGCACCAGCATACTCAACTCCAGTAGTGAAGCTTCAGAGTGTGGTGCTTCCCAATCTGCAGGCGTGGACCTTTGAGTACAATTCACGCCTTCCCGGCGATCCGCAGACTCTAAACTACGGGGACCTGACAAAGATTACGTTTCCCACCGGCGGCACGATCTCGTATCAGTACACGCTTACACGTAATACCGGGTTGCAAACGGCTTCCATGTGGATGCAAAGCCGAACCATCGACGCAAATGACGGTACCGGCCCCCATCCCTGGACTTACAGCCTCTTGCCGTTCGGGGGCACTGTGCCCAATACCGTGACTGATCCCGACGGAAATGTGACGAGCCATACCTTTCAAAACTTTGGGGCCCCTGGTTCGCCAACGTTATTCGAGACAAAGACCCAATATTACTCCGGCTCCTCGACCCTATTGAAGACCGTGCAGACCAGCTTTAGGTCGATTCAGGGACAGTTGAATTTTTATGCTTATCAGGGCCTTAATGTTTTACCTACAAGTGTCACGACAACATTGGACAACGATCTGAGCACGACGACAAATCTGCAATATTGCTGCGACGTTACAAGCACGCCAGTCAACGCGATTCCGGCTGTCACCTTTTCGTATGGTCGAGTCTCGGATAGCAAGATCTACGACTATGGCGCATCTGGACTTGGGCCACTTCTGCGTGAAACGGCGACGGTATATCAGTTCCAGAACAATCCGCCATATCTGACCGCAAATATGATGGATTTGGTTGCAAGCGAGACTGTCTACGACGGCGGCGGCAATCAGGCGGCCAGTAGTGCCAATTCATATGACGAATCGTCGTATCTTACCGCTTCGGGCGTTTCGACCCAGCACACCAGCCCCATAACCGCTGTGAGAGGCAACCTCACATCAGTGTCGCGATGGCTGAATGGAGGCACCAACCCAGTCTCGCATACCAACTGGTATGACTCGGGAGTGCCATATCAGACGCTTGATCCACTGACCCATTCCACCACTTACGGATACTCCTCAACTTATGCGGGGGCGCTGCCCACTACAATTACCGACGCACTCAACTATGCGACTACGTACACTTATGATTTCAACACGGGGCAGAAGCTCACGGTCAAAGATCCAAACAGCCAAACCACAACGTACAGCTACGTCAACCCGAGCACTGGCGTCGCAGACCCTCTCAATCGCCTTATCAGCGTCAAGACTCTCGACGGTGGCGAGACTGACATCCAGTACAACGACACCGGCAATATCGGCGTTACAGTCACAGAGAAGATAAACTCATCGCTTAACAAACAGACCCAGGCCATTGTGGACGGCTTGGGCAGGCTCTCAGAGACAATCTTGCTGTCCGACCCCGTCAGCGCCACTTATACCCTTACCACCTACGATGCTTTAGGCCGCAAGTATCAGTTTTGGAACCCCACGCGATGCACTCCGACGAACACCCCTTGTTCCGGCGAATTCACGTGGGGCATTACCACCTATGGCTACGACGCGCTCAGCCGCCCCCTAAGTCAGACGGACTCCGACGGGGTAAATACGCAGGGTTGGAGCTACGCAGGCAATCAGGTAACTTTCACAGATGAGGACAGCAATCACTGGCAGCGCACGTACGATCCCCTTGGAAGGTTGCGCGATGTGATGGAGCCGAATGGCGCCTCTCAGATTCCATCGCTCGAAACGGGCTATACCTACGACGCTCTCAACAATCTGACCTCAGTGACTCAGTGGGGCGGAGTTAGCGGCTCATCCGGCGCAAGAATCCGGTCTTCTACCTACGACAGCCTGTCTCGCCTGATCCAGGCCTACAATCCGGAACCGGGATGGGTGTGCTATGGAACTACCGGCGGCGCAGCAGCTAACGGAAGTAATTGCACGAGTGGCTACGACGCCGATGGAAATATGTCGAGTAAGACCGACGCGCGCGGAGTGGTGACAGGCTATTCTTACGACGCCTTGAACCGTCTCTATGCGAAGACGTACACCAACGCCCCGGCCGGTACGATGTCGAGTTGCTATCAGTACGATACAGCGACGAACGGCATTGGCAGACTGTCGGCAGAGTGGACACAGGCAGGAAGCTGCGCATCGGCTCCTCCGGCGAATTATCAGTCCCTGAGAAAGTTTGGGGCATACGATGCGATGGGCAGGGTGCTGACTGAGCAACAATGCGCGGCGGGATACTGCACAAGTGCTTCTGTGCCTTCGCAGCCCGCGGCGAATTGCTCCACGCTCTCGAGCGCGACCGGCTTGCAGTATTGCTATGACCTGGCCGGCAACCTTTTGGCCTATGGCAACGGGCTCACGACCGCGGCGGCGGGGCAATACCAGCAGCAGGCAATCTTGTTTGCGCAGACCTTTGACGCGGCTGGCCGCTTGAACAGCGTTGGCAGTTCCTGGAGCGACTCCACGCATCCTCAGACGCTGTTCTCCAATTCGACGTACACTCCCGCAAATGCTCTGTCAAGCTGGCTGCTCGGCTCAAGCCTGTGGACGGCACGACAGTACGACAGCAGGTTGCGCGTCTGCAATCAGCAGTCGGCACAGTCTCAGATCACGGCCCCTGCGTGTCAGTAGGAGTGATCATGGCTTTAAGCACAACCCACCAACAAAAGGGCACCGGAAGGAAGGAAAGAGCGTGATGAATCGTTGGAGCCGACATCTCGGATGGCTTGTCTGTGCCGCGGCAGCATCGTCCGCACTCGCGCAGACGCCGGTGTTGGGTACGCTGGCGGCGCCCTATCCGGCGCTGCAGGCCCAGGTCACCATGGCAAACAATACCTACGACCCAGGCTCGGTGGCGTACGGCCCAGCGGGCACGCCGCTGGTTCTTTCCGGCTCCAATCTCGGCGATAGCGGAATCGTTTGGTTCATCCCGTACAAGAATGGCGCGCAGGATGCGAATACGCCCCCCACTCAAGGCTTCGTCACTCTGTGGTCCGCCAGCCAGATCTTCCTGAAGGTGCCCTCTGGAGCGTTTTCAGGGCTCGTTGAGGTGGTATCGGGAGGCAAGGCCAGCATCAACCGCCTGCCATTTATGGTCACGCCCGGGGCCTACTCGGCATCGTGTTCCGCCGGTCCGGCACCCACGCAGTTGCAGATCACCACAAGATCACTGCAGGACGGCAGCGTCGGCCAGTCCTACAACTCGCAGCTGGACGCCGTTCCTTCAACAGACTCTCTTACGTGGACGCTCACCTCCGGGACGCTTCCGCCTGGTCTGTCCTTCAGCACGGGCGGCCTAATTTCCGGTACGCCAACCGCTGCAAGCGGCCCGGTGGATCTTACCGTACAGGTGGTGGACAACAACACCCAGCAGCACGATGAAGCCATCCTGAGCCTCCAGGTGGCGGCCAATCCCGAGGCACCCTCCAGCGCCGCGCTCTACAGCTTCTCCATCCAAGCCACGGACGGCGGGGCGGAAGGCTACGACGGGGCGGGCAACGTCACCGGCTACACGGACTCGGTGAACGGGACGTGGTCCTTCACCTACGACTCGCTCAACCGCATAGCCACGGCGGCGGGCAGCCAGGACAAGAACCCCTATCCCAATTACTGCTGGCAGTACGACAGTTTCGGCAACAGGTTGTGGCAGACCAGCTCGGCCACGGCATACTCCTCCTCGAACGGGGGATCCAACTCGTGTCCGTCCGGCCCGGGCCCAAGCTCCGGCGCAAACTATAATGCCAACAACCAGATTTCGGACGGTCTGCACGGGTACGACGCATCTGGAGACACGACCCAGGACGCCACCACCGGCAACTCTTACCTCTATGACGGCGAGGGCCGTGTCTGCGCTTTCCAGCAGTCCGTCGCCGGGTTCACTGTCATGATGCAGTACATCTACGACGCCGACGGCAACCGCGTGGCCAAGGGAACCATCACCAGCTGGAGTTGCGATAACTCGATCAACTCCTCGACTCACCAACCGAACAACGGTTTCACTCCGCAATCAGCCTATGTTCTGGGTCCGCACGGCGAGCAGTTGACTGAGATGGCTTACATAGGAAGCGCTTGGCAGTGGGCGCACACCAATGTCGATGCCGGAGCCCTGAGCGCCACCTACGACGCCGACCCGAGCGGCAAAACCGCCGGCCCGCTCTACTTTCATCTTTCGGACTGGCTGGGTACACGCCGCCAGCAAACTGACTACGCCGGCAATCCGGTGCTGAACTTTACCGGCCTGCCCTTCGGCGACGGACTCACCACCATCCCGATACCCGGCACGGATGCTGCCGACGCTACCGAATACCACTTTACCGGCAAAGAACGAGACACAGAATCCGGCAACGACTACTTCGGGGCCAGATACTACGCAAGCTCAATGGGGAGATGGATGTCGCCCGACCCGTCGAACCTTGGTGTAGACATTTACCTGCCGCAGACTTGGAATCGGTACAACTATGCGGTCAACAACCCGTTGGCTGTAGCCGACCGTAATGGCATGTGGCCCTTCTATATTCACAACGAAATCATCAACGAATCATTTCCCGGAATGAGCAAGCAGGATTTGCAAGCGCTAAAGACCGCGAGTTGGAATATGGACTTCGCTCCAGGTCAACAAGACCCGAGCAACGCATATCAACATGGAATGCAGGATGGCAGTGGGAACGTTGGCGGAAGCCCTGCAACTATGCAAGAAGACGCTCGGCAGCAGGGTGATGATTTTATTTCGCAACAGGTGGCCACTGCTCAACAAGCCCAAGCCGATTGGGAAGCGCAGGGACACACGGGGATTGCGCCTGCGGCACTGACAGCCTTCGGGAATGCACTACACACGACAACGGATAGAACATCTCCTTCGCATCAAGGGGAACAGCCGTGGGCGAATAAACCTGCGTGGAGCAAGGAGACGCGAACTCACGTCCAAGGGGAGCTGTCCATCAATGCTGCTCAAAGGGCAGCGTCGCAGAGAGCGGCCCAGAACTTATTCCGCCGGACCTTCGGTAATGAATTCGACTGGATGTTCTTCAAGAATCCTTGTGCGAGAACAAGCGCGACGGACAGTAATGGGAACACTACTGGTTGGTCCGGTTGCCAATAGCTCTAGGGAGGCTAAACATGGAGAGAAATGCTAGAAGGCTGCTGCTCCCCCTTATCCTTGGAGGAGTGCTGGCAATCCTTACGCTCAACCTTGAAGGGCTATCTGCGACTTCCGACAATCCCTTTCTGGGGGACGTTCAGCGTTGCCTTGTTTCGCTTCTCCTTCCGGGAATGCTCGGGTCGATGGCGATGGGAGGCAATGTCCATGCATGGAGTCTGTGGGTAGCTGCCGGGCTCAATGGGGTGATTTACTTCGGGCTAATCTGGGTAGCGAGTCGTCTAGCGTCACGACTCGTCAGGGGACGAGCCTAGAAGCGGCCAACAGCAAGCCGTCCTTCGGGGCGGCTTGCTGCATCAGTGGCTTCCATCGGCGGCATCGGCGCGGCGAGCGGAAGAGCGCCATGCTTCGCATCGGGTTAGGGGTGACACGTCACCCCAGAATGGTTGCTGTAAAGCAACCTGCGGTAACCGTGGGGGAACGTGAGCGGAATCAAGGGGCTACGGCCCGGCAATGCGAAAAACAAGGTGTTTACGGGTTGCTATATGGCAACCGTTGAAAATAAATCGGTTAGATGGGACTCTGCCGATTCCGGTTGCTGCGGGAGTAACCTTGGGTTGCTGCGGCGTTAACGTGTTGAAAGCAAAGGATCGAGGCCGGAATCGGCGTCCCGGCGCGCTCACGCGCGGTAGCCTCCGCTGCGGTGGCCGTCAAGGGTCTGCGATTCGCTCCGATGAACGCGCCAAAGAACGGCGCGCCCTTGACCGCCATCCTCGCTGCGGCTGTTTTCCAGCTATGAGAAAAATGTCTTTTTCTCATGTTCCACATGACCAGGGCGACGGCTCCCGGCCATCGGCAGCGCGGTGAGGTCCGGCAGCGAAGCACGCAGCGCCGGGGCGCTGGCGAGTGTCCGTGGCGTATCCGGCGGTGTGTTGGAGCTAGACACCATCCCTAAGCCTGACGGCTTAGCGAGGCCGCGAGCGGCCCGGAGATCGAACGCGGAACGAACGAAGGCCAGACGCTGTCCGGCCTTGTTCGTGTTCCGTTCGAGAGGAGTTCGAGGCTACCCGGCGACGCCTTTTAGGAATCCGTCGATGGTCTTGAGGAGGGTATTTTGCTGATGCAGGGGCAGGCGCTCGATCCTCTCCAGGCGGCGCAGAACGCGCAGGCTTGGCTTGCGGCGCAAGGGGGTTTGCGCGTCCTTGGACTGGAGCAGTTCATCGGTCGTGATCTCCAGCGCGGTAGCAAACCGGACGACCATAGCGGGGTTCAGGCGCAGCCGGTCGCGCTCATAGTCGGAGATGAGCGACTGAATAATGCCGAGCCGTTCAGCCAGTTCAACCTGGGTCCAGCCGCGTTCCTTACGCAGCCGCGCCAGCCGTTGGCCGACGGTCTCCGATGCCTCTGCTTGAGGTGAGCTGTGCGTGTTGGTCCGCGCCATGATGAAGTCAGTGTAAGGGCAGGTTTCCATCGACAGACAATCTCCTGTTGACCGAATAACGTATTTTACGTTATTTTTCAACTCAGTTGTTCTCCCGAATATTTTCCCTCAAAACCTCTTGACAAGGTTTTTGGAAAAGGCGGGAAAACAGCGGAGAGGCGGCGAAGCCGATGCCCTACGTTCCCCCCGAGGTGAAAGAGCGGTTGAAGCGCGAGGTGTCGATCCAGCGGCTGGCCGAGGCGCGGGGAATCAAACTGACGCGCAGCGGCAAGGAGCTTATCGGCCTGTGCCCGTTCCACGACGACCGGAACCCCAGCCTGAACATCGACCCGGTGAAAAATGTGTGGAGTTGCAAGGGGGCTTGCGGCGAGGGGGGCGACGTTTTTCTGTGGGTGATGCGGGCCGAGGGAGTGAGCTTCCATCATGCGCTGGAGTTGTTGAAACGGGACTATGCGCCATCGGCTGGGCCGGTGGTGAAGATCGCCACGGTGCCGAAGCTGCCGCCGCTGATCGACGCCACGGCGGACGACAAAAAGCTGTTGGGAACGGTGGTGGACTACTACAACCGGACGCTGAAAGACTCGCCGGAGGCGCAGCGGTATCTCGTCAAGCGCGGCCTTGAATCCTCTGAAATCATCGACCGTTTCAAGCTGGGCTACGCCAACCGCTCACTGTGCCTGCATCTGCCGGCGTCGAACCGCGCCGCCGGCGAAGCGCAGCGGACGCGGCTGAAAGAGCTTGGCATCCTGCGCAATCAGAAGCCGGGGCATGAGCACTTCAACGGCTCGCTGGTCATCCCGGTCTTCAATCTTGCCGGTGAAGTGGTCGAGATGTACGGGCGGAAGATCACGCCGAATCTGCGGGCCGGAACGCCGGACCACACGTATCTTCCGGGGCCGCATCGGGGCGTGTGGAACGAAGAAGCCTTCCTTGCATCGAAGGAAATCATCTTATGCGAAGCGCTGATCGACGCCTTGACGTTCTGGGTTGCGGGCTACCGGAATGTCACGGCGAGCTATGGTGTGAACGGCTTCACGGCGGACCATCGCGCGGCCTTCGAGCGGCACGGCACAGAGCGCGTGTACATCGCATACGACCGCGACGACGCGGGCGACAAAGCCGCCGCGAAGCTGGCCGAGGAACTGATGGGAATGGGCATCGAGTGCTTCCGTGTGCAGTTCCCAAAGGGCCAGGACGCGAACGAATACGCGCGTGTGACGCAGCCAGCGGCGAAGGCGCTGGGGGTGTTGCTGACCGGCGCGGCGTGGATGGGCAAGGGGCCACGTCCAGCGGGCCGCGCGCCGGTTCCGGTTGTCGTGGCCGAGCCAGTTCGAGCGGCGGCGCCAACCGTCGAGCCACTGCCAGCGGAAGCGAAAAGCACAGCTAAAGAAAAAAAGATCGAGGAGCCAGTGCCGGAACCAACAGCAGAGCCAGGTCCGGCCCCCGCGCCGGTTGCGAGTGAGCCAGGCCCGGAGCCAGAGAAGCCGCAGGAGAGAGCTTTTTCTTTAGCTGTAAATGCCGTGCCTTTACCCGCCGTTCCTGTCGAGGAGCCAGCGGCGCGGCCCATGCCTCTGTCTGTGCCGACAGAGCCACAGGTGAAGACGGAGGGCGGCGAAGTGGCGGTGACCATCGGGCCGCGCGAGTATCGCGTACTGGGCTTGGACAAATGCACGAGCCGGGGCCAGATGCGAGTGAATGTGAAAGTGTCGGGCCACAATGTGCGCGGGGAGTTCTGCTATCACGGCGACACGCTGGACATGGAAGCGTTCCGGCAGCGGGCGGCGTTCGTGAAGCAGGCCGCGCACGAGCTCGCCGCGAAGGAAGAGACGATCCATCGGGAAGTGGGCCAGTTGTGGACAGTGCTTGCGGAGTTGCAGCGGGAGCGCATCGCCAAGGTGCTTGCGCCGCCGGAGGAAACCGCGCTGATGGCGGCCGAGGAGCAGGCGGCCGCGATGGAGTTGCTGCGCGATCCGCGCCTGTTGGAGCGTGTTCTTGAGGACTTCGAGAAATGCGGCGCGGTGGGCGAGGAAGCGAACAAGAAGGTCAGTTATCTGGCCGCTGTGTCGCGTATGCTGTCGAAGCCGCTGGCCATCGTGGTGCAGTCGTCATCGTCCGCTGGCAAAAGCGCGTTGATGGAAGCGGTACTCGACTTCATGCCGGAGGAGCACCGGGAGAGCTACACGGCGATGACCGGCCAAGCCCTTTTCTACATGGGGCAGAAAAACCTCAAACACAAAATCCTTGCCATCGCCGAGCAGCAGGGCGCGGAGGCGGCGAGCTATCCGCTCAAACTCTTGCAGTCCGAGGGCAAGCTGAATATCGCCAGCACCGGCAAAGACCCGGTGAGCGGCAAGCACATTACGCACGAGTACACAGTCGAAGGCCCGGTGATGCTCTTCTTGACCACGACGGCGCACGAGGTGGACGAGGAACTGATGAACCGCTGTCTCGTGTTGGCAGTGAATGAGGACCGCGAACAGACCCAGGCCATCCATCAGAAGCAGCGCGAGGCGCAGACGCTCGACGGGCTGAAAGCGCGGAGGCGGCGGGACAAGATCGTGCGCCTGCACCGCAACGCGCAGCGTCTCTTGCGCCCGGTCGATGTGGTCATCGAGTGCTTGAAGGAACGCCGCTTCCCGGACACCATGACGCGCACACGCCGCGACCACATGAAGTTCATCGCGCTGATCCAGGCGATAGCCCTGCTGCATCAGCATCAGCGCGAAATCAAAACCAGCATCGATGAGGACGGCGAAAACTTCGAGTACATCGAGGCGACCGAGGCCGATGCAAAGCTGGCCTGGGAGCTTGCCAGTCATGTTCTGATGCGCTCGCTGGACGATGTGCCGCCGCAGACGCGCCGCCTGTTGCTGCTGATCGACAAGATGGTGACGGCGGAATGTGAACGGCTCGAAATCGAGCGGCTGGACTACCGCTTTACGCGGGCCACCGTGCGGCAGTTCACCGGCTGGGGCGACTCGCAGCTAAAGAAGCATCTCTCGCGCCTTGAAGACCTTGAGTATCTGGCCCTGCATCGCGGCGTAGCCGGTCAGAGCTTCGTCTATGCGCTCAACTTCGAGATGGGCGAAAACGGCAGGCCGGTACTGCCGGGGCTGAGCTACGGCGCGAAGCGGTCACGGTCTGAGGAGGGGGTGTCACACTTCGAGGCCGGGGTGTCACCCGCCGGACACGGGGGTGTCACGGGGGTGTCTGGGGGTGGTCACGATGCGAAATCGCCAGCAATGACGCGGGTGGAAGACGGTTTTTCTGTTAAAAGCGCGAAAAACGCATATATGGAGACCGAGGCCAACGGCTTCCCGCAAACGCCCGTCGTAATCGTACCCATGACAAAGCCCAACGGAAACGGCAACGGCAGAACAGGGGGCAGCGCATGGCCCGCATAACCAAAACCCGCAAGCCCCAGGCCGCGCCCAAGACGCCGATGGAACTGCTCATGTACGAGCATCTGGACGCGCTCAGGGTGCGCGGCTACTCCGAGTTCACGGTGAAAAATCGTCTCGTTCACATCGGCTTCTTCATCGAGTGGGCCTATGAACACGGCTTGCGCGAACCCATCGAGGTCACGCGGCCAGTGCTCGAACGCTATCAGCGGTATCTCTTCTTCTACCGCAAAAAGAACGGGGAGCCGCTGACCTTCCGCAGCCAGCACGCGCGGCTTGTGCCGCTGCGCGTCTGGTTCCGATGGATGACTCGCCAGAATCACATCCTGCATAACCCGGCGTCTGAAATCGACCTGCCCAGGCTGGGCCGCACTCTGCCCAAGACCATCCTCTCCGTTGAAGAGGTCGAGCGCATCATGACGCTGTGCGAGGTCGAGGAGCCAATCGGCTTGCGCGACCGCGCCATCCTCGAAACGATCTACGCGACCGGCTTGCGCCGCTTGGAAGTGGTGCGCTTGAAACTCTTCGATCTCCAGCTTGACCGCGGCCTGATCCTCGTCAACCAGGGCAAGGGCAAGAAGGACCGTTACGTGCCGATCGGAGAACGGGCGGCTGCGTGGCTGCGCAAGTACATCGCCGAGGCGCGGCCCCAGCTTGCCATCGAGCCGGACGACTTCACGGCGTTCCTTACTGCGGACGGCGAACCGTTCAGCCGCGACCATCTGACTTACGTGGTCAAGGAGCGGATCGGCGCGGCGAAGTCCGGCAAGGGCGGAGCCTGCCATCTACTGCGCCACTGCATGGCGACGCACATGCACGAGAACGGGGCTGACATCCGTTTTATACAGCAGATCCTCGGACACGAGGACATCAAGACCACGCAGATTTACACGCAGGTTGCGCTGCGCGCTCTTCAACAGGTCTACGCGGCGACCCATCCGGCGGCGTTCATCGAGCCTGAGAAAGCGCCGCCCTTGCCTACTCCGAAGGGCTTCCAGCTTGCCAATCCCGCCGCCGAAGCACTGGCGGAAGCGCTCGAAAGGGACGCCGCAGAGGACCGCGAAGAGACCGGCGATTAGCCGCCGAATCCGTCCCTTCTGAGCCACGCAAAGGCCCGGTTCCAGCCCGGTCAAAGCTGTGCGAATCGGCCCGGTTAAAGTCATG
>JBAWCO010000343.1:0-3372 GCA_049590315.1 Occallatibacter sp. | reverse complement strand
GTGGCATCGCGCGCAATCGGATCCGAAGCGGCCCTGATGTTTGTCCTCATGACAGTTGAGGCAATTGCGCGAGAGGCCGAACCACGTACGATTCAGGTCCTTGTCGGCGAGCAGCGTGCGTGCCTGCGTTGAGATATGTTGCGCGCTGTGGCAGGAGCGGCAACTCACACCTGCATGCTTGCCGTCGATCGGGTAGCCGGTAGTTGCGTGGTCGAATCCTTTCGCCGCCGGATCCCAGTGCACCATCTTGAAATCAATCCCGTTGTGATCGGAGTGGCACTTCACGCAAGCCGCGCCCACAGGACCGGACCGCGGGAAGGTGGCGTGAAGCCCCTTGCTCTGTTGTATCTCTGCTGAGATCTCCCGATGGCATTCCAGACACCGAAACGACGGAACACTGGTGGAAACCTGATGACATTTGATGCAGTTCGAATCTCCGGTGAGGCTCTGATGAGCCCGGGCGAGCGGTCCAGGAGAGATTTGAGCCACTGCGTGCCAAGCGAAGAAACAGACGAAACTTAGCACCCACGCCAAAGGGAGCGATCGGGTTCCACTTCTCCGGTTACTGAGTTGTTCGAGGC
This sequence comes from Occallatibacter sp., assembly GCA_049590315.1. Lineage (GTDB taxonomy): Bacteria > Acidobacteriota > Terriglobia > Terriglobales > Acidobacteriaceae > Telmatobacter. The sequence continues at coordinate 2,791 of JBAWCO010000343.1, read as the reverse complement.
AGAGAGTAACTCGTGCCGCACCTCTGTTCGTTGTCTTACTCATCGAACCGATCCTTACATGGGTCTCATCGAGCCCCTTCGTGCGTCAAAGTCTGGAGACGGTCCGCCTGAACGCACCGCAATGGCACAAAAGCGTCGGACTTTGGGCCTTTGAGTGATCTTGTAGCTCAAGGCAATAAGGGAATCGGCAACGCGATGCAAGGAGGGACTTCTGAAGAGAATATCCTGCGAATGACAATCCGCGAGGTGCTACGTATGTCTTTTATGCAGTATGCCAGTTCGACTCAAATCTGGCTAGCGAGAAATGTGGGACAACGCCAGTTCTTGTTTTATGGCATCCAATCAGATGCAGAGGTGTTTGTTGCGGGAAAACGTCGTTGTCGTCTTCTGGCCGTCTTGTTTGAATGTTTAGTCGAGGAGAAGTACGAGGTGTTGCGAAAAGCTGAACTCAGCATGGAAGCTGATTCAGAGAACTACCTCGGAGGCTCCTCAGAGACGATATGTACTACATCGGACTTGACGTTCACAAGAAGACGATCAGCTACTGCGTGAAGGATGTGGCTGGTCATGTGCACCGGGAAGGCAAGATCGGATCGACCCGGCGCGAGCTGGATACCTGGATTAACACATTACCGCAGCAGCGAACGATGGCCATGGAAGCGACGATCTTCACGGGTGGATATACGATTACCTGCTTCCCCACGCTGAGAAGGTGAAGGTGGCGCATCCCCTGATGTTGCGAGCCATCGCGGCAGCCAAAAAAAAGAACGACAAGATCGATGCCGGCAAGATTGCTGACTGCCTGCGCTGTGACTTTCTGCCCGAGTGCCACATGGCTTCCACCGCGATCCGCGACAGGCGCCGGGTGCTGCGCTACCGCAACCTGGTGGTGAAGCAGATGGTGCAGATGAAGAACCGGGTTTCCGGCCTGTTGATGGAGACCGGGGTGAGCTACAACAAGCAGCGGCTGCACAAGGTAGGCTATTTGAACTGATGTCGACGAACGAGGATATCAGCCAGGCTGTACGGCCGCTGCTGAACTTGAGCCGCGGAATGATCCGCCGCTCCGGCAAGCTTGAGTACGACCTGGTCAGTTCACTGGAGCGAGACCCGCTGCTCAAGGAGCGGCTGCGGCGGTTGCGAACCGTGCCAGGAGTCGGTTCGATCACGGCCCTGACCTGGGCGCTGGAGATCGGCGATTACACACGATTCAGTTCCAACAAGCAGGCCATCAGTTACTGCGGTCTGTGCGCCGATGAGAAGAGCTCGACCGACAAGGTGATGCGTATGCCACTATCGAAACAGCGCAACAAGCACATCCAGAGAGTGTTGATCGAGGCGGCCAAGCTGGCGCCGAGAGAGTCACCGGAACTGGCGATGATCCGAGAGCGCGAGTTAGAGAGAGGCAATCCAAATCGGGCCACACTGGCAGTGGCAAGAAAGACGGTCTGCTACATGTTGGCGGTCGAGCGCAGGCAGCAGGATTTTGTGCCTACGGGAGAATCGATGCCGACCGCGGCAGCATAAAAACCTTTCCTGATAAGGAAAGAACAAAAACATCGGGATCTATCGAAGCGCAGGCTGCCAGGTTTCGCAAGTTGCCGACTGAGCGATGGAGGTTTCCTCCGGAGGCTCTTCCGAATTGTTTCGAGACTGGCAGAGAACCCAAACTCAATCATCTGCAAAGGCTTTTTGAGCCCGAGGCAGCAAATGGCTGTCCGGTCCTGCTGGAATGCAGGGACCACCAGCCGTGAGGCACTTATGCGCAGCAGACGATCCTGATCTACGGAATGCGCGCTCCCCAGGGCGCGCCCTAAGGCTTCGTGTCTTCTCTTGACAAATGACTAACATGGATGTCGGCATCTCGGACAGGTGCCCCCAGAAACCCGTTGCGGGCTTGCCGACCGGTGTATTGAATGACACAGGAATTTGGCACACTACCGGCACACCGGATACCGGGAACATCAGACTTTACTGGGGTGTGAGCGGTGTGTCATTCATCGAGGAATTCAGTGCCCGATTGCTGTTACCCGGTCTCTGACTCACGCTTTCAGCGACACCTCCTCTTTAACCGATGTCCTAGGGAACCTCTGCGCAGGTGCCTGATTTTGTAGCGGCGACTCGGCCGCTGATGAATTCTGGCTTTTGAGTCAGTTTTGCGATGAAAGAAACGGGCCGGAGTTTATCTTTTGATCTCTCTGTAAGGCCGTTTTCCAGCCTCCAGGGACACTACGCCCTTTGCGGAACCAGCCGATTGCGGTGCTGGTAAAGGTTCACCAGCGCGAAGGCGGCGCACAGCCACTGGTGGTTTTTCCAGATGCCGCGGTAACGAACCTTGGTAAATCCGAAGATACGCTTCAGGATGCGAAAAGGATGCTCGACTTTGGCCCTGACGCGGGCTTTGGTGGTGTTCTTGCGCTTGGCTTCCTCATCCACATGGTCCTTGTATTTCGTCCGGCGGCAAGTCATATCCTGTGCCTTGGGCGCGGCTTCATGAATGGCCTCGGTCTGGCCCTGATAGCCCGCGTCTCCCCACACCTTGCGTTCATCGCCATGCAATAAGTCGGGCAGCATATGTTTATCCGCCACACTGGCTGCCGAGGTGCATACCGAATGCACGACCGTCTCCTTGCTGTCCACGCCGATGTGCGCCTTGGCGCCGAAGTGGCGAGTCGGCCGAAGGAGCTTCCCCCTCAGCCGCTCTCAGATCCGTACGTGACACTCTCGCGTCATACGGCTCCCGCTATCCAACCATATCCCCAACCACCCGCCAGTGGTGAAACAACTCCGG
>JBAWCO010000342.1:0-14243 GCA_049590315.1 Occallatibacter sp. | reverse complement strand
GCGTTCAGTCCGCGCTCGCCGAGCTGGTCAAGCGAGGTCGGCGGGTCGATTTCCCACTGCTCAATTCCGGGATGGTCCCAGGCAAGAAGCGCGTGCTCACTGCGGCGGGCGTCGAGGCGGCTCAGGCCACGCTGAGCGGCCATCATCAACTGACTGTCGGATTGCTCCATTCCCCAAGTAACTAACAACCTAAGAAGGAGAAACAAATGAACGAAAGTATCTTGATAACCGGAGCAAATGCTGGGCTTGGGAAAGAGACTGCCCGACAGTTCGCCTTGAAAAAAGAAACAAGAAAGGTAATTCTCTTTTGCAGAAATCGTGCGAGAGCAGAGGCAGCCAAAAAAGACCTTGAGGAGAAAACCGGGAAAAAGATTTTTGCAATTGTCATTGGGGATGTTACGGATGCAAATTCCGTAAGAAAAGCAGTAGAAGAAATAAAAGAACCTATTGATGCGATCGTTTTAAATGCAGGTGGCGTAATTGGGAAAACCGCTGCGAAATCCACACCTTCCGGGATGAATCAATTAGCTGCGACGAATATTCTAGGCAATGTAATTCTCGTGGACGAATTGATTAAACGGGACAAGTTGAGGAAAACAGTTCTATCAGTCAGTGCGGAAGCTGTTCCAGGAGTAAAGATGCTCGGAGTAAAGCCAGTATCAATGAGGACTTCTTCTGTAGATGAGTTTGCTGCTGTTCTTGATGGATCATATTTTGGTAAGAAGTTCGTTGCATTGCAAGCATACGCATATGTCAAGTATGCGGAAACCATGTGGACGTTATCCATGGCAAGAAAATATCCTAAGCTCAAGTTTGTTGTTGTGAGCCCAGGAAATACAAAAGGAACTCAGGCGCCAGATAGTCTTCCCCCGCCGATGCGGTTCATGTTGAAGTACGTGATGATGCCTATTGTGTTTCCATTGATGGGCGGAATGGTGCATACGCTCGAAGTAGGTGCAAAACGCTTTGTGGATGCCATTTCGGATGAGCGGTATGAGAGCGGCGTTTTCTATGCCAGTAAAGAGGGTAAGTTATCAGGGGACATGGTGGACCAGAGCACCTTTTTTACTGATTTGAAAAATACTTCATTTCAAGATAACGCCAACGAGGCAATTCACCATTTCATAACTTAGGCGCTCGGAACCGACGTCTCAGGGCAATTCTTCGCCTCGGCTCAAGGGAAGTTCTCAGGCCCAATTGAGGCGCAGCGCCACCCACACCTCCACGATCGCACAAGCCAAGAAGCCGCGTGGCAGGCCGTCGTCAAGGTCTCCGGCGTGGACTTGTCTTAACCCAGCATCCTTGAACGCTCGGTCCTGAAGGAGCGCTGATCGGCGCGTCACTGTATGCAAAACAACATTGCCATTTCCCTAATTTGGAATCACGGCGACAGAACGAATAACAACCAGTCACCAGGAGAATAAACATGAAACGGTACGAAGGTAAAAAGGTGGTAATCATCGGCGGCACGAGCGGCATGGGGCTCGCTACAGCGAAGATGCTCCTCGATGGAGGCGCGCGCGTTGTGGTGACGGGTCGCTCGAAGGAAGGGCTGGAATCGTCCCAGAAGGAACTTGGAAATGACGCCATCGTGGCTTCTAGCGATGCGCGGTCGTTGACGGACCTCGATGCACTCGCCTCTCGAGTGAAGGCCGAGTTCGACACCATCGACCTGCTGTTCGTCAACGCCGGGTTCAGCACCCGAGCGCCTCTGGAGAGCATCACCGAGGCCATCTACGACGAGATGTTCAACTTGAACGCCAAGGGACCGCTTTTCGCGGTGCAGAAGTTCGCGCCGCTCATAAACCGGGGAGGGTCTGTCGTCCTCACGACCTCGATCGCCAACGTCAAGGGAATGGCCGGCAACGCCACATACGGAGCCGCCAAGGCCGCGCTGCGATCATTCGCTCGGACGCTCGCTGCTGAGTTGGTTCCTCTCGAGATTCGCGTGAACGCGGTGACGCCCGGTCCCATCGACACGCCGATCATCGAAAAAGCGTTTCCCGGTGGGGCAGCCTCTCAGATCAGGGAGAAGATGCTTGGTATGGTCCCGATGAAGCGCTGGGGGACGTCGGAGGAAATCGCGAAAGCCGTCCTCTTCCTCGCGTTCGATGCGACCTTCACGACCGGCGCCGAACTTCCGGTCGACGGAGGATGGTCTCAACTCTAAGGTGTGGACCTCGCTTGATGAGCTGACCGATGAGTATCGGCGCGGAGATGCAGGCCGGTAAAAGGAGGACTAGCAAGATGCACAACTTAGTAGTGAGCTGTTTGGTGGCCGCTTATCTCGGAGCGAATGTGTACGCGGTTGTGAAGGTACGAGTGTTTGAGTTGGTCCGTTCGCGCAAGCATTTCATACTCTACGGCGTTCCCTTCATATTGTGGGGCTCTGTCATCCTGTTGGGATGTTGGCTCAATGAGATCATGCGCCGATTCGATGAATGGGCCGCCTAATGGCCATTGAGATGACTTACTTTGCGGACAAAGCTCCGAACAAGTTAGCTGAGAACCGGAGTGCATTGTCAACTCGGGATACGAGCAGCGTGGCCAAATGTTCTCGACGGACGACTTCAGGCCAATGCGCGTTTCCAGCCCCGGTTCGGCCCGGTTTTGCGGGTTCTCGTCGAATGATCGCCTAGCCGGAAATCACCATAGGGCAACCGCAGATTTTTCGACTCCGGTCGCCGCGGCGACTCCGCTTGATGACGGCTTATGGGTTGCGCCAACAGTTGAGGCGGGTTGGTCGGCCATTAGGAAGTTGGTCGAAAGAACGAGGGTTATTGAATGAAGCTTCATGGATTGCCGGTTCTCTTTGGCAGGTCGTCTAGCCAGCGCGTCAGGGCGTCGGCGGTCTCTTTGTTGGGATCGCGGACCGAGGCTAGCCAGACCAGCATCTTTGGTGAGGGCACGTTCTGGAAGGCTGCTGGCTTTTCTGGTTGACTGGTCGCTCTTGGCGTCGTCGTCGATTCAAACCACAACAAAGGGATTTTCAGGGATGCGGCGGCGTCTGCGTTGAAGCGGTCACGGACGAGCAGGTGAGCGGGAACCAGGCGGGCGCGTGGGTCGTTGAAGATTGCGTTCATGGGTGAGGTGAGCGGGGACTCTAACACTACGCCAGCTGAATCGGGGTGCGCTGCGGCGAGTTCGAGTGCGAGGTTCGCGCCGAGGTTTTTTCCATCCAGGATGATTGTGTCGGCGGCGATGTGGCGGGTTTCGGTTAGATACTGGAGCGCCCACTCGGCGTCTTGGCGCCAGCGCGCCTCGCTGGGGCGCTGGAATTGGCTTTGGCCGTAGCCGCGATAGTCGAAGGCGAAGATGTTCAGGCCAAGGCTGTGCAGCACGGCCAGAGCGTTCACGGTGTCGCCGAGATTGCCGTCCTGCCCGTGCAAATAGAGGACGGTGAAGCGGCCGTACCTGGAATCAGCGTCGGGGGCGGCGGGGATCCACCAGCCCTTCAGATGTGGTTCGCCGGATTCGGTGCCTGCGAAACCGACTGGATCGTATGGCATGCCTGCGTTGGCCGGCGTGCGCGTGACGGCGGATGTGGGGTGATAGAGCAACTGCCAGCTTCCTTGCCAGAAGAGCAGACACAGCGCGCCCCAGGCGCAGAGGGCCGCGCCCGCGATGGCGATGCTTACGGCCGTGATGAGCCAGCGGCCAGAGACGACGGGCGGAGACGGTTGACTACCGGTCGCGGCCTGCGGCCTGGCTGAACGGGGTGGAGATGCGACGGATTTGGATTGAGTCTTTTTCTGGGGCATGGTGCTGCTGACTTCGACTTTCGACCTCGATGAAGCTTCTCCTTTATGCTAATGGCGCGGGGCGGTCAAAGTGGCAGCATCGCAAGGAGCGTTCGTCATGGCTGAGTTTGTTCATCTTGTTCGCATTTGTTCGGTTGCTGAATTGCCCGCAGAGGGCGAGGTTGCGGAGTTTACCGTTCAGGGCCGGGCGTTGTGCGTGGCTCATGTGGGTGGGGGTGTCGCTGTACTCGATGGCACGTGTCCGCACGAGGGAGGGCCGCTGGGAGAGGGGATCGTGGAAGGGAGCAGAGTGGTTTGCCCATGGCATGCGTATGCGTACGACCTGCATACGGGTCTCTGCGAGCAGGATGATGAGCTGAAGGTTGAGGTGCTGGAGTCGACAGTGGCGGATGGGGAAGTGCGCGTGAAGTTGTAGGGGATGATTTCGGCGGCTTGAACGGATTCCGCAGGGGCTTCTATGAGACGGCTGGGGGTGTCAAGCTGTTTTTGTTTTTCCTTCATTGGAAGTTTTTGCTTTTGCGTTTGTCTTTGTTCTCGTGTCTCAGATTCATCTCGGGCTTCTATACGCACTCATGGTGAGCCGTTTCTGGCTCGGTGCCTGTTGGGGCCCGATGGTGATGAATCGGGGCTGCTATCTGAAGCACGGCCTGCTACGGCCAAGCCCCTGCGCGCAGTCACCCGGACACGAGATGGATTCTGAGATCATTGCTTGTTTTCTGCCTTCCCATCGGGTTTGTGTTGGTTAGAGGTTGCGGTTACATGTCCGGCTGGGCCTGTGCCGGTTGTGGAAAGGGTTCGAATCGCTGGCCGCTGCGCCACATGCTGTGCAGTAGCACGGCCAGCTTACGGGCCACCGCGACGATGGCTCGCTTCTTGGCTCGCTTGCCTCCGCTGGCGGCCAGCTTCAGGCCCCAGCGGCGTAAGGCTGAGTCGGGGCCGAAGCGGCCGAGGATGTATTGCGCCGACTGCACCAGCAGACAGCGCAGATAGGTGTTGCCAGTTCGGGTGATGCGCTTCTCGGGATTGGAGTCTCCGGACTGGCTTTGGCCGGGGCGCAGTCCGAGGAAGGCTCCCGCCGAACGGCTGCTTGGAACTGCATTGGGGCGGTCGAGCGTGAGCACGTAGGCGGCGGCCACCAGCGGGCCGACACCGGGTGTGCTGCGCAAGGTGCCGATCTCGGGATACTTGGCGGCCAGCTTTTCGATCTGCTTATCCATGGTCCCGATCTGCAGGTTGAATCGGGCGATCTGCTCCAGAAGCGGTCCGGCCACGTCGGCCAGGGCGGGCGGAACGGCGCCTGCGGCGCGGTCCGGGAACGACTCGCTCGAACAGGCAGGCAGTCGACCGCCAGCGCTCTTGACCAGACCGCGCAGCGCGTTGACGATCATGGTCCGCGCCTTGACCAGGACCGCGCGCGCCTGGATCAGGTTCAGATCCTGCTGGCGGACCAGACTGCGATGCTCCAGTGGCGAGAGCAGCTTGGGATTGAAGGCGGCCATTAGAGCCAGTTGTTCGGCATCCCGGCTGTCGTTCTTCGACTCGCTCTCGGTGATGGTGGGGATCTTGCGCGCGTTGGCCACGATCACCTGGTGGCCGAACTGCTTGAGCAAGCGGCTCATCCAGGGTGAGTGCGTGCCGCACTCCAGGGCGATGCGCAGACGAGGCGCGCCTTCAAAATGCCGCCGGAAAGCTGCTTCTGAACTTCGCACACGATCTCGCTCCACCACTTCCCCATCCTCGTCAAGAAGACACAGATGGCTGTAGCGGTCGCCCACATCAATCCCCATCGTCATTTCCGGTTTGTCCATCGTTGTTTTCTTACGTCCTGCTGGTTTGCTAATCTTGCTCATCGGCTGGTCTCCTTTTGCACCTCGAGTGCGTGCGAACAGAGTAATCTGATTCGCGAGACCAGCCGTCTCATCCCATCTGAAGCCCAACCGTTATTGTGTGCCGCTTACGGCACGACTGAACAAGTTGCGGAAAAAGGTGATCTTTCGATTCGCAGATGTCCAAAACCATCCCTCAGTGGCTGAAGCCAATATGGATTCCAAAGTGCTTATGGCACGATTAAAATCGTGCCCTTTCAAGACACGCTCCGAGATGGGTGTTTCAGCCAGCTTTTTCGCAGCCTGTGAAGTCGTGCCCTTTCAAAGCCAGACTCAATTAGAGGTTCCTTCGGGCAACACCGGGATGCGGTTGTGTAAGCAGGAACCGTTCATGCGAGTGGCCTAACGCCATCACACGACATGGCGCACGCCGGGAATCCGGACCAGCGGGTCTGCGAGTAGCCAGGTTGCAATGCAGGCCAGCAGGCCGACTACGCCAAACTTGACTAAAGCGGGTGCGGCCCAGGCGTGCAGCAGAAGGGCGATGCCAACGAGCACCGGCGGATGGATGATGTAGACCGCATAGGCGCGGCGGTTGAGCCAGGTCCAGAATGCGGATGGCTGATTCATGTGGTCGCGGAAGAGCAGTAGCCATCCGGCGATGAGGCCCCAGGCGACGAAAGGTTCCCACAGCGCATAGACGATGGCGGGCCAACTAAGGCCGTCTGAGAAATTGGATTTGCCAGGGCCATAGAGTGCCCTGGCAACCACGATCGCCAACGGCATGCAAGGCCAGGTAACGAGTAGACCGATGATCCATGTCCGCGCCTGTTTCCATTCGAGTTGTCGCAGCCAATCGTGACGCCATGCGGCGATGCCGAGAGCGAAGAGGAAGATGTAGCCGGCGAAATAGCCTAGCTGCAGGCCAAATACATTTTGACCGACGGGAACGAACTGACGGATCGCCAATGCAGCGACGCCCACGGCGAGAGCGCTGAAGAGCCACCAGCGAAAGGATGGGACGGGTGTAGGTTTGCGGTCCGATGCAGTGAGAGGTGAGCCGAGGAGTGGACGCCAGGCGCAATAGGCGAGGATGAAGATCAGCAATGCCTGCGCGAACCAGAGCGGGCCGTTGATGAAATTCCTGTGCTGCCAGAGAGAATTGAAAGTCGGCCAGAAGCCGTGGCCCTGTGCGTTGGTCACGATGGCGGCGGTGAGCGGGCCGAGGAACAGCCCGAAGGCGAGCAGGGGTAATCCGAGGCGCAAGAAGCGGTCGCAAATGAAGCGCACGTACCCTTTGCGTTCTAGAGATGCCGGTGTGAAGTAACCTGCGAGCAGGAAGAAGAAGCCCATGAAATAGGCCTGGTTGGTGGCGACGAAAAGCGTGAGCAGAAGGCTAGAGGGGGCGGAGGAAGGTTTGAGCTCTGTCCAGAACCAGCCGCCGGGCGCGCCATAGGTGATGGCGGTGTGGTGCAGGATGACCATCATAGTCATGACGCTGCGGAGGCGATCGATGTAGAAGTCGCGCTGGGCCATGAGCCATGATACGTTCGGCCGCGAACTTTTATTTCAATCGAAGACTTTCCCCGGTCCGAGAATCCGGACCGGGGGCACCCAGCCATCCAATTTAAGGGGAATCAGTACTTGACGATGGCGGCGAAGGAGTCGGGCTTGAGGCTGGCTCCGCCGACGAGTGCGCCGTCGATTTCTTCCTGGCCGATGAGGGAGGTTGCGTTGTCGGGCTTGACGCTACCGCCGTAGAGGATGCGGATAGCGGCTGCCACTTCAGCACCGAGCAGCTTGGCCACTTCAGCGCGGATGATTTTGTGTGCGTCAACGGCGATTTCAGGGGTTGCGGTTTTGCCGGTGCCGATGGCCCACACCGGCTCGTAGGCGATGACAATGGGGGCCGCGGCTGCTGCGGTGATACCGACAAGTGCGCCGGTGATCTGGGTCTTGAGCACTTGGGCGGTTTGGCCAGCTTCGCGCTCGGCGAGGACTTCGCCAACGCAGACGACCGGGATGACGTTGTGCTTGAGGGCGGTGTGCAGCTTCTTGTTGACGATTTCGTCGGTCTCGGCGAAGTACTGACGGCGCTCAGAGTGGCCGATCAGGGTGTGCGTTCCACCGACGGCGAGAAGCTGGCCAACGGAAGTCTCGCCGGTGTAGGCGCCCTCTTCGGCAAAGTGGATGTTCTGGCAGCCGACAGCGACGTTGGAGCCTTTGGCGGCGGCAATGACTGTGGGCAGCAGAACGGGGGAGGGAAACAGGGCGATCTCGTCGCGTGTGTGGCCGGCTACGAGCGGCAGAAAGGCATCGACAAACGCCTTGGCTTCAGCGGGCGTTTTGAACATCTTCCAATTGGCGGCAATTAGAGCTTTACGTGACATTTTTTGGGGTTCCTCGACTTGATTCTAGTGGATGGAATTCCGCTGGCGGGGTGACGGCGGGCACAGTGCGGAGGGTAGGAGGGGGCTGTTTGCGAGGGGTGCGCGAAGAATTATTCTTGCGGGTCGGAGGCGCGAATGGTGGAGATATCTTCCGGCACTTCACCGGCAAGGAATGCGGCGCGATGATCGGGGTCGCCGAGATCCATTTTGAAGTGGTGCCAGGTGCCGTCTTGAAGAATGCCCATGTTCCAGGGGCCGGAGACTGAGTCAGAAAATTGCCAGACGATGTGGAAGCCTTCCTCGTTGGTGAAGCCTTCGCCGTCGGCTTGAATGATGGCGTCGCCGCGCTCCCAGAGGGCCGCGCGCAGGGCATGGAGGGCGTTGCTGCCGTCTTCTGTTTCCGACCCTTGAAGATGTTGGAACGCGTAGATGGTTTTGACTTCGGCAAGAAATTCAGCCAGCCACTGAACGCCGGTTTCCGGCTTGCAGTCCTGAATGTCCTCGAGGAAGTCGGCGACTTCATCCTGGCCGATGGAACCATCGTAGACGGGGTTGCGCTCGATGACTGCGACTTCAACTTCGTCATTGCCGGAGAGCAGGAGAGACTCCCATTCGTCGGCTTCTCCGCTCTCGATGGTGAGTTTGTAATCGGGATGGCCGGCGCGAACCAATTGTGCGAGTTCCTCGAAGGGAGGGAACTCGGCATCTTTTGAGAGGACGCGCGTGTAATACGGCACTGCTTTCTCCTGGGTGGGCGGTGGGCTTTCGCCTACTTGAGTTTAATTCGCGCGGGCGTGCGGCGCTGATTTATGGAGCGATGGTGAGGGAGCCGGGATCGAGGGCTACTTCGTAATAGCCGGCGTCGTTCCATGGAAGAACGTTGCCTGATTGCGTGAGGGTGCCTCCGGTTACGGTGACGCGGACGTATTTGCCGGGCGGGAAGTGATCTGGCAGTTTCCAGGTGATGAGTGTGTTCTTGCCGGACTTGGTGATTGTGGCATTTGTCACTGCTTTCTGGCCTGCCCAGTATGCGCCGATGTTGACGAAGCTGTCGATCCAGATGTCGCCTGTTGACTTGGCGTGATCGATGCTGGCGATTACGTCGGCAACATCGACGGGGGCATAACCACCATCGCCGCCGAGCGAGTGAAACAGAAAGATCTGCCAGTTGCCGGATGCGTGTGCGGAGTCGATGAAGGAGTTGTACGAGGCGGCGGTTTCGCCTGCCTTGGCGCCATGGATGGGGAGGTCGTAGGGATCGCTATTGTCGTTGGGCGCGATTTGACCGCCTTGAACGCCACGATTGAGAAAGAAGCGCGTCTTGGCGACCTTGTCGAATCCTCTGTCGCCGTAGGGCGAGGCGGTGGTCCACACATTGCTGACGCCGTATGTCTGCTCGATGTGACTGGTGCAGAGATCGTACTCGGCTTCAAGACTGCCGGCGTAGGTTCCCCATGCGCAGCCAGTGGCGTCTGCATGACAATGATGCTCGGTGTGGTTGCCGAGTTCGTGGCCATCTTTCGCGGCCTGGGCCCAGATTGGCGAGTTGCCGTCACTTGCGCCGACGAGGAAAAATGTCATGCGGACGCCGGTGGCTTGGAGCTTGGGATAGCTGGCGATTTGCGAGGAGATTGAGTCGTCGAATGTGTAGGTGACGGCGGCGTGGAAGCCAGCCCAGTTGAGAACTTTGAGATTGCCTGCGGGGCCGGCGGGCTTGGGGATGGGGGCGTTTGGCGGTGTGGGCAGGGGCGGCAAGGTTTGACTGACGGTGGGATTGGCGAGGGCTGTGAAGAGACATGGAAGGATGGTTAAGACTGCTAGCCGCAAAGAATGCATACGCGTTTTCCGCCTGACTGGGAACGCTAACCATTCTACCAATGGTTCAGTGTGACACGTGACAGTGCTCGATTGCGGTATTTAGCCTTATTGAGCGTGGTTTGCCAGATCCCAAATGCGCGCGGCATGACCCACTCGTCCACACGGTATAGTCTGGGGATGAAATGGGTGAAAGAAGCAACGCGGAAAGGTGTTGGGCTGCCTCGCTCGGAGACTGTGGTGGCAAGATCAGCGGTGAGCATTACGTGTCAGGTTGCCTATTTCCCAGCGGCAAGGTGATTGTTACAGGGTTTCCATGGAGTCACGGCCAATCTAAGACGATCGGTTTGCAATCTCTCACTCGAAATCTTCTTTGCAGGCAACACAACAGCCGTCTGAGCGATTTAGATTCAGCGATGTTGAACGTTTTCAATACTCTTCGTGAGAGCGGACGGCTAAACGATCTCAGAAGCGGCCTGCGGCAAGGGTCGTGGGACATAGAGCACTTTGAGCTAAGTTCAACTTTAATGGAGCGGTGGTTTCTGAAGACCCTCATTAATTTCAGCTTTGGCAAGGAATTGAGGTACGGAGACGTCGAGGGGGCTCACGGAATGCCTCCTAAAGAGTTAGTAGAAATTGCATTTGGACTCACCGGATTTGAGGGGTTCGCGGGTATGTATATTGCCACTTGTCCTGGCCAGCGGATCACTATGCTCGAGAGCGTATCCATTACCATATTTACCGAGCGTGATGCTCTCATTTGTGCTGAGTTCTCAATTTGCGGATTTCGATTCGTTCTAAGCCTTGTGCGGGAGGAAGTTCACGAATTTAGGGGATCGTGGCTCAGTCATAAGAAAATAAATCTCGACTTTCGCGTTCCGGACACAAATGGCGATATGGCTCTTTCCCACTCTATCCACATACGATGATAAGAATGGTTCGCCTCAAGTTCGTTCGCTCGAAGTACAGCGCGGACATTGCGGTCCGGGTTCGCGTTTGGGTGGGATTGTTGCTGGTTGTTTCGGCATGACTGAAGTCATGCCCTGATACAGGGCCACGCAGAGCGGGGGTGGGCTTCATGCTTCCCACCCATCGCGCGGAAAGACTGCGCGATGGATGGGGCACTCAACATTTATGCGGCAAGTGGCATGAAGCGCGTACATCAACACCCGCGCCGAAGGCGCAGTTGGCCGCACCGCAGGTGCTACTTGTCGGTGAGGGCTTCTACGCCGGGGAGCTTCTTGCCTTCCAAAAACTCCAGGCTGGCGCCGCCGCCGGTGCTGATGTGGGTGATCTGGTCGGCTACGCCGGCCTGGTTGATGGCGCTCACCGAGTCGCCGCCGCCGATGATGCTGATGGCTCCCTTGTTGGCCGCAACGGCTTTGGCGATGGCGTTGGTGCCTACGGCGAATTTTGGAAACTCAAAGACGCCGGCGGGGCCGTTCCAGACGATGGTCTTGGCTTTGGCTACGATCTTCTCAATGGCCGCGACGGATTTGGGACCGATGTCTAGACCCTGCCAGTCGGTGGGGAAGTTGACGGAGGTGTCCCAGGGCTGGGTTTTGGCGTCGGGCGAGAAGCTGTCGGCGAGGATGTTGTCGACGGGCAGCAGAAGCTCGACGCCCTTGGCCTTGGCTTTGTCGAGAGCTGCTTTGGCCATGTCGATCTTGTCTTCTTCAACGAGCGACTTGCCGGTGGAGACGCCGAGAGCGCGCTGGAAGGTGTAAGCCATGCCGCCGACGATGACTAGCGTGTCGACCTTGTCGAGCAGGTTATCGATGACGTCGATTTTGCCGGAGATCTTGGAGCCGCCGATGATGGCCACGAAGGGCTTCTCCGGCGATTCAAGCGCCTTGCCGAGATAGGTGATTTCCTTCTCCATGAGCAGGCCGGCAACGGCGGGCTTGAGGAAATGGGTGATGCCTTCGGTGGAGGCGTGGGCGCGATGGGCGGAGCCGAAGGCGTCGTTGACATAGACATCGGCGAGCGAGGCGAGGGCCTTGGAGAATGCGGGGTCGTTGGCTTCTTCTTCGGCGTGGTAGCGGAGGTTCTCAAGCAGAAGGACCTGGCAGCATTCAAGCTTGGTGGCCATTTCAGTGGCGATTTCGCCGACGCAATCCGGGGAGAAGGCGACGTTTTCGAATAAGCCGATTTCTTTGTCGAGCAGTTCGCGCAAGCGGTCGACTACTGGGCGCAGTGAGTATTTTGGATTTGGTTTGCCCTTGGGGCGGCCGAGGTGTGAGGCGAGGATGACCTTGGCGTTGTGCTTGATGGCGTAGACGATGGTGGGCAGCGTGGCCACGATGCGGGTGTCGTCGGTGATGGTGGTGCCGTCTTCAGTGAGCGGGACGTTGAAGTCGACGCGGATGAAGACGCGCTTGTTGGCCAGTTCGATGTCGCGAATGGAGAGCTTGGGCATGGTGTTTTCCTTGAAAACAGTTGTCAGTTGTCAGTGATCAGTTGTCAGTGGCTGAGGAGTCATGTATAACGGCGTCCATCTCGATTTCGATGCGCCAGGCGGGGTTGAGGAGGGCGGCTACGACTACCATTGTCGCGGCGGGACGGATGTCGCCAAAGAATTCGCCGTGGACGCGGCCTACGGCTTCCCAGTCTTCAGCGTGGGTGAGGTACATGCGAGTGCGAACTACATGAGAGAAGGTTGCGCCGGCTTCTGCGAGAGCTTTTTCAGCGATGGCGAAGATGCGGCGGGTTTGCCCGGCTGCGTCTTCGTTGTCTGCGCCTACGGGGCCTGTGCCGGCTACATAAACGGAGTTGCCCACGCGAACGGCGCGGGAGAAGCCGATGATGGGCTCGTACGGGGATCCGCCGCTGATGTTTTGGCGCATATTGGGAATGTGGGGTTCGTGGGATACCACCCTTGTCGCAAATTGCGCGCCAAGGATGGGGCACTCAGATTTCTTCTCAGACCACGTTTGATTGTCTCCCACCCATCGCGCGATGAAACTGCGCGATGGATGGGGCACAGATTTGTAAGGTTATGAACTACAGGCCTTTTGCGGTGAGGAAGCCGATGAGGTCGACTACACGGTTGGAGTAGCCCCACTCGTTGTCATACCAGCTCAGTACCTTGACGCTCTGGCCGACTACCTTGGTGAGAGGCGCGTCGACGATGGAGGAGCGCTTGTCGCCCTTGAAGTCGGAGCTGACCAGCTCGCCGGCTTCGTAGCCGAGAATGCCCTTGAGTTCGCCATCGGCGGCAGCCTTGAGGGCTGCGTTGACTGCCTTGGCGTCAGTGGTCTTCTCACTGATGAAGGTCAGGTCGACGATGGAGACGTTGGGTGTTGGGACGCGGATGGCGAAGCCGTCGAGCTTGCCGGCGGTCTCAGGGATGACGAGCTTCAGGGCCTTGGCTGCGCCGGTGGAGCTGGGAATCATGTTGATGGCGGCAGCGCGGGCGCGGCGGAGATCCTTGTGCGGGAAGTCGAGGATGACCTGGTCATTGGTGTAGCTGTGAATGGTGGTCATGATGCCGCTGACCATTCCGAATTCCTTGAGCAGAACCTTGACGACCGGGGCGAGGCAGTTGGTGGTGCAGCTGGCATTGGAGATGACATTGTGCTTGGCCGCATCGTACTTGTCCTGGTTGACGCCGAGGACGAGAGTGATGTCTTCGTTGGTGGCCGGGGCGGAGATGATGACTTTCTTTACCGTTGCGCCGAGGTGGGCCTTGGCCTTGGTGGCATCGGTGAAATGGCCGGTGGATTCGACGACGATCTGCGCGCCGACTGAAGCCCAGTCCAGCTTGGCAGGATCGCGCTCAGCCCAGACCTTTACCTTCTTGCCGTCGACGGAGATGAAGTCGTCGCCGGAGGTGATGTCGTTCTTCAGGTTGCCCAGGATCGAGTCGTACTTGAGCAGGTGCGCCAGCGTGGCTGGGCTGGTCAAGTCATTGACGGCAACGAAATCAATTTCGGGGTTTCCAAGCGCGGCGCGCAGAACGTTGCGGCCAATGCGGCCGAAGCCGTTGATACCAACCTTTACTGCCATGTGTGTGTTCTCCTTCGTAATCTGATGAGGCTGTGGTGTGAGCTCGTGGCATTCGGCGTCTGGATAGGACCCAGAAGGCTATTCCACCAAACCCTTGATCGTAACACTGTCACGCGGGGTAGCTCCGTTAAAACTGAGGCGTCCGCGATCCCACACCAAAAACCGCTCACCGCTAGGATGTCTCTCTTGGTTCGGGACTGTATGTGATGGAGTGCACACCATTTGCAGCACGCTTACCAAGTATGGTATTCGGGTTACATCAAGCAGGTGTTGAAGGCGGCATGAGAAGACGCTCCAGACGTACACCCAATACTTCGGAATCCACAGGCAAGATCGGCCAGGAACTTCCATCGAATCAACCAGCTCCGCTGGTTCCGCTCTATCCGGACGATCCCCCAACCGCCGCCCAGCCGCAGCGCGCGCCCCGGCCGCAGGAGGCTCAG
>JBAWCO010000341.1:0-4062 GCA_049590315.1 Occallatibacter sp. | reverse complement strand
CCACACTCACCTGGAATGCGCTCAACCAGCCCATCAGCGTGAACTCGACCACAGCCACCTACGACGCGCTGGGCCGCATGGTCGAAAAGGGATCTGGCGGAACCTATACGCAGTTCGTTTACCGCCCATCCGGCGCCATGCTCGCTGTCTATAGCGGAAGTTTGAGCAAGGGAACGATTCCCCTTCCCGGCGGCTCCACTGCCATCTACAATGGAACCGGTTTGAATTACATTCGCCACAAAGACTGGCTCGGATCGAGCCGCTTGGCCACCACGTGGGCGCACGCCGTCTACTCGAAGGAAGCCTACGCGCCCTTCGGCGAGACCTACAACGAAGACGGCACACCCGACCGCTCCTTCACCGGCCAGGATCAGAATGTTGCCACCGGCTCAGGCGGTTCGGGTGTCTACGATTTCCTGTTCCGCAAGTACGATCCTTCGGCGGGACGGTGGCTCAGCCCGGATCCAGCGGGCTGGAGCGTGGTCGATACCACTGATCCGCAATCGCTGGATCGATACACTTACGTTGAGAACCAGCCGGTGAACTGGGTCGATCCTTATGGGCTGTCGCCCCCTTGCGGTGGATTTTATGCGGTCAGTGGTGATGATGATGGACCGGAAGTTTCCCCTGGGCTTACAGTATCCTTCTCTAACAATGCCTGGGGCCTGGGCTCGGATTCCTATGGGCCTGAGTTCAATTGCTCTAGTTCGTCGGGGGGGGGTGGAAATCCTACCGCTGCCCCAAGTAACGCGGCTCTTACGCCGCAGGCACAAGGGTGCCAGGCAAAGATTCAGGGAGCAGTAAACAATGCGCTGAATACAAACTCAACCTTTCTCGGCCCGACTACTGGACCCGGCATGAGTCCGATGGGCTATAGGAACGGCGCTTACAACTTCAACTACTTTGCACCCGGCGTGATAAATCCGGTCGCGGGATCAAATGGTGGAAGCGGCAGATTCCCAGGTTCTGGACTGCATATTCCGCTTCCGGGTGGACAAGATCCTACTATCACGCCGTGGGGCTACAACGCCCAAGCAGGCGGTTCATATTTTACGGCGCACTACGATAGTGCAAACCCAACTGACGACTTGGTCAGCTTCTTTGAACACATCATCAACGACGTTATTTTGCGTCGTGCTCACGGGTGCTGAAGATGACAATGCAACTAAGATCATGCCTACGTCTCGCGGTGGCGTTCACCATGCTTCAGCCAAGTCTCATTTGGGCTCAAACAAACGCCTCGTATGCGCTTGCAGCCAGGATCGACGAATCCACGCTGACCAGCATCATTGCAAGCCCCAGCGTTCAGTCGTTCGACCTGTCGCCAGATGGAAAGACTGTTGCTCTTCTCGTGGCGACAGGCTTCAAAGCGCAAGCTCCGCTATGGTTGGTTACAGAGGAGATCGCGACTAAGCGGTTCACTGCGCCTCGCCAGATCGGACATCTGACCATCTTGAATAGCAACTTCTCTTCGCAGGTTCGATACACATCTGACCAGCAGAATTTAGTGGTGCAGGATTTTCAAACGATTCGGGTCTTCGACAGCAAGAGTTTTGAGCCGGTTCGAACAATTTCCTCTCCGTCCAGCGGTGCCTCTCTGCTCCCTCTTTTCATCACGGGGGCGAGCAGCAAGGATGTATTCGTGTGCGCGTTTGGTTCGGAGCAGAACCTCAATCCTCGGTTCCACACAACGGCTGTTCAGGTTGAAGTAGTCGATATCTCATCTGGAGCAGTTCTCGGACAATGGGCGTCCGAGGATGTTCCACAGTCCATCTCGTCAAATGGTGATCTAGTAGCCGTATCTTCGCTGCAGGTGCAACAGGGGGTCTTGCCGCTGTCTGTTGTCGATGTTCACGGCAAGAACGTAACCGAGTTGACGGGTGGATATTCGTTCAAGGATGCAGATCAGTCAAAGCCCTTAGGGAGAGTGACCGGGCTTTTCATGGGTTCCCAAGAGCTGCTCATAGCCCCCGACGAGAACGTCGATCCAACCGGGCATCACTCTGGTGAGAGCTTGCAGCTGGTGGGCATAACAGGCAAGGTTGAACAGACCATCAAGCCTCGACACTACGGATCAACCGGTGAACTTGCAGCTTCCGCAGACCAAAAGACGGCTCTGGCGCTCAGTTGGTATGTACCGGCACGAGCCTTGGCACACGAAGGGGCTCTGCCAGCTTCTACACCTGAAGTCCTGGTCCTTGGTCGAGGCGCAAGTCTGCACTTGGACTCTGCAATCCCGATAGAGGGGCTTGGGCTGCGGGGTAGTGGGTGGCTAGAAAACCGGCGTCCACGACTCTCGTCGGACGGCTCCGTCATCGCTGTTGCTCAGAGGGGCGGCATTACGGTTCTGACGAAGAAACTGGGCTCAAGGCCCCAATAACCATAGCCGGGATCGGTACGATGCAGGCCGCCTTCAGTTACGACTGCACTTCACAACGTGTACGTTCGCACGTCCAAGCACTCGCCCCAAGTAATGTGACGTGCGCAGGAAAGACAGTACGCCTACCTAACAACTGGAGAATTCAATCGAACAGCCAAGGAATAATTACAGCTGTTGGAATACCGCTCACGGGGTCTTCAGACTATGTGAGCGGCCCACTGACTGTACAAGCGAACACTATCTTGGGTATTGGGCTTGGAAATGGAGGAGCGCTAACAGTCGGGGTGAGCAAACCTATTTATTACAATTCGGGCGTATTTGGCGGCTTGATCTCCTCAGCTACTTATAACAATGGACAATTCACACAGGTAAACGGCGTTTTGACGTTTTTCGGGGTTCAATTGGGATCCTCGCAGACTCCATCCTCCATTTTGCTGAACCAGTTTAACCAAAGCTCTAGCCTTTCCAATACAGCGGCCTTGCTACAGTCTGCGGCTCAATTGGGCCAGCAGATTGTTGGTTGCAGCGCTGTGACTGGGGGATCATAGGAACATGAGACGACGCGCGCAATTCATCTGGATGATCCTTGTGCCTCTTGCCGTAGCACTCGGCGCAGTTGTGTATTGGCAGTGGTCAAAGTTCAGCATGGGACTTAAGACAGTGCCGATGGACGGCACAACTGAACTGTTGGTAGGTGCCTTGTCCACGCAGGTTTTGGCTCCCGGCGTTGATGGAGCCGTCTCGCAATCCAGTGCACGAGAGCCACTTCTCGACCAGTATCGCAAGAACCCAGAAGCAATTCGCCAACGTTACCGGCTTGTGATGACATGGGTGCATGCGAGTGAGATTTTCAAGGCCATCGGCCAGAACCCGTCTTTCAAAGATGAAATAGTTAGCAGCGCGTCCCTTTCAAACATCCCTGCGGCGGACAGTGCCGATGGTTGGGGAAATCCCTATTGTATTTTTGCCGACGCCGATCAGATGACCTTCCTTAGCAGTGGTGGAGATGCCGCGCTCAGCTGTGGATCGTTGCGGCAGACCGCAAAGCATGCGGCATCAACGTCAAAAGATTCCCGCCTGTCCAAGGACGGGAATCTTTTGGTGGCTGTTTACCGGCGAGGAGAGTATGTGCCAACGACTCGGCTTGAGTAGAGAATCATCGCCCCAAGTAAAGGGAAAACGTCGCAGCAGATGACCAAGGAATGCCTACAGGAGTTCTACAACTCAGGTTTCGGCAAAGCTGTTAACTTTATGAGCCTTGGCTCGTTGGTTCCGGGATGGGGACCAGACCCGATGGGGAGTCTCAAAGAATGGGGTTTGGCGATTATTGGAAAAGGCGGCGGTGGTACGGCTACGGTCGCTCTGCTTAATAAATACGATACACGGACGATCACCACATTGATGAGTTCGACAACGATAGGCTCGTCTGTAGGAAGCGGCCTCGGTAATCTACTCCATTTTTCAGCAGACGTAGGCTCAGGAGCCATGGTGGCTGCAACGGGAATAGATTTGCTTGTACATGCAGGGTGCGCGAACTCGGCGCTAAATGCGACTGGTCAAGCCAACATTCCAATGGCCCCAACGGTGTTTTGAAGAGGAGCCAATGCATCCATCTCACATAGCGAAATGGGTAGCCATTCCCATTGTGATCGTGCTCGGCTTATCATTGCGCGTTCTTTTTG
>JBAWCO010000340.1:0-2255 GCA_049590315.1 Occallatibacter sp. | reverse complement strand
CCCGCCACTTCGCCCATAGTTCTGACTTAAGCTGCTTCATGCCACAACATTGAAGCCTGGAACAGATTTAAACAAGATGGGCTTTACGTAGCGCTCACAGAAAAAGGGGCTCTGGGAGGCAGCGGAGGGTGTGCATAGAGGCGCAGGCAAAAGTGAAATAAAGTGCGATAAATGACGTTAAACGGGCAATATTTGCGTGTTTTTGACGTGTTAATAACCACTAAAAGTTAGGTTAGATGTGGGTTCAACGCACTTTGCCTGCGTTTAATTGCGCATGCCAGTGAAATTGGATGGCCAGTTGAGGTCTTCTACGTCTATCAATCGCGGTTTAGGGACCCAACCCTATTCTTAGACTCTCAGGTCTCGCCCGCGACCTCGTCCGAAGACCCGCTCATCGCGATAAGGCGATGAACGGGCACAGTTCCTGGTGCTAGGATGAGTGCCGCGTTGACTACAAGCTGCTCGTCAGCTTGCGCATTGCAGGCCCCAAGAAAAGTTCGCATTGCTGGGCCATGACCGGTCTCGATGATTTCTTTTGCTTCAGCAGCACGAGGGCCAGTACGTCCTTCCCATGCCGCTTGACCTGATAGTCTACGGCCCTAGTCCTTGGGCATCTACGCGACCCAACAAACCAGAAGGTGCTTCCTGACAGGACGGATGCCGCGGATGCGGAAAGCGCCATGCGGGGAATCTCAGTTTCCATCCATTGCCAATCAGCCGACTTTCCGCCCCACACTCGCTTCACCGCAAATGTACCGTTAGTCATTTCATGCCAGAGTACAAGCTCTGCGCGCCAAAGTCCCAGCCTTCGCAGCCGGATGAGCATCGCCGGGCTACTAACCCGATAGTGGGCCGCCATCGTCTGCAGAACGTCCAGCGACACAGCTTTGCCTTTTGCGCAACGTCTTACATCCAGAGCTGGCATCAAGATTTCCTCCGCTCCGCAGTTGCACAGGCGCTCCTCCTCCTGATCTACAGGGTGAGACACGAACTTGATCTCCGGTACGCGCTCATAGAAGAACGTATGGCATATCTCATGTGCCACCGTGAAATTGATGCGACCTTCGGGCAGACCACGTCGCAATACCATACGGAACCCAGCCTCAAAATCCCTGCCCAACGGTACCAGTGCCCCGTCAGCTTTCAGCTCATCGTCAGTTGCAACGCCCGTTATGTTTCGCGAGGCTAGGAAAGGCTCAAGATTGCTAGGCGCTATGGCACGGATGCCAATGCGCCGCCGTAACGCGCTTATACATTTGACGACTTCATGCTCGGCGACGCCGGACTCAAGGCTATCTTCCGCCGCCGCGAACCGCTCGATCAAGAAAGACATTCTTTTCTCCTACGAACCGAACATAAGCCCCTGCTTTAAAGCGGGCTTCTTGAGCTTGGCAAGCCGAAACTTCTGATCCCAATCGGCCTTCCCCATGGGTTTAACCTCAGCTCTGAATGAGATCAGACTGCTCTCCACCTTATGTGCGGAATATTCTGTTTTCCAACCGTCGAAGATTTCGGCAGCAGTGCGGGCGTCCACGCTCTCCCCAGACTCACCTACCCAAGCGAAGAAGCTTTCCTTGCTTTCCCGGTAGATCGCGTCGTCTTGCTCTTTCTCGCCAAGAAGGAAGCTGACACTCTCCCCCAGCAGGATGCTCATCCGCTTCAGAAGCCGCGCACTTGGATTCGACACCGAGATAGCCTCAACCATCATGGCCTGAACATAATCCATACTGACGCCCAATTCCTCGGCGAAGGTCTTGTTGTCGCGAAGACGCTCATCAACGAGTTTTTTTAGGCGCTGCCCAAAATCATTGCCGTTCATGCTGGAATACAGCGCACTCTGACGATAATGAAGCTTCACGACGGCCCGAAGCGCTCCTAGGAATTCCTCTTGGTCGAAGAATATGCCTTCCTGCAAGCTTCCGGTGTACTGGACGTCGAAGGCCTTCACAAATGAACCCAACATCATCCGCGACACCCCGGGATTCACGAGACGAATTGCTGGCACGCCTGCCTGCGTAGCGATCTCGCTTTCCTGTCCCACGCCGTAGCTCGGCGCGCCGCACAGGATAACTAAGAAGTGGAACGTGGAGGCTCTAGAGCGATCAATCAAATACACGGTGGAAGGCTTGTGGCGAGTCGGCCGAAGGAGCTTCCCCCTCAGCCGCTCTCAGATCCGTACGTGACACTCTCGCGTCATACGGCTCCCGCTATCCAACCATATCCCCAACCACCCGCCAGTGGTGAAACAACTCCGG
>JBAWCO010000339.1:0-2151 GCA_049590315.1 Occallatibacter sp. | reverse complement strand
ATCGACCGCTGCTCGACCGGATGATGAGCGCTCCGCACACATTGGATCCGGACGCGCTTGAGAGCTCGAAGACTTCCAAAGCTCCCCAATGGAAGATTGTGTCTGGGAAGGAAGAAATTGGAAGCGGCGCCAATCGCATGGAGCTGTATCCGTTACGTGGGGCATCGACAGAGCGCCAGTACATGGTCTATTTTCCGGAACACCACCTGCTCTATGCCAGCGACACTCTTGTGTTGAACGACGATGGCAGTTTGTATGACCCGGAACTGATGAGCGAAGTTGCCCAGGCCGTGACACGGGAGAAGCTGACGGTGGAGAAGGTGTATGCGATGCACCAGGGACTAGTGGCGTGGGACCAGGTGATGGCTTTGATTGAGAAGGCTCGGCATTCGTGAGACTAGCGTTGGTTGTCGGAGTGTGGACGATCCCACGGTTTCAAAGATGCAAGCCATGGCGTCCGGCACACGCCGTTGCGTCAGCGCCAGGAACCGATTCGATAGGTTGTTCGCGAGTCTCGAACTGCTAACTGCGGGAGGGCAAGATTCGCGGGCTGAGCGGGCTGACGATCATCGAAAATTGTGATCGACAACCTGGGCCTGATCGTTTCAGCCTGGGTCTTCGAGATGAATCCCTTCGCGAAGAATTGTTGAACGGTCGAGCGCAACCCTGCTTCTTCGCTGTCAACTTGCGCGCCCAATTCATCCAGGAATCGCCGGTCGTTCTGCCAGGGGAGCGTGAGGTTCATTTGTGTCTGCCACGGCAGATGCTCTTCGCTGACACCGAGCATTTCCGCAATGAGGTGATGACGATTCTCGGCGTTGAGTGGAGCAGGTGGATAACAGTATTCCCATTGACTGTCCGACCTGACGCGACGGTAGACGATGCGGTCTCCGCCAGCTTGCACAAGCACAGAGAAATCCAGAGTGGGGTTCGGGCTGGTTGGCGGCAGCCTGTATTCCTCCAGAACGTATCGAAAGACAAGCGGCCAACCAGGCTGCGCGTCGATACCCGATTCGCCGGTGCATTTTGGGGGTGCCTCGCATCCGACCAGACATCGGTCAACGCCGCCTGATCCTTCACTGGAGACGGAGACGGCGAGGTACTCGGTCGAATCGGCCAATAGAGCGGCGGCTATTCGCTGGGGGTGGTTCTTCGCTAGCATCATCGCGGCGACGCGGGCCACTCTGAGACGATCGGCGCCCTCCCAATCAAGATGTGCGCGATTCACACCTTTGCCATTCTCATACCAGGCGAGAAGAATGGGCGCTGCGTCCTCCGGAGGCAGACGCGAGCTCAGGATGAGTGCCTGGTCGGGAAAGGCCTTCGCGATTGCGGTGACGCCTGCGATAGAAAGAACGGCGTTGCGCTGAATGAAAGCGTCGAGGATGACAGTCATGGCATCAGACTGGTTCTCATCGAAGTCGAGCCTCTGCGCGGGATCCCAGCGCTCGACCATTTCTTGCATGAGTGGGAAAAATGAATCGTCCTTACGGCGGATCACCTCCCATGCGCCGAACGCGACGAGGCGCAGCTCGCTGTTGCGTAGCAAAGGTTCGATGGGGACAGGCGGCCGGGCTGGGTCCTGGCTGAGGGCGCCAGACGTGAGGATGAGAATTGCGGCGAGCGTGAGGCTAAATCTTGACATAGCCATTCTGGAACTCCCGAAGCCCAAGCGGCGAAGATCAGTGAAAAAACTAGGGATTCACAAAAGTATGACGCAAAACCGGCTCAATCGCTCAAGGTGGCCCTGCCGCTTGTAGGGGGCACCCGGCTTTTGGAGCGCGGAGGGGTGTAGTGAAAGCGGATGAGGTAAATGTTGTCGCCTTTGCCGTGCTTGGCGACTTTGAGCAAATCGATGACGCCCAGGAAACCTGATTCGCGGGCCAGCGCGGGCGTGATGTCAGGGAAGCCGATGGGGGAGATGGACTCGATTTCGATTTCGCCCTCACCCATGCGGTAGCGGTTGCCAACCTTGACGTGGGGGCTGGTCCAGATACGGATGGTGCATGTGATTTCGCCGTGGATGACTCTCTCGCGAAGGCGTTTGGCGAAGACCATGGAGTACAGATTACAGGTTACAGATGACAGATTACAGGTTACAGATGACAGATTACAGGTTACAGATGACAGATTACAGGTTACAGATGACAG
>JBAWCO010000338.1:0-3179 GCA_049590315.1 Occallatibacter sp. | reverse complement strand
TAGAGCACGGCAACGGGAACCAGGCGGCTGGCTTTGGGTTTGCCTGCCTCGCCGGTCCACTCGAGGACGGCGATGGCCCGCAGTTCGGGGGCATCCTTGGTGTTCTTGGCAACCTGTCCGGGATACTGCGCGCACACCGGAAGCATGGCCACGAGCCCGGCAATGGCCAAGACTGGGGCCAGGACTGGGGCCAAGGCTGTGCGTCTCGTCAATAAATTGAAAACACTCGGCCCTTGCGATGACATCTGCCGCCCACCTCGGAAATAATCGAACCTGATGGCCACCGTTGGCCCTCCAACTAACCCACGAGGAATCTCCCCATGGAACTGAACAAGAAAGTTGCTGATTTTACCCTGCAAACCGACGAGGACAAGCCGGCAAGCCTGTCTGATTATGCCGGAAAGCCTGTCGTACTCTTCTTTTATCCCAGAGCGGACACTCCTGGCTGCACAATTGAGGCCTGCGGCTTCCGCGACACGTTCAAAAAGCTCCAGGCGGCTGGCGCTGTAGTGCTGGGCATCTCCCGCGATACGCCAAAAGCCCAGGCAAAATTTCGCGCAAAATACGATCTTCCTTACACACTCCTTGCTGATGTAGACGAGAAAGTCTGCAATCAGTTTGGCGTGATGAAGGAAAAGAACATGTATGGGAAGAAAGTTTGGGGGATAGCGCGGACGACGTTCCTGATTGGCCCGGACCAAACCCTGCTGCATATTTTCCCGAATGTGAAGCCGGAAGGGCATGCGGAAGAAGTGCTGGAGATCATCAAGGAGTGGAAAAAGACGCACAAGTAGCCCCAACGGTGCAAGTGATCCCGGGGTTGGGCCGCCGGGCTCTGCACGCAGGAACAAACCTCGGAGCCCCGTCGAAAAATTGGCAAGACCGGAGTGGAATTTTCCCGTCATATAAAGGTTATGCAATACAGGGGGGAACTTTGTATGAAAAGGGTTTATTTGCAGGCTGCGATTCTGGGTTTTCTGCCGCTTCTTGCCGTTGGCTGCGGAGGCGGCGGTGGAACCGTCAAAACTCTGAGCGGTAACACGTCTGTCGTACTTCTCGCATCGAGCACAGCGAACGATCAACTGGTCGAGTTTCCCTTGACGCTGGGAAGTTTGACACTCACGAGCCAGTCGGGGAAGACCGTGACGCTGTTCTCCGCACCCGTGAGCGCTGAGTTCATCCACCTGAATGGCAACATCGAGCCGCTGACAACGGTGAGCATACCTGAGGATACTTACACCTCCGCTACCGCGACCTACGGTGGCACTGCTCCTGTGTGCGTTGGCCTGCAATCGCTCTCCAGCGGGCTCCTGATCGACGGCGCTTTGAATGGGCCGGGTACACCGAGTGTCACGGTGAACCTGCCCCAACCGATCAGGGTTACTGGAACTGCCATGGGACTTGTTTTGAATTTGCAGGTCTCGAAATCGGCGCCGTTCTCCAGCGCTTGTGCACAGAATCTCTCCGTTCCGGTTTCGCCGGTTTTCGACCTGACTGCGATGGAGATTGCGGCCCAGCCTACAAACAGCACCAACGGCAAGGCGCTCGGGCTTGAGGGAGCGATCACATCCGTCGACGCGACAGGAACCGAAATCACAGTGGATGCCCCCTTCGGTTACTGGAACGGCAACACTCCCACATGGCAGGTGAGCACCAATAGCAGCACTATATTTCAGGGGATAGGCAGCGCCTCAGCGCTGAGCGCGGGTATGCCTGTGGACATGGACGTTGCGCTGCAGCAAGATGGAACGTTGATGGCTACACGGGTCGCGGTCTACGACACCGACGCGATGAATCTCAGTTTATCGGTCGGCCAATTGATCCAAGCGGCCGCTCCCCAGTCCACCGTTAGCGGGCTCACCGGTCAAATGGTGGGTGAACTGAGCTCGCTTACCGACGCGTTCGGCTATGGGAACGCCACATCCCAGATCTCGGGTCAATTTACAAATGTGCAGAGCCTTCCCTTCGCCGCAACCTTCAACGCGGCGAAAGCGGTGGCTGGCCAGAACGTCATGGTGACATCGAACGCGCCTCCCGTGAATGGCTACCCGCCTCTTCCGCTTCCCATAGCCACAATGACGCTGATGCCGCAGATCATTGACGGCACAGTGAGCGCAATCTCCACGAGCGGCGGCTTTACCACCTATACCGTCGCACTCGCTCCCTACAATCTTTTCACTGAACTGGCGGGGCAGCCGGGGCTGCCGACGCTGACGAGTCCCGGCACCGTGGTTGTCTACGCGGATAGCAACACTCAGATGCTCAACAGCGGTTCCATCGCGACTGGGGGCGTATTTCGCTTCTACGGGCTGGTCTTCAACGACAATGGCACACTGCGCATGGACTCTGCCGCCGTCTATGACGGTGTGGCGGAATAGTTGGAATAGCGGCTCCGGTAGACGACAAGGGCCAGCAAACCCGCAGATCCAAGTGCTTGAAACGGTGCTGCAGGCCACAAAATGACGAAGTCCAGCCGTAAATCGACAGGTGGGTTTCAGGGACGGCTGCCGGCGCGCGCCTTCTTTGAAGCGGGGCCGGAGCTGGTGGCGCCGCGACTGCTGGGGAAGGTGCTGGCGCATCGTACCCCGGCGGGAGTTTTGGCTGGGCGGATTGTGGAGGTTGAGGCTTACCTGGGCCCGCACAACGAGCCGCCCGACCCGGCGGCCCACTCGCATCGCGGCCCAACGCCGCGGAATCGCGTTCTGTTTGGCCCCGCAGGTCACGCGTATGTTTACGCAATTTATGGGCGGTATTTTTGCATGAATATCTCCTGCGAAAAGGAGGGGCGGGCAGGCTGCGTGTTGTTGCGCGCGCTGGAACCACTGGTTGGGACAGACAAGATGGCGCTGAATCGGGGACTCGCGCCGGGTGTGCCGCCGCACCAGCTCACTTCGGGACCAAGCCGGCTTTGCCAGGCGCTCGACCTGACGCGGCTGGCGCATAACGGACTTGATTTGCTGGATCCCGGATCGCTGTTACAACTGCGGGATGACGGCTGCAATGAGTCTGAGGTGCTGGTCACGGTCCGCATTGGGATCAAGCACGCGGTGGACTGGCCGATGCGGTTCGCCGTGCCTGAACACAAATGTGTCTCCGGGCCACGAAGTTTAACTGGAGAGCGCGTCCCGGTCGAATAGAATTCCGTCAATCGGTATAAATATCCCAACGTGTGAGGACAC
>JBAWCO010000337.1:0-22412 GCA_049590315.1 Occallatibacter sp. | reverse complement strand
GATGTACTCGGCTTCGACATCGATTACGCGATCTTGATTCCGAAACTTCCTCTCAATCAGAGGGAAATGCCCTCATTTCGATCGACTTGTCAAAGATGTTTGTGAGCGTAGGGTTATGTCTTCAGCTATCTATAAGTTGCGATAAGTCATTCAAGTGCTACCCGCACAATTGTGCATCAAAGCGTGGATCAAGGCTCTTTTCAGCCTTAGCGGTGTACGCATGTACCATGAAGACCGGAAGCAGGAGGCTGCATTGAGGCTATATCGCACAAAAGGCGGTTACTTTGTTGAACAGGGTGGGCAGCATTACCGCATCGACAGGCTGGACTGGGATGCACTGGTTTCGCAGGAAGACCTGCATGGTACCCTCAGCGGACTGACTTCGGGACTGAAGCAGGTAGCGGCGCCTAAGGCGTCGGATTTGCTGGCGCCGATCAGTAAGCAGGAGGTTTGGGCGGCGGGGGTGACGTACCATCGCAGCCGCGGGGCGCGGATGGAGGAGTCGAAGGACGCTGGCGGGGGCAGCTTTTACGACCGCGTTTACTCGGCGGAGAGGCCTGAGCTGTTTTTCAAATCGACGGCTAGCCGCACGGTGGGGACGGGGGGCAAGGTACGGGTTCGCGCGGACGCGAAATGGAGCGTACCGGAGCCGGAGTTGACATTGCTGGTGAGTCCGGGAGGACGGATCACGGGCTACACGATTGGGAACGATATGAGCTCGCGGGACATTGAGGGCGAGAATCCGCTGTATCTGCCTCAGGCCAAGGTTTACAACGGCAGTTGCGCGCTGGGGCCGGGCATTCTGGTCTGCGCGGAACCGCTGGACTTGTCGACGGAGATTTCAATCGAGATTGTGCGCGGGGAGCAGGTGGAGTTTGCAGGACAGGTGGCGCTGACGGAACTGAAACGCGATCCGCAGACGTTGGTGGAGTATTTGTTCCGGGACAACGTGTTTCCGCAAGGGTGTTTCCTGATGACGGGGACAGGGATCGTGCCGCCAAGTACGTTTACGCTGGCCAGCGAGGATTTGATCCGGATTACGATTGGGCCGATTGGGACGCTGGAGAATGTGGTGGCGTGAGGGAGTGCCAGTTGCTGAGATCAACTTTGATTGATCTCAGCAAGAAAGTCGGCGGCCAATTTTGGTTCGCCTGGAATATTCGATCCACGCATCGAGCAAAGTCGTAAGAATCTCTCGCAAATTTCGTTGTTCTGTCCGAATTCCATCCGGTTGGACTTAATCTCTTGCGCAAGGTCTTTTAGTCTCTTTGCTTCGGGCCATCTCCAATATCGCCCTTCCGGATCGAGATGATCGTTGTGTCCAAACAATCCCCATCGACCTCTAGCGCATTGATCTAAACAGGACAGAAGAAGCGGACGGAATTCTTCCTCCATCTCGGAAAGCCTTACCTCTCGAATTCTCTCGCGCTTCGTCATCCGGCCTTCTGGCTCTTTTGGGGTAAGTATAAACACAGCGGAGAATCGATCATTGAGCTGGGTTTGCAAAAAGCCTCAGGGCTTTTGAAGGTCGATGGCAATGGAGGGTTTGCCGTCTCCAACATCGCCCATTTGAAGGCCTACTGACGAGAGGTTTGCTGGTACAAGAAACTCAACGTCGCCCTCCTGCGCACTATGCGCCGGAACGACCTTGTTGAGGTCATTTGAGGGAGACTGCAACGATCCATTTGTAGACAGGCGAAAGGAAGCTGCCCAAAAATTGGCGGGGTCATCGCCATTGTTCGTCATGCGCACCGTGAAGCGAACGGATACCTTATCGAGCGAGTAGGGATAGAGGCGCACAGATAGAAGTTTGAAGACAGTCTGTCTTGACGCCACCTCGGTGATCTCTGGCAGGGTTATTGGCCTGGCTGTTACATCCTCGGCTGTAACGGATACTGCTGCGCCTTTGGCTTCGTTTGGACGAGACGCGCTCTGAGTGAGCGCGGGAGGTTGAGGGTTGCGGTCGAAAAAGCCTGACTGATGAATCGCCACAAGCAGTCCGCCAAGCGCAGTAATAACCGCGGCGCCCGCAGTCAAAAGGCCGGGCAAAGTCTGCCACCATCTCTTGGATCCAGATTCCGGATCAGGACTCATGCGCGATTCTCCTCGAAACTGAGAGGGCAAAGCTTGGTACGATCCCCGGTGCGCCGAGTTGAGCACAAACAGCAACCTAACGGTACCCAAACTAATTCATCGAATTATATCGGCGTGGTCGAATTTCAGCGATCAGGAGTCTGGCTCATGGTTGCGCGGCTCATCGTCACTGCCACTCGTGAGGGTCCTGCAGAGTCATGGGTGTTCTGCGAGGAATGCGTCTACCTCGGCTCGGGAGGGCATGGAGGCTTGCGCGCCGCGGCGTGTGACGGAGATGGCGGCTGCGGCGGAGGCAACGCGTGCTGCTGCCCACGGGTCTTGACCTTCGAGCAGTGCCACGGCGAATGCGCCGTTGAAGCAATCGCCTGCGCCGACGGTATCGATTGCGTTCACCTTGAAGGCTGGCACCCAGGCTGCTTTGCCACCGGCGACGGCGATGAAGGATCCTTCTGAGCCGCGCTTGAGGACTACACCCTTAAGGCCACGGGAGAGCAGGTGTTGCGCGGCGTCTTTGGGCTTTGAATCGTCGTGCAGATAGAAGGCAGCTTCAGTCTCGTTGGGTGTGAACCAGGCTATCTGGCTGAAGATTGCTTCAGGGAGAGCCGCGGCGGGAGCGGGGTCGAGCATGACGGGAACGCCGGCTTCTGCGCAGAGGGCGAGTGTGTAGCTGACGGTTTCGATTGGCAGTTCGAGCTGGCAGAGGACCATGCCCGCGGAACGGATGAGGGCGGCGTGGCGATCGACGGTCGCTGAGTCGACCTGACCATTGGCGCCGGGAACCACGACGATAGCGTTTTCTCCGCTTTCAGAGAGAAAAATGGGGGCCAGGCCGGAGGGACCGTCGACATTTTCCATGGCATCGGTTTTGACTCCCGAGGAGGCGAGGTTATCAAGCAGGGCGGGGCCATAAACGTCGCGGCCGACTTTACCGACCATGTGCACGGGATAACCCAAGCGCGCCGCGGCGACGGCCTGGTTGGCGCCTTTGCCACCGGGGGTGGTGCCGAAGCCGGTTCCGATTACTGTTTGGCCGATGCGGGGAATTTGTGGTGTAACGGTCACCATGTCCATGGTGACGCTGCCTACGACGACGATGGGTTTGTGGCTTGTTGGCATGATTTTGACCTTTGATCCCACCCATTCGCGATGAAACTGCGAATGGATGGGGCACCGAGATTTTGGGGTTGGAGAGATTGCATCAGTAGAGAGGAGCGAGCGCAATTGCGCCGAGCCCCAGCAGGAAGAAGATGAACATGAAAAACAACAACAGCTTGGCAGCGCGTGGCGCGCCGGCGAACTCGCGCCAGACGAAGACGCCCCAACAAGCTGAGATCATGGTTGCGCCCTGGCCGATGGAGTAAGAGACGGCGGGGCCGATGGGTTTGGCCAGGTGCGCGACAGACGCGATGAAGTTGGACACTGCGCCGACGCACCAGATGGTGCCTCCAAAGATGCCTGCGAGGTGCCAGCCAAATGGGGCTCGCCAATAGCCGGAGCCGTCGACGGGTGGCTTGCCATCGAGCGGTTTCGCCATCAGCAGCAGGTTAGCGGGAATAGTGGAGAGCAGTACGCCGATGGCGAAGAAGAATGTGATGGCATAGGGGCCGGGGCCGGCGTTTCTCACAAGGTCATGGGTTGCTATGGGGTACCAGCCGCCCATGAGCACACCGGCGACTAATGAGAGAACGATGCCGCGGGTGGTAGTGGTTTTCGACGTGGATTCACGCTTGCGATAGGCGGCGGCGTCGAGCACGATGGCGACGGTGACAAGAGCCACTCCGCCAAAAAGCGGGAGTGGATTGCCGGCGGGGCTACCGAGATAACTGGAGATGGCGCCCAGAACGAGCGCAAGGCCAATGCCTACGGGGAAGGCGACGGCGAGACCGGCTACGTCAATGGCAGCGACCAGCAGCAGGTTTGCGACGTTGAAGACCACTCCGCCGGCGAGGGCAAAGAGGATGGTGTGCGCCCCGGCGTGGGAGACTGCATCCAAGAACGAAGGCCCTGCATGGCCGAGGCTGCCGGCGGTTAGTCCCCAAACGACGGCGGCGAGCAGGAGGCCGATGGCATAGTCCCAGTAGAAGAGCTGGAAACGATAGCCAGGGCAGAGCTTGAGGGTGTTGGCCCACGAGCCCCAGCAGAACATGGTGAGGATCATAAGGAAGAGTGCGGCCTGATAGGTTTCAGGAAGAAACATGATTTTGCCCCCCGGTTGAGTGGCTCCATTGCGCAGCAAACAAGGAACCATAATGCCTGAGGGTGTGGGGGCGCAAATGCCATGGGTTCGGCTTTGGAGCCAACAACCCAATAACACTGCGGAAACGCCGAGAGGTGCTCCGATTTTAGTGCTCGAAAAGTGCTGTACCTTTCTGTATTAGCCGAGATACACTGCATTCCCGCGATAAGTAGGGATTCTCGCGAGAAAATAGATGCCCCGGTACGTTGCTGGAGATGACCTGGAGGTTCTGATGAAAGCTTCCAATACAATTGGAGCGGTCTTGAAGGGCAAAGAGGGAAATAAGGTTCTGTCGATAGCGCCGGATGACTCGGTGTACGAGGCGATCGAGAAGATGGCTGAGTACGATATCGGCGCCTTGATGGTGATTGCCAATCAACGGCTGGTCGGCATCCTGTCGGAGCGCGACTACACACGCAAGGGGATACTGATGGGGCATCCATCGAGAGAAACTCGGGTTGCCCAGATCATGACTGCGCCGGTGATGACCGTAACCCCGCAGCATACTGTGGATGAATGCATGGCAACGATGACCGAACATCGTATTCGTCATTTGCCGGTGTTGCAGGGCGAGACCGTGGTGGGGATGATCTCCATCGGCGACCTGGTGAAGTGGGTGATTACCGGGCACGAGGAAACCATTCAGGCGCTGCAGGGATATATCACGGGCGGGTATCCGGTGTAGTAATTCCTATAGGGCAGGTGTGGACTCGAAGTGAAAAATGAGCCATCGCTCGCCATCCTTCTCGAGATGGACCGGGTAGATTGCTGCGCCGATAAAGCTTGTAACAACCTGTAGCCAGAATTCCTCGGCATTACGATTCGATCGCATCACACGGACCTCCCACGGGCCGGGGAATTTCTTCCAGATCTCATGGGCAACTCTCGCCCCGACGCCTTGCCTGCGGTAGGCGCGAAGGATGAAGAACTCCGCTATATCCCATACGACGTCGCTCTCGGCAACTCCCGTGCACTTCTTGATCAGCACAAATCCTGCAAGCTTGCCGTTCACCTTCACTAGAAAGGGATGGCGATCAGGCTCACTCCAATAGAGATGTAGGTTTGGATATAGGAAGCGTC
Source organism: Occallatibacter sp. (assembly GCA_049590315.1). Taxonomy (GTDB): domain Bacteria; phylum Acidobacteriota; class Terriglobia; order Terriglobales; family Acidobacteriaceae; genus Telmatobacter. Next base: position 17,002 of record JBAWCO010000337.1, on the reverse strand, counting down.
CGTCGTTGCCTAATTCAAGGGGATAGAATTCGCTGAAATCGTGAAGATACAACTGAAGCAGATTCGCGATGACCGATTGCTGGTCTGGAGCTGCTGGGACCAGTTCAATGTTGGCCGACTGGTTGTGGGGATTTGTCGGCATGGTGCTCCTACTAACGACGGATGGAGGCGAGCTTGTTCCGCCAGATTCTGGCTTACTGTCGGGCTGCTTTCACTGCTTCAGTGAGCGCGGGGACTACTTCGAAGAGGTCACCGACGATGCCGTAGTCGGCTACTTCAAAGATCGGCGCGTCGGGGTCCTTGTTGATGGCTACGATGCACTGCGAGCCCTTCATGCCGACCAGATGCTGGATGGCTCCGGAGATGCCGACGGCGAGATAGAGCTTGGGCGAAACGGTTTGGCCGGAGCTGCCGACTTGATGGTCCATGGAGAGCCAGCCGTTGTCGCAGATGGGACGTGAGGCGGCGAGTTCAGCGCCGAGTGCGGTGGCGAGTTGCTGGACTAGCGGAATGTTCTCCGCTTCCTTGATGCCGCGGCCTACGCTGACAATGAGTTGTGCGGAGCCGAGGTCGACGGTTTGCGAGGAGCCGCGGAAGGGCTCGCTGGGTTTGGTGCGGATCTGGGCTGGGTCGATGGTGGGGGTAAAGGTCTCGATACCGGCTGCGGTTTCGGTTGAGTTTGGTGCTTCGGCGCGGAAGGCTCCGGCTTGTACCGAGATAAAGCTGGGACCTGCGCCAGTGGGGCGATAGTCGCCATTGAGGCGGCCTTGCATGAGCTGGCGCGTGAAGACGGGACCCGCAGCGATGGCGACTACGTCGCTGATGAGCGTCCGGCTTAGACGTGCGGCCAGCGCTGGGGCGTAGTCGCGCACCTGGTAGGTGTGGGGCAGTACTACTTGCGTGGGGTGTTCTTTCTCGATGAGTTGCTGCAGGGCAAGCGTGAAGCCGTCGGCCGTGTATTGGGCCAGGAGCGGGTGCTCGACGCGGATAACTTTGCTGACTCCGCGGGCTGCGATTTCGCTAGCGAGCGATTCAGTTTGCGCTCCGAGGAGAACCGCAGAGACGGGGGCCTGGGACTGCGCGGCCAACTGCTTTGCCGCTTCGATGGCTTCAAAGCCGATGTTTGCGATGCGGCCTTGCCGCTGTTCCATAACGACCAAGATGCTCATAGGATGCGCGCCTCGAACTTGAGCTTTTCAACCAGGGCTGCAGCGGCTTCTTTCGGCGAGCCCGAGAGAATCTGCGTGGATTTTTGTCTGTGCGGCAAGATGACGCGGTCGAGAACTACAACGGGAGCGGCATCGACGGCAAGCTCGGCGGCGGTGATACGGCGCATTTCCTTGGTTTTGGCGCGCTTGATGCCCATCAATGTGGCGTAGCGGAGTTTGTTGCCGCCGGACTGGATGGTGAGCACGGCGGGGAGGGGCAGATCGATAGTTTGGAACCAGCCTTCTTCCAGCTCGCGCTTTACTGTTAGCCCGGATTCGGTTTTCTCGATGTGCAGAATCAGCGTGGAGTGGGGCAGACCTAGTAGTTCGGCGACGATAACGCCCGTCTGCCCGAGGCCGAGATCTTCAGACTGGAGGCCGGTGAGGATGAGGTCGGGGCTCTCCTGCTTGGCGGCGGCGGCGAGCAGGCGGGCGATGCCGAGTGCATCACGTTGGCCGAGATCGTCGCAGTCAATGTGGATGGCGCGGTCGGCGCCTTTGGCCAGGGCTTCGCGGATGGTCTGGCCTACACGCTCAGGGCCGGCGGAGAGGACGATGACTTCGCCGCCGTGTTTTTCCTTGAGCTGGAGCGCCTCTTCGAGGGCGTAGGCGTCGGGCTCGTTCATGGCGTATTGGAGGCCGGATTCTTCAATCCATTTGCCGGCGGGGTCGATGCGGACCTGGGCATCGCGTTCGGGAACTTGTTTGATGGCTACGATGATTTTCATGATGACTGAACCTCGTACATCTTAACTTGCTTGAGGCACGGTCCGGAAAAAGGGTTGTTTTCGAGTTCCAAGTGAGCGGTTTTGTGCAGAAAAGACGGAAGATTCGGGCTTGAAATGAGTAAAAAGCAACGCCCTTTGTGTACCGAAGAGTACATGGCATCAATTGTTATCGCATTCATTTCATTTCGCTTATCTTAATTTCGAATTTATCGTGACTGGGTTTTGGAGGGGGAGGGGGTGGGGCTGTCGTGGGTACGGACCGGGGACATGTCTGACATATTGAACCGGTAGATACCTTCCGCACAGAACGATTGTGCGCCGGTTGGTGTTAATTCTCCGCAAACGCCGGGATTCTCATAGGTGTGGGCTTTGCTGCAGGTTATTCAGGATAGAGCGGAATCCGATGTTCCGGAATCGACATACAGGGCAGCCGGCCATCTCATGGTCTGATCTTGTCATAAGCCTGCGTGAAGCTCGAAAACTGCATCAGTGAAAGAAGTAGCATCATTACAAGAACTGTGACTTCGGACATGATTTTCTTGTAATTCCGCATCGCCTCTTCGCCGGCCCGTGCCAAATGGAGGCACCGCCAGAGGGAGAAAGCAGAAGCAATGAAGCACGCCTCGAATGCGACACCATTGACGGCATAGTCAAGTGGGGCATGCTTGCCGATCAAGGACCAAAGTCTCCGGAGAAACTCCAACTCCAAAATTGCGTAGAAAACCAGCGTTAGTCCGAATAATGTCTTGCTGTTCAAGTGGGTATCCGTTGGGGTGCTCTGCTCCTGGTTGTTTACCGACTCATCGTGCTCCATCGAAATTGCTCCTAACTTGTCTCAACGATTTCGGGCGAGTGGTTATGACTTTTCGGCAGATTGCGTGCGGCGATCTGGGCGATGTCGAGCAGTTGCGGCGCGGGTTCTCCTGTCGCTGCGAGGGCATCACGGAACATGGTGTTGCAGAAGGGGCAGGCGGCGGCGATGGTTTGCGCGCCGGTTGCTACCAGCTCCTTTGCGCGGTTATGGCTGACACGGTCGCCGGTTTCTTCGCCGAGGAAGGCTAGGCCGCCGCCGGCTCCGCAACAGAAGCTGCGCTCGCGGTGGCGTGGGGCTTCGACAAGCGTGCCAGCCAAGGCTGCGACGGCGCGCGGTTCGTCGTAGACGTTGCGATAGCGGCCCAGGTAGCAGGGGTCGTGGAAGACGATTGTTTCGATGGTCTCCGGGGCTGAAGCCCATTGATTTTCATTTGGGCTTTTCAGGGGGTTGAAACCCCCTGCTCCCTCCGTCAAATGCCCGCTTCCATGCGTGGGGAGTTTGTCGATGAAGCACGCCATGAATTCGCTGTGATGCTCGATTTCGGGGGGCGTGCCGTATGCCTTCCAGTCTTCCTGGATGGTGCGGACGCAGTGGGGACAAATTGACACGATCTTCTTGACTTTATTCTGCGCCAGGGTTTCGAGATTGGCTTCGGCGAGTTGCTGGAAGACGAGATCGTTGCCGAGGCGGCGGACGGGGTCGCCGGTGCACTTTTCCTTGCGCAGGACGCCGTAGCTGGTGCCCAGGTAGTTCATGACGCGGGCGAAGTCGGCGACGATCTCGCGACCCTTGGGATCGTAGCCACCCATGCAGCCTAGCCAGAGACAGTATTCCTGAGTGCCGTCGAAGACGGGGAACCCCTGCTTCTCAATGAATTTGTCGCGGTCGGAGGAGGGCATGCCGAGAGCATTGCTGCCGCGCTCGAGGGCGAGGAAGAGCTTGCTGCCGTGGCTGTCTTCCCATGCGCCGGTGTTGACCGCGCCACGACGCAGACCGACGATGATGGGGACGTGCTCAATGCCGACGGGACACTGGAACTCGCAGGCACCGCAAGTGGTGCATTGGAATACCGCTTCCTGGGCGTTGTACTTGCCGAGAAGGGGCTGGTCGGAGGCGGGGCCGAGGTCGTTGAGATAGGCGCGGACGCCGAGCACGATTTCTTTGGGGTTGAGGAGCTTGCCCGTGTTGGCCGCGGGGCAATGCTCGGTGCAGCGGCCACACTCGACACAGGAGTAGGCCTGGAGGCTGACGAGCTGGGTGAGATCGGTGCCGGCCACGAGGCCAAAGTCCTCATCGCCGATGAGCGGAGGGATCTGGGCAAAGCTGCCGCGAGAAAGAAAGATGGTGGCGGGGCTGAGGATCAGGTGAAGGTGCTTGGTGTGCGGAATCAGGGGGAGAAAGACGAGCAAGGTGAGGGTGTGCATCCACCAGAGGACGCGTGCGGCGGGGCTTGTTTCGGTGACGTAGAAAGAGGCCAGGTAGGTGGCCATGAGGACGAAGATCAACCCGGCGATGACGCCTGACCCCCAGGAGAGTTTTTCGCCGAGCCACCTGGGACGGACGAGGAAGCGGCGAATGAAGAGGCCGAGGATGCCAACGGCGCAGAACAGGGCGAAGAGGGCGGCGAAGTAGAAGTAGAAGCGGCCGATGGCGCCTGCAGGCGAGAGAAAGCCTAGGCCGAAAGCGACGGCGCAGTGGTTGAGGGTGACCAGCGCGAAGGCGCAGAAGGCCCAGAAGACGAAGGCGTGGGCCAGGCCGGGGAGGGGGCGCTCGCGGACAACTTTGGCCTGGCAGAGAACTTCCCAGAAGAAGTCCCAGACGCGCTTGCCGATCGGGAAGAGTTGGAAGCTCGAGTCTTTTTTCGATTTGAGGATCTTGTTGGCGATGGGGCCGAAACAACGCCAGAAGGCTGCGGCTGAGATGAGGACCAACGCGGCAAAAAGCAACTTCTCAAGAAGAGAGAAGTGCTGGGGTTCGGAGAGAGTTGGGAGAGAAAGAAACATAAGCGTACGTAGCCGAACACTCTGAAAAACAATACATTATGGGCCGCGAGATTGTCGTGGGTCAGGCGGCCCATTGGAAGCAGATGCCGAATCCGTCGGGGTCGTTGAGATAGAGCTGCTTCATGCCGTAGTGGGTGACCTTTGGCTCCTGGAGATTGAGTCCCTTGGCGACGAGGTAGCGGTAGGCCTCGTCCACGTTGGGGCAGCCGAAGTAGAGGATGGTGTCTTTGTGGGCGTAAATGTGGGCGTGGTCCGGAGCTGGCGGGCGGTCTTCAAACTCGTATGCGGTATTGAGCATCAGCTCTGTGCCGTGGCTGCGCTTGAGCCAGCACCAATCAAAATCGTCTGGGGAGCGCGGTGGAGAATTGTTGAAGACTTCGAAGCCGAGGATGTCCCGGTAGAAGCGAACTGACGTGGGCATGTCGAAGACCTGGAGGAGTGGACAGATGCCTTGCGTTTCGAGGGGCATTGGGTTCTCCGTTTCGTTTCGATTCTAAGATGCCTCGCGATATGGGCAGCGAATCGCTGTGGCCTTGTATTCTATGCGGTGCCGGTGATCGCTTTACGAGAACGTTTCACCGGTGGCGATTCAGATGGATGGGAGCGGAATATTGGGCAAGTATCTTGTGACGGGGGTTGCCGGGTTTATCGGGCGATCGATTGCGGCGGCGCTGTTGACGCGCTGCGAATCTGTACGTGGAATTGACAGCTTCATTACCGGACGGCGTACGAATCTGATTGGACTGGAGGGGATGGAGTTCATCGAAGGCGACCTGGCCGATCCGGCTGTGTGTGCGAAGGCTTGCGCGGGCGTGGAGATTGTTTTCCATGAGGCTGCCCTGGCCTCGGTTCCGCGGTCGGTGGCCGATCCGGTGGCGACTAATGTGAACTGCGTGGATGCGACGCTGAACCTGCTGGTGGCGGCTCGTGCGGCAGGGGTAAGGCGTGTGATTTACGCGGGGTCGTCGTCGGCTTACGGAGATACTCCGACGCTTCCGAAGCATGAGGGGATGACGCCCAATCCGATTTCACCGTATTCGGTTGCGAAGCTGGCCGGCGAGCACTACATGCGGGTCTTTGCCAGAGTTTATGGCCTGGAGACGGTGGTTCTGCGGTACTTCAATGTGTTTGGTCCCTACCAGGATCCGACGTCGCATTACTCGGGGGTGCTGGCTGTCTTTTGCCGTCGGATGCTGGCGGGGGAACAGCCCACGATTTTTGGCGACGGAGAGCAGAGCCGCGATTTTACTTACATTGACAACGTGGTTCACGCCAACCTGCTGGCCGCTGAGGCGCCGGCAGCGAGAGTCTCGGGACAAGTGATGAACACGGCAACCGGGCAGCGCATCACCTTAAACCAGACATTTGAGCTTCTGTGCGAGTTGACCGGCTACAACGGGAAGCCTGTGTACGCGCAGGGACGCGCAGGGGACATTCGCGACTCACTGGCCGATATTCGGCTGGCAGGGGAGCTGCTGGGATACGAGCCGATTGTCGATTTCCGCGAGGGATTGCGGCGGACGGTTGGATGGTACAGGGGAATGGTATCGGATCAGTAAGACGGCTGGTAGCCCTAGGTAAACGGAAGCGGCTTGTTGTTGCGATTTGATGTGTGATGTTACTCACTCGCGAATTGGACCGGTTCTGACACACTGCGAGGGACTGCCTGCGCGGAGGATTTTCGATTGGCTAGGGCCGGAAAAGCCCTGCGCGAGGGCTGATGGGACAGAGGTTACCACCCCTTGCCGGAGCTGACCGAACGCCAGATCGATTCGCCGTATGAGGCCGTAACACGGCCGAGTGCAGAGGTGAGTCGGCGAAGTTCGTCGACCTCTTTGCGCGAACTGTTGGAGGTCCTGGTCCGACGTCGCCGGATGGTCGGTTCGACGGTGGGCGGGTTGTTGCTGGCGTGCCTTCTCTATTGCCTGATCGCTCCCAATCAATATGAAGCGACCGCCAAGGTGGCATTGCGCACGTCGCCGGCGTCTTCGCTGAGCCTTGACGGAGCGGAGGGGACTGCTTCGGCATCGGTGTTCTCGGGGCCTCTGCAACAGGAGACGCTGGCGAACGTCTTTCGCAGCGATCAACTGGCGTGGAGAGTGATTAGCGAGTTGAAGCTCTACCAGGCGCAGGCGTTCATGGGGAGTTTTGCGTCGCGGTTTCCGGGGTTTGTGCCGAAGGCCCTGGGTGTTGACGGCGCTGCATTTTCCACTACACCTGATTATGTTGCCGCACAGGCATGGCTGCTGGAGCGGTTCCACAGGCGGCTCAACGTTCAGACGCTGCCGCGCACGATGCTGATACAGATTCGATTTCGCAGCAGGGATGCGGCGCTGTCGGCTGCGGTGGTGAATGCTCTGATCCGCGCATATGGCAAGCAGGAGAGCGAATCGCGGATTCAGGTCACAGGGCAGGCGGCAGACTGGCTTGGCGGGCAGCTCAAGGAATTGAAAGCCCGTGTAGACCAGGACGAGCAGGGGCTATCTGATTTTCAGCGGACTCATGATCTGCTCAGCACGCCGGAGACACTGGCGAATGGGCAGACGGGCGAGAATCAGCACACGGCAACACTGTTGGAAGTCGATGAGCTGGGAAGGCAGTTGGTGGCCGCCACCACGGATCGCATTTTGCGCGAGGCGGAGTATCGTTCGGCTTCGCAGGGCGACCCGGAGCTGGTGATCGCAAGCGATCCGCAGTTGCAGAGTGAGGGCGGCGGTTTTGCGACCGCGATACTGGAGCAGATTCGCGCGCGGCGCAGTGTTCTGGAGCAGGAGCAGGCTCAGTACAGCATGGAGCACGGTCCAAATTTTCCGCGCGTGGTGGAGATTCGCGGCGAGTTGCAGGATCTTGACCGGCAGAAGAAGGCGGAAGACGAGAAGCTGGTGGAGCGATTCCGGAGCGCGTGGCAGACGGCAATCGATCGTGAAGAACTGGTTCGCAAGAACCTGGATGAGCTCACTGCGGAAGGGATGAAGCTGAACCAGGCCGCGATTGAATACGCGGTGATGCGTCAGGAAGCGAATGCCAACCACGAAATGTATATGCGGGTGAAGGAGAAGGTGGACGAGGCGGGGCTTGCATCGGGCGTCCACAGCCCAACGATTGCTGTCGTGGACTATGCGCGCCAGCCGGTGAAGCCGGTTGCGCCGGACCTGCTGCTCTACATGGCAATTACGCTGTTTGCCGGAGTCTGGCTGGCAGCGGGAGCTGCTCTTTTGCTTGAATCGCTTGGCAGTCCCAATGCAAGGTTCCTGGCAGCGCTGTTGATATTCGCGCTGGCTAGCGGAGCGGCGCATGGACAGGCGCCGACACCCAGCACCTCGGGCTTGCCCACGGGCGTGGCGCACATCCCTCAGACGGTGGAAACGCGGGAACAGCCTAATGCCAAAGATGCTCCGCCGCTGTGGAACGGCGTAGGTGGTGCGCAGCAGGGCGGGGTCAATCAGGCTGGAGTGCAGACTAGTACTCCGCAAGGCGGTGCTCCGATGCCTGCGCCGATTGGTCCCGGCGATTTTCTGGAGATCAGCGAATTCCGCACGCCGGAATTTCATTCTGCTGTGCGCGTATCGACGTCAGGGACCGTGACACTGCCGATGATCGGCGAGGTGCAGTTGATCGGGCTCGATGAGCAGGCAGCCGCGTACGCAATTGGAGCCGCGCTGGTGTCCAAGGGAATGCTGCTGCATCCGCAAGTCTCAGTGTTGGTGACGGCGTACGCCGGACAGGATGTCAGTGTGCTGGGCGAGGTTGTACGGCCTGGTGTGTATGTCTACACGGTGCACCATCGGCTGCTGGACACGATTTCGCAAGCATCGGGCGTTGCGCCGGGCGCGGGGCGGCTGGTGAACATTATTCATCGCAGTGATCCCAATACTCCGCAGCGGGTTGCGCTGGACCCGAATGGAAGCGATCCCGGCGCGGATCACAATCCGGAACTCAGTCCAGGCGATACGGTTGAGGTGAGCCGCGCGGGACTGGTTTACGTGGTGGGCGATGTGGTGCGGCCGGGTGGGTTCCCAGTTGATCCTGTGCAGGGACTCACGGTTGTGCAGGCAGTTTCGCTGGCATGGGGTGCGACGCAGAATGCAGCCGCAGGTAAAGCGATCTTGATTCGTGAACAGAAGGGCGGACGGACACTGACTACGCTGAACCTGAAGCGCATGCTGCGCGGACAGGATCCGGACCAGATGATTCACGACCGCGACATTCTGTTTGTACCCGATTCGATGGCCAAGAACCTGATGAACAGAGCGATGGAATCAGCGATTCAGTCGACGATCGGTGTCAGCATATATTCGGGGCTGGTTTATTCGCAGAGGTACTGATGATTCTGGATCCAGATGGAAGTTGGAAGCCAGCAAAGGGATGGAGACTGTTGAAGCCATCGATGCCGGTGGGGCGAGTTGACTATGCCCTACGCATCTTGATGATTGCGGTGCTGTGGATCGGCCTTCATCTGTTGAGTGGGAAGGTGAGCGGATGGGTTGCGCAAGCGGTTCGTGATATTTGCATTGCCATACTTGGAATGACGGTTGGTACTTCGCTCGAAGGGCGTCTGGCAGACGCAGGGTGGCGACGCTGGTGCATTTGGCCGTATTTCTGCGTACTTCTTCTTGCAACGATAGTGCTGACCGCTCTGAAGTTCAGCGATCGAACGATTGGATTTTTCATTCTTGTATTCATCTTGACTCCAGCGATTCTGCCTCAACGAGGTGCGGCATCCGGGGAGTTCGCACCCGGAACCATGGACCGAGCGGGATCAGAAACGGATAGATTTCCCAAGTAATTGGACTGAAGAGCATTTAGGTTCGGTTCTAAGTCCAACTTTGATTTTCCGGTTGAGAATCGCCATTTGGGAAGGTCAGAAGGGTAAGTTGTTGATGCGCCGGATTGCCCGGATTCTGTTGCTTGCTTTCGTCTTTGCGATTCCATGGGAATACTCCATGGACCTGGGTGAACCGCTGGGCAACATCGCGCGCATTGCCGGATTGCTTGCGCTGCTGGCGGCGATCCCTGCGGTGTTGCAGGGGGGGCGGCTGCGCACTCCAGGGTTGATGCAGTGGTTGGTGTTGGCGCTCTATCTCTGGTTCTGCTGCTCGTACTTCTGGACCATCGAACCGCTGGCTACGCTCGAGAGAATGCGCGGCTACTTCCAGGAGATGATGATTGTCTGGCTGGTATGGGAGTTTGCTGAAAGCCCAAGGGACCTGCGCGCACTGCTGCGCGCCTATGTGGCCGGATCGTGGGTGCTGGCCGTGCTGACATTAATCAACTTTGGTTCGGTGGAGGCAATTGCAACGGGACAGATTCGATTTGCTGCGGCGGGGCAGGATCCGAACGACGTAGCACGATTTCTGGATCTTGGATTTCCGTTGGCCGCTCTTCAGTTGGGCAGTGAGCGACATTGGCCTGGCAGATTGTTGGCGCTTGGCTTTTTGCCTCTCGGTCTGGTTGCGGTGTTACTGACTGGTTCTCGCGGAGGGTTCCTGGCGGGGCTGGTTGCGATGGCCGGTTGCGGGATTCTGCTGTTGCGAAACCACGCAAAAGCAGTGGTTACCGGAGCATTTGCAATGCCGGCGATTGCAACGGTTCTATGGCTCAGCATTCCTCATGAAACCTTTGAACGTCTGGCTACCATTCCCGAACAGTTAGAGACAGGCGATCTGAATCAGCGGTTGAATATCTGGAGCGCGGGCTGGGATGCCTTCGTGCATGCGCCATTATTCGGTACGGGAGCGGGCACGTTTGTGAGCGCGGCGGGATTGAACCCGGTGGATACGGCCCATAACACTGCACTCTCTATCGTGGTGAGCGGGGGATTGTGCGCTTTCTTTCTGGCCGTGGCGATCGTGATTGCGGCTGCGCGGGCGGCCATACAGACTCATGGAACAATCAGGCTGGCGCTGATTACCGCGCTGCTGGTGTGGGTGGTTACGTCTCTGGTTGCTACGGTTGAAGAAAGCAGGACGACGTGGCTGCTACTGGGCATGATGGCATTGGCTGGGCGGCTTGCTGTCGACGATCCGATGCAGCTTGGAGCTTGCTTCGACGACGAAACACACGAGGCGGATTTCGAATCGGTCCACCAGCCGCTGCCATCGGCTGAAGGTTGATTGGACCGCGATGACATCTCTTTCTCAGGTCGAGCGAGTTTCAACACACGCAAACATCAATCGAAGCATTTTCCGGGCTGCTGCTTCGGTGGCTGCGGTTGGGATCTTAGTAAAGGCAATTGCGACGTTGAAGGAGGTTGCGGTTGCGGGCGTCTACGGCCGATCGGACGCCATGGATGCATTTCTGATGGCTGCACTGATTCCCGGACTACTCATTAACCTGATTTCGGAGTCGATGAACCAGGCGCTTGTGCCGACATTGATACGGGTGAGGGAACAGGAAGGACAGACCCAGGCGCAGCGGCTGCTTTCAAGTTCGATGTTATGGATGTGCGTGTTGCTGGGGGCTGCTTGCGCGCTAATGGCGCTCGCGGCACGCGGATTTTTTCCGTTGATTGCATCCCATTTCGCGGCAGCCAAACTGGACCTTTCTGTGCGACTCTTTTACGCTCTGCTGCCGGTCGTGCTGCTGACGGGAATTGCTACAAGTTGCACTGCAGTTCTGAACACATTCGACCGATTCGCACTGCCGGCGCTGACATCGGCGGCGGTTCCAGTGAGCATTCTCGCCGGGGCATGGCTGTTGGGAAACAGGTTGGGGATATGGGCCGTGATCTACGCGTATCTTGCGGGCGCGCTGGTGCAGGTGGTGGCGGTGGCGTGCATGATGGACGCTCACGGATATCGTTTTCGGTTGTACTGGTATGGAATGAATGAGGCAACACGCGAGGTGGCGCAGCAGTATGGACCGGTGCTGCTGAGCGGCGTGGTGGCTTCGGGTGGCCTGCTTGTGGACCAATCGATGGCGGCCATGCTGCCCGCGGGAAGCGTCTCTGCGCTGGCGTATGCGAATCGATTTGTGAGCGTGATTCTGACACTGCTTGCGGGGGCGGTTTCGACTGCAGTCACACCTTACTTTTCCCGGATGATCGCGCTTAAGGATTGGTCCGGTTGCCGTCATACGCTGCGTACATGGCTGAGGATTACCGCGCTGGTTTCAGTGCCTCTGGCGGTGGTGCTGATCGGCGGATCGCATCTGCTGATCCGTGTCATTTTTCAGCACGGGGTTTTTGGTGCGCACGATACTGCAGTAGTGACGCCAGTGCTGGCCATGTATGCGATTCAGATTCCATTCTTTGTTTGCAGCCGGGTGTTCTACCGATTTCTGGTGGCGATGCGGCGTACCGATCTGATTCTATATTGCGGAATGATCAACCTGGGGTTGGATATTGTTCTGAATCTAATTCTGATGCACTGGTTCGGCGTGGCCGGTATCGCCCTCGCGACTTCCTTATGGACCGTGAGTACCTTCTTCTTCCTTTGGTATTGGACCAGAAGGTTGATTCCACAGGCGACGGAAATATGAGCCAGGCGCAAGCTCAATATCTTTTGCGATTCGACGACTTGTGTCCCACGATGGCACGGGAACGATGGGAGCGTTTTCTGCCGCTGATTACCGAGTTTGGAATCCGGCCGATTCTTGCCGTGGTTCCAGACAACCGCGATCACGAACTGGAGCTTTCGGCGCCGGACCCGGAGTTCTGGGCGCATATGCGCGCGATGGAGGCCGCAGGGGCTGTGATCGGGCTACATGGTTACACGCATCTCTGCATGAGCCGTGGGAGGAGCCTGGTGCCGTTGAGCCGGAAGACTGAATTTGCCGGCGTGGTTGAAGGGACTCAGCAGCGATGGATTCATGCTGGGTTGGCGATCCTTCGCGGGCACGGATTAAGTCCGCGGATCTGGGTCGCGCCTCGCCACGGCTTCGACCGTGTTACGCTGCATATGCTGCGCGATGAGGGAATTGAGCTGATTTCGGACGGCTTTGCACCCGGACCATTCAAGCGAGACGGCCTGACCTGGATTCCTCAACAGCTTTGGGAGCCGGTGGAGAAGCCGGATGGGCTATGGACGATCTGCGTGCATAGCAACACTGCTCCTGACTCGCTGGTGGAGAAATTGCGGGTATTCCTCGATCAGCATGCGGGGCAGTTCACGTCTGTGGAGCGGGTGGCGGCGGAGTTTACGGCGCGGGATTTCGGTGCTACAGAGCGGCTGTACGGGGCGTTTGCATTGATACGCATTCGAGGCCTCCGTTTCAGGACAAGACTAATGCGTCTGCGCATGAAGATTGGAATGAAATAAAATATTCAAACACAATTAGAAATGCACAGTTATTCAAGCAATGCATTCAGAATGGATTGCTTGCCTGATGGCCGTGACGCCTTGGGATGGGATTGCATGAGAGAAGGTCGTGGTAGAGGGCTTCCCAGCGGCAGAGGACGACTGCGAGGCTGAATCGGTCGATCACATTCTGCAGTGCGCGCTGGCCCATTACCGTGCGTGCCTCCGGCGAGGTTTGCATCATCATCGACATGGACTCGGCAAGTTCGATGTGATTGCCGCTCGGAACGAGCCAACCGGTCCGTCCATCCTGCACCACCTCGCGCGTACCTGGAACATCCGTGGCCACGGCGGGCACGCCACAGGCCGCAGCTTCGAGCAGAGCAATCGGGAGTCCTTCCCATTTTGACGTGAGCACGAATCCATCAGCGGCCTGCATCCAACGGTGTACATCCGGCACGAAACCGAGGAAACGCACACGAGCATCGATGCCGAGCGACATTGAAAGAGACCGTAATTCGTTTTCGAGTGGTCCAGCACCGGCGATTACGAGCCGGGCTTCCTGTGGAAGTTCCGCGATTGCTGTGAGAAGCGTTGGATAGCCTTTAACGGAGTCCAGACGGCCTGCGGCGAACCAGAGGAACTCGTGATTGAGATTGAGTTCGCGGCGAACGATTGCGCGTACCTCTGGATCGGGGCGCCATTCCTCCACATCCACGCCGTTGGGAATAACGGTGATTTGCGAGGCCATCCGGGCGGATAGATGCGCGCTTGCTACGTCACGACTCACCGCGGTGACGCTGTCCGGAAGCCAGTTACTACAACGAAAACCCAGTCGCCGGCCGATGGCGCCAGTCGAAGAGCTGTGCAGCGTATCCACCACCACGCGCACAGGCGCAGCGAGCCGCGACCAGCGAGAGAACCACGCCGCGTGGGGCAGGTGAGCGTGAAGAATGTCGGGCGATTGGTGTTTGAGCCAGCGATTGAAGCGAAGCCATCCGCGCGGGTCGGCGAGACCTTTGCGCATCTGCAGTGTGAAGAATTCGATGCCGGCAGATACTAAGTCGGCTGCTGCTTCTCCCCCGGTACCGGAGAGCGCCACGACGCTGACTCGCCACCCGCCCTGACGAAGGCCTTTAGCGAGCAGGATCACCTGACGCTCAGCGCCGCCGATGCGGTCGATGGTGGGAATGACAAATGCGACGTGGTTCACTGCTGGCGCTCGGAGAGGGCTGAATCAATCAGGTCCTCATAAGCGTAGATCGCGCGGCGGAGACTGAACTGCTCGATGAATGGGTGCGGAAAGCGCTGACCTGAAGGTAGAGAGTGGAGGGCTGCGATTAGAGACGAAGCGAGCGCTTCGGCGGTGATTTCACCGGCAAGCCAGACGCCTTCCTGGCCGCGAAGGAGGTCGACCATTCCTACGGAAGCAGGCGTGGCAACAAGAGGCAGACCTCCGGCAGCGGCTTCCAACAAGGCATTCGGAAGGCCTTCGTGCCGGGAGGAAAGCACGAAGAGGGAGGCGCCCGGAAAAAATGCCGAGGGATGATCGACGTAGCCTGGGAATTGCACTGCGGACTGCACTCCCAGTTCGCGACACAAAGACTTCAATGCGGTTTCTTCCGGACCTTTGCCCACAATCACCAGTTCAGTCTTGGGAAACTGCTCGCGGACGGTGATCAGTGCGCGAATGAGCAGATCAAAACCTTTTTCTCGCGAGAGACGACCCACTGCCAGCAAACGAGGAGCTAGCATGTCAGGCGCCAGGCTGGCCCACGGATTCGGAGCGTCTTCACTCGTGGTCCGGATGGATTCAATGTCCACGGGATTTGAAAGCAGCGCCAGTTGTTGTTCAGGAATTCCAATCTCAGCGGCGAAATCTCTGGACATCGCGGAGGTCTGGCAGATCACGCGGTCAGCGCGGGAATACAGCAGACGATAGAGCAGACGGCTGTGGCGCGGAAAATCCCGGGAATTCAACCCGGCGGAGACGGTTGCATTCTGTCGAACGAAGATACGCGTTTCCCGGGGAAAAAACGGGCGCAGCAGCAGGATAAGAAAGTTGAGGTGCGCCATCCCGGACAAGATCAGATCCGGTTTGAGTTGGCGGATCAACCGCAGCAGGCGGAGGGCGCTGAAACGCACGCGCGATGCGCCCAAAACGTGGATGCCCACTCTCCATGGCAGTTCTTTTGTGCCGGGGTCTTTCTGCGTGACGAGCGCCAAATGCAGCTCATATTTCCGACGAGAAAGGCCCCGCGCCAGCAGCGCGGTGACTTGCTCCGCGCCACCGCCGCCCAAGTGCGGAATCAGCAGTAGTACCCTGGGTCGGTTTGTCACCGGTTCACCGCGAGCATAGATTTATGCGTGAATCAAAAGAATATGAGGAGCGATCCCATTGAGGCCGTGTTTTAGCTCACAGTCATTCAACGTCGACGGTGGTAAGTTTTCTCTAATCTCTCCAAAGATCAATCTACAGACCGCTCAGGCTGCAGGTTCACACGTGCCGGTTATCGATGCGCCGCAAAACGCTACTGAGTTGCCGATATGTGCAGTCCCTCGTCGAATTGTGGTGGGGATTACGGATTCGCAGACCTGCTTGACGCTTACAGGGAGACTGCGAGCACTGAGTGACGCCGGTTTTCAAATCACGCTGGTCTCAAGCCCCGGGGAACTGGTGGATCGCATAGCAGCCACTGAGGGCGTGGAGGCAGTTGCTATTCCAATGCGGCGAGGCATTGCGCCACTGGAGGATCTGCGGGCCCTTGTACGGCTTTGGCGGTTCTTGCGCAGGCTCAAGCCGGAATTGACAGAATTCAGTACCCCGAAAGCAGGACTCCTGGGCAACCTGGCGGCCAGGCTTGCAGGCGTGCCGGTACGCGTTTACATGCTGCGCGGGTTGAAGCTTGAAAGGTCAACAGGCTTCAAGCGGTGGGTGCTGCTGACTGCGGAGCGTGTGTCCGCGGGCTGTGCTCACGTTGTGCTTTGCAACAGCGCGAGTTTGCGGGCGGAAGCGTTGGCGCTCAACATCGCTCCAGATGCAAAGATTCACCTGCTGGGTGCGGGCAGCACCAACGGGGTGGATGTGGAGCGATTCTCGCCGGGGCCGAGCAATGTACGAGCGACTCTTGGGCTCACCCGCGACGCATTGGTGGTAGGGTTTGCGGGACGCTTGACACGGGACAAGGGAGTGCCGGAGCTGATTGAGGCCTTCGACCTGATATTGAAGGTGATGCCAGATGTTCAGTTGCTGTTCGTCGGCTGGTTCGATGCTGCAGAAGACGCGTTGGATGACGGACTGCGAGCGAGGATTGAATGCCATCCGAAGATTCATCTGACGGGGTACGTAGAGGACACTGCGCCCTATTACCGGGCTATGGACGTGATGGTATTGCCCACGTGGCGTGAGGGGTTTCCCAACGTGGTGCTGGAAGCGGCGGCCACGGGGATTCCGGTGGTGACGACTATCGCTACCGGATCGCGCGACTCCGTAGTGCCGGAGGTGACCGGGCTGCTGATTCCACCGGGCTATCCGGAGGCGATCAGCGAGGCTGTGCTCAAGCTACTGCGAGACGCGGATCGGCGGCAGCGGATGGGCCTAGCCGCGCGCGCATGGGTTCAAGAGCACTTTGTGGATGATCGGGTGCTCAGACTGATACAGGCTTATTACACGAGCCTCATTGAAGCTTGAATAGCGGGTAAGTCCTATCGTGGCTGCCTTTGAGGGCCGGCTGCGACTGGGCGTTATCGAGAGGGGCGGCTGTTTGCACGGGAGGAGCTTGCAGTGTGTGCGCGCCGGCTTGGGCCGCGGGGAGAACCACCCATTGAGGGTAGATGCCCATAACCAGCGACGCGGCGACCGCGAAGAGCAGAGCCGCTCCCACTGCGATGCCGATCCGCGGCCTTGGGAAAGCTGCTACGCCTTGCTTGTCGTCGGGAACTTGCACGGCGACCAAGGCCAGACGGAGATAGTAAGCCGCAGCCAATCCGGAGTTAAGCAGGCCGATAATCG
>JBAWCO010000336.1:0-3486 GCA_049590315.1 Occallatibacter sp. | reverse complement strand
GGACCGTGCCTTCTCCGAGATTTTTATCAAAAAGCAGGCGGGATTCGACACCGTCATGAATGAAGGCCTCGCCAACGCCCGCGATGACTGGCGCTGACCCTAATATTTCCAATCTAACGTTATAACTTATGTTATACTAGGACTCCTGAAGGAGCCTCGCATGCCCACGACTACCAAGATCATTGCCATCGGCAACTCTGCCGGGATCATTCTCCCCAAGGAAACTTTGGCGCGGCTAAACGTTGAGAAAGGCGACTCGATTTGCCTTTCAGAGACGCCTTTCGGCGCGCACCTGACCCCTTACGACGACCAGTTTATGCGCAAGCTTGAGGCTACGGAGCGGGTGATGCGGAAATACCGCGACGCATTGCGGAAACTGGCGGAATAATGGAAGAACCGCTGTGGATGGAAGTCGTGGATGCTGTAATTGCTCACGATCTTGAACTTGCCGCGCGCGGCGGCTCCGCTGGCCTTCGGGACGCTGGATTGTTGGAATCCGCATTGTTCCGTCCCAAGAACATCTGGGCCTACTCGGAATCGAAGCCATCGCTAGCAGTTCTCGCCGCAGCATACGCTTTTGGCATCTCCTCCAATCATCCATTTATGGATGGGAACAAGCGAACGGCTCTGTTGGTCTCGTTCGCCTTTCTAGACGTGAATGGATCTGAACTGATCGCCAGCCAGGAAGAGGCATATCTCACCATTCTTGGCTTGGCTGCCGGAGAAATCACTGAGCCCGAGTTGGCCCTCTGGTTAGCCGAGAATATCGCCGCGCGATAACTAGTGCCCGGCATCATCCAGGCCCCTACCCCGGCAGTGCACACCCCCCTTTTCAGGTCAATTTAGCCCCAATACCCCGCAATAATTCATCGCCCTTTCATCTGACTGGTATATCCATTGCTGAGTCTGGTTTTTGCTCCCCAGCGGTCCCGGACAACAAATCCAATTCAACTCTGGAGCATCTCTATGTCCGACGTAGCGACAACCGTTCCCGGTCGTCCTCCCGCATCAGCATTACTTGAAAAGAAGATGAAGAAGTCCCATGCCCTGATCAGCGGAATCGTCGTTTTCGGCGCGCTGATTGCCGGCCTTGCCTTCATCGCCTTCAACATATCCAACGACTTTACCGGGGTTACTGTAGGCAGCTTCTGGCCCTATCTTCTGCTGGTGGTCGCCCTGCTGATCGCGCTCGGATTTGAGTTTGTGAACGGCTTCCACGACACGGCAAATGCTGTGGCAACAGTTATTTACACACACTCGCTGGACCCGAATATTGCCGTGGTCTGGTCCGGCATGTGCAATCTTGCGGGAGTGCTCACTTCCTCCGGCACTGTAGCCTACACGGTCATCACCTTGCTTCCTGTCGAACTCATTCTGCAGGTGAGTTCGGGAGCCGGGTTCTCCATGGTGTTCGCCCTGCTTTTCGCAGCGATCTTGTGGAATCTGGGCACCTGGTGGTTCGGCCTGCCCGCCTCTAGCTCCCACACCATGATCGGTTCCATCATCGGCGTCGGACTTGCGAACCAATTCATGAATGGGCATGACGGCACCTCTGGCATCGACATCGACCAGGTCACCAAGGTCTTCAAGGTGCTGCTGATTTCGCCTGTGGTTGGTTTCGGGGCGGCTGCACTGTTATTCCTGCTCTCCAAAGCGGTTATCAAGTACCCTGCCCTCTACGAGGCGCCCAAAGATGGCACGCCCCCACCGTGGCCCATTCGGCTCCTGCTAGTTCTTACCTGCACCGGTGTGAGCTACGGCCACGGATCAAATGACGGGCAGAAAGGCATGGGCCTCATCATGCTTATCCTCATCGGCACCGTACCCACCGCCTATGCGCTCAACCACGCAGTCACTGGCAGCGACGTCCAGGACTTCATCGCTGCTTCCGAGCAGGCGGGACATATCCTGGACCGCCATGTAGACAAAGCCGGAATCCTGGGTACCGATGCGCGAACAGAAGTCACCGATTTTATCCGCACAAAGAAGATTCAGCAGGACACGATTCTGGCCCTCCGTGAATTGGTTGAGGATACAAACCACGAAGTCGCTCTCTACAAAGAGTTCAAGTCAGTCCCGCCCAACCAACAAGCGAACGTTCGCAACGACATGTACGTGACCAGCGAAGCACTCCGTCTGATTCAGAAAAATAAGAGTGTCGCCTTCACCGACGACGAAAACAAGGCCCTTGGCAATTACAAGAGCAAGGTGGACAAAGCCACCAAGTTCATTCCCACCTGGGTCAAGGTGGCCGTCGCCCTGGCGCTGGGCATGGGAACGATGGTCGGCTGGAAGCGTATCGTCGTCACCGTCGGCGAGAAAATCGGCAAGGAGCACCTCACTTACGCCCAGGGCGCTACCGCCGAACTGGTCGCCATGTGCACCATTATCGCTGCCGATAACTTTGGACTCCCGGTCTCCACTACCCACGTCTTGAGCTCGGGTGTGGCAGGCACCATGTTTGCCAATCGCAGCGGCCTGCAGTGGTCCACGCTTCGCAGCATCGCGATGGCCTGGGTCCTCACCCTGCCCGCCGCGGCACTGCTCTCAGGCACTTTGTTTTGGTCCTTCGCAAAAATCTCTCACTAAGCTGCTTTCTTTTTCTGCCTCTCAGGGCGTTCGCTTCGGCGAACGCCCTTTTTTCTGTCTAATGGACGCTCCATGGCTCGCGATGCACACACAGGCCCTGCCGCTTCCGGTACCATACTTGAGGTACCTATTATCGATGAGTCTTAAAGTCAAGCTGGAAGCTGTCATTTACGCTGCGGAGGAGCCGGTCACACTGGCCCAGCTCTCCGTCCTTTTTGCGTCTGAAGCGCTGGAGTGGAAGAGCGAACAAGCTGCGAATGCGGAAGAAGCCGCCGAAGAACAGACATCCGAGCCTCCAACGCTAATCCCGACCGCGATGGGCGACCTGGAAGTGGATCAGCCGGGCGGCACTTCTGTGGTTCCTGAAACTGATCCCGAGACCGCCGTCGCCGAGCCTCAGCCTGACGTGGCCCCCGATCCGACTACAGAACCCAGCCCCGAACTCACCGCCGCAGAAAGTGTCGACGCCGCAGTTTCACCTCTTCAGAAGGTCGATGAGGAGCTTGAAGCAAAGCGGGTCGCCCGTCAACTCGACCGTGAGGTGCGCGCCGCTCTCCGTCAGGTACTGGATGAACTCATCGCGGACTACGCTTCCGACAGCCGCGGCATCGAAATCCGCGAAATTGCCGGCGGCTACCGCATGGCCACCAAGCCCGAGTGCCACGATGCTGTCCGCGCCTTCGTCAAAAGCCTCAAACCACCCATGAAGCTCTCTCTGCCGGCTCTTGAAACATTGGCCGTGATTGCCTACAAGCAGCCGGTTACCGCCCCTGAGGTCAACGAGATTCGCGGTGTGGAATCGTCCGGCGTCTTCGGATCGCTGCTTGCCCGCAAACTCATCGCAACTGCCGGACGCAAACAGGTCATCGGTCGCCCCATCCTCTACAAAACCACCCG
>JBAWCO010000335.1:0-1860 GCA_049590315.1 Occallatibacter sp. | reverse complement strand
ATTGAAACAAAGGCCCCTTTGCCCTCCCTGTAATCCGTAATCCTTACCGAAGGCACGTTGGTAAAGAAGGCCCACTCCTCGGTGCCCAGCCTCAAGTCGATCACAATGGTGTGCGCCGCCCCTTGCGACTCGAGCAGCGTTGGTCCAGTCATATAGACCTTCAGCCCGTCGCTTCTCCAATCGATGTCGGCGAACTCGGCCGGCATGATCTTCTGGTCCAGTTCAAACTCCTGCAACCCACTCGTCTGAATCTTGTAAATCGGTCCCGAGGCGTACCCGCCGCAACCCTGGTTCAGCGAAGTGGAGATGGTCGGCCGTCCCTGGTTCTTTGACACCCGCACAAAATCCGCGAAGGTCTTGCCGTTTTTCAACTCCTTGCACTTTTCACCGATGTAGTTGGCCAGGCCTCCGGCCTTGGAAACATTGGCGATCGATTCGCCCCACCGCTCGAAGCCAACCCGCTTGATCTCGCCCGGTTCTCTCGAGTCGCCGCGATAGAGCACCACGCTCCTTCCCCCGCTCGAAGTTGCAGTAGTCGCCACAATGTCGGGTACCGGCAGCGGTATCACAGTCTTTAGCTTCACCGGCGGAGTCGTCACGGTTGTGGGCGTCGTTGGCAGCGGAACACTCTTGCCCATTGGGATCGTCGGACTTGGCAGTCCGGTTCCTGTTGTACTCGAACCCGTCTTCTGGCAAGCTTGGCACTTGTTTCCAAAGCCGCCAGGACCAGGACACCACGCTTTACCATTAGGGCAAGCCATGCCTGTTCCCTCACTTTCCTTGATTGTGATTGACCCTTGGGGGGACTACCCGGTTCGTTGAAAAGCCCAATTGTATTCTTGGCCTGCAAAATTCTATACGGGAAGGCGGGATCACGCCACACGAATCTCACAGTGCCCCCACATCAAAATCCAGGGGCGTGTGCGCCGGTCCTACTGTGTTGTTTTGGAGATCCTAGAGCATCGCAGCCAGCACCGCATCCGCAATCGCCGCCGCTTCCACTGCTTCCCGCACGCGGTGCACCCGGACCACAGACGCCCCTTGCAAAATCGCCGCAGTCATCCCCGCCAAACTGGCCATTTCCCGAGCCTCCACCGGCGCGCTCTTCTCGCCGTAAAGCGAGGCTAACGCCCATCCCAGGAATGACTTCCGGCTCACCCCCGCCAGCAGCGGCAACCCCAATTCCAGGAGCTCCCCTTGCCGCGCCAGCAGCGCAAAATTCTCGCCGAATCGCTTCCCAAACCCGTACCCAGGGTCCAGCACAATCGCATCCCGAGCGACCCCGGCCAGCCCAGCCTTCTCCAAGCTCGCTTCCAGCCCAGTGCGCACCGTGGCAAGCAGTTCATCCGGCTCAAGTTGCGTTTGCGTCCCCCACTCATCCGGGCGCCCGCGGGTATGCATCAACACTACCCCGCAACCACTCTCGGCGCACACTCCCGCCAACCCCCTGTCCCATTCAAACCCGCTCACATCATTGATGATTTCTGCCCCAGCCTCGCACGCGGCCCGGGCCGTCGAGGCCTTGTAAGTATCCACAGAAATAATGGATTCTGGTCGCGCCGCCAGAATCCCTTTGAGAATGGGCAGCAATCGGGCTTGCTCCTCCTCCGCGTTCACCGCCGGCTCCGGCCCTCCCCCCGCCAGCGATCCCGGCCGCGTACTCTCCGCGCCCAGGTCCAGCAAATCCGCACCCTCGCCCAAAAGCCTCAATCCATGTGCGATAGCCGCCTCGGGTTCGAGAAACCGGCCCCCATCGCTGAAAGAGTCTGGCGTTACGTTCACCACCCCCATCACCAGCGTTCGCCTCCCCAACTCCAGCGTCCGGGTCCGCAGCTTCCAGCTCGAAACCGTTCTCGTAAC
>JBAWCO010000334.1:0-7531 GCA_049590315.1 Occallatibacter sp. | reverse complement strand
CTGGCCAAGATCAACAATCTCTATTTTGAAGAACTTGGCCGCGAACTGGGTTTTGACCGCGTGCGCCATTACGCCACGCAGTTCGGCCTGGGCGAGCTGGCTGGGTACAACATCCAAGGTGAGCAATTAGGTGTTTATCCCGATCAGGCACTGCCCGCCTCAGAGGGCGGCGTGGGGCGCATGTGCAGCTTTGGACAAGGCGTTTCTATGACGCCGCTGCAGTTAGGCGCGTACGTGGCTGCCCTGGCGAACGGTGGAACGCTCTATTATCTGCAGCATCCTACGACTCCAGCAGACATCGCTGGCTTTGAACCGAAGATCAAGCGGACACTCGATATCGCCCGGTACGTGCCCGATCTGCAGGACGGGATGGCGGGTGCGGTCGAGTATGGAACCGCGCGGCGGTTGCGCGCGAACTTCCAGGCATTTCCAGTCTTCGGCAAGACTGGAACCTGCTCGGACAAGGGGACGCGTTTCGGCTGGTTCGCCTCTTACTCTGACTCACCCCAGGGCAGCCTCGTAACGGTTTTCTTCCTTGAAGGCGGACGGCCGACCTTTGGTCCTCGCGCTGCGGAACTCACTGGCGAGTTCTACAAGAACCTTCTTGACCGCAACTGGTTCGCCACCAAAGGCCAGCAGGAAACTGCTTCTGTTCCGGCTGCTCCCGCGGCACCGGCTCAGCCGTAGCCCAGCTTTCTACGATTGGAAAGAAAGGCCGCCTCCGGGCGGCTTTTCCGTTTTGGGCTTGGGATTCAATCCCTTGAAACGAATTCCAAGTTCAGTCATCCGATAAGATAGATTTCCGTGGGTTCTCACCTGCAGTTGGCCGTCAGGGCGCACGGAGTCCAATTCCCCAGTACGCGACGACAGGACCGTTTCCGATGGAATTACCAACACATATTTTGCTGACGTACGGATACCTGTTGCTCTTTGTCTGGGTTTTCGTGGAGCAACTCGGGATTCCGCTGCCTGCCACTCCGGTGTTGCTGGCTGCCGGGGCTCTGTCTGCGGAACACCAGATCAGCTTTCCGGTGGCGCTGCTGGCCGGCGTGGCTGCCTCGCTGACCGCAGACACTTGCTGGTTCCATGTTGGCCGCCGCTATGGGCATCATGTGCTGCGGCTTCTATGCAAGCTCTCGATGGAGCCGACCATCTGCGTGCGCCGTACACAGGATTCTTTTGGACGCCGCCGCCGTTTTACCCTGGCAATCGCCAAATTCGTACCGGGTCTGGCCACGCTGGCTCCCCCTGTAGCAGGCGAGAACGGCATGGCATTTGGCGACTTCCTCTTCTTCGACGGCATCGGCGCCACGCTGTGGGTTGGCGCGATTCTGGCAATAGGCCGCCTCTTCGGCGATCTGCTGAAGCGGGATCCCAGCTTGCTGAATTGGGCAGGCCGTTTCTCCGGGGCGCTGCTTGTCCTCGGCATTCTGGGCTTCTTCGTCGGCCGCATCATCCGTCGTCGCATGGTTCTGAAGAAGCTGATTGCTGCGCGTCTTGAGCCCGAAGAGTTGAAAAAACAATTGGACGCCGGCCAATCGGTATACATTGTGGACCTGCGTCATCCGCTGGAGTTGCTGGCGGACCCTTTCACGCTGCCTGGAGCTCACCACTTCTCGCCTGATGCGTTGACTGCACGGCATCTTGAGATCTCACGCGAAAGCGAAATTGTGCTCTATTGCACGTGCCCAAGCGAGGCCACGGCGGCAAAAACCGCAATGACCTTGCAGAGGCTGGGAATCGAGCGTGTGCGCCCTTTGCGCGGCGGCTTCGACGAGTGGAAGCGCCTGGGGTTCCCGATGGATCCTGTTCCTCCTGCCAACCCGCTGGTTTCTATCGCGAAGTGAACGCTCACGTAGCTGTGAAATACAAAGCTGCCTCCGCCCCGTGGCCTTAGTATGAATTGGGGATGAAACCGCATCCTGGGAGCTCACACATTGGCCTACGACGATCTGCGCGACTGGATCAAGACACTCGAAAAGCACGGCGAACTGCGGCGAATTGGGGAAGAGGTTTCGCCGGAGCTGGAGATTACGGAGATTACCGATCGCGTTTCGAAAATTGGCGCGGAGAGGAGCGCCGACGCGAAGGGAAGTGCGGGGAATTATGCTCCCGGTGGGCCGGCGCTGCTTTTCGAGAATGTCAAGGGACATCCCGGACACAAAGTGCTCATCAACCAGTTCGGGAGCGAGCGGCGGATGGCGTTGGCGCTGGGTGTGGATCGCCTGGATGAGATTGCTGAGCGGATCAAGGGGCTGATGAATGTAAAGGCTCCCGAAGGATTATTTGACAAGCTCAAGATGCTGCCGCAACTGGGAGCGCTGACGAGCGCATTCCCGAAGACTGTGAGCGCCAGGGAGGCGCGGTGCAAGGAAGTGATCCTGAAAGGGAAGGACAACGGCGGGAAAGACGGTTTCGATCTCGGCGCGTTTCCGATTCTCAAATGCTGGCCGCATGATGGGGGACGGTTTATCACGCTGCCTTGCGTGCATACGCGCGATCCTCGGACGGGCAAGCGCAACATCGGTATGTACCGCATGCAGGTGTACGACCGGCAGACTACCGGCATGCATTGGCAGCGGCAGAAGGTAGCGGCAGAACATTACCGTGAGGCACTGCGTGCGGCGGCAACTTCCGCGGCAGATGCCGATCCAAGAACGGCGCGCGTTGCGGCGATGGCCGAGTCGGCCGGTGGAGCTGTGACGATTCCTGATGGTCCGATCGGCGGGTTGCCGCAGGTGGCTCTGGGCAACCTGAAGGGGTCGCGACTGGAAGTGGCTGTGGCGATCGGCACTGATCCTGCGACCACGTTTTCCGCCATTGTTCCCGCGCCGCCGGAGGTTGAAGAATTCATGATTGCCGGATTCCTGCGCGGCAAGCCGGTTGAGATTGTGAAGTGCGAGACGGTGGATCTGGAAGTTCCGGCGCACGCGGAGATTGTGCTCGAAGGCTATGTTGAGCTGGGCGAGTTGCGCAGCGAGGGACCCTTCGGCGATCACACAGGTTTTTACACGTTGACGGATGATTATCCGGTCTTCCATCTCACTTGCATCACACACCGCAAGGATCCGATTTACGCTGCAACCATTGTGGGCAAGCCGCCGATGGAAGACGCATGGATGGGCAAGGCGGTGGAGCGCATTTTTCTGCCTGCGATGAAGATGACGATTCCCGAAATCGTCGACATTCACTTGCCGGTCGAGGGCGTCTTTCACAACTTAATGCTGGTGTCGATTCGTAAAAGTTATCCGGGGCAGGCGCGCAAGGTGATGAATGCTATCTGGTCGCTGGGTCAGGCGATGTTTACCAAGTGCATCATTGTGGTGGATGAAGACTGCGATGTGCAGGATGTGGGCGAGGTGACTCTTCGAGTCGCCAACAACATCGATCCGGAGCGGGACATTCAGTTCACGCTGGGGCCGGTGGACTCGCTCGATCACGCATCGCGGCTGCCTAACTACGGATCGAAGATGGGAATCGATGCGACGCGGAAGTGGAAGGCTGAGGGATTCGAGCGGCCATGGCCGGCGATGATCGAGATGGATCGTGCAACGAAGGCTAGAGTGGATGCGATTTGGGCGAAGCTGGGGCTGTAGCTTCAGGCCCGCAGACAGGCGTTGTCGCGCTCAGTTGGAATACTTTTGCGGAGCTACCAGGGGCCAAAACGGTGCACCAGCTATGATCGAGGGCCGCTATTTCTGGCCTCAGGCGGCGCGGCTAAATCTGTGCCCTTTCAAAGCCCGATTGATACAACCAGTACAAAGGGGCATCCAAGCGGTCATGGGAGCCTCTGATATACCTAAACCATGCGTGGCGTCTCCCCCCGGGCCGTTGCCGGTTTGATTGCGTGTGTGCTCAGCTTTGCAATGCCCTTGTGCTGCCAGCAGGGACCTGACGAGTTTCGATGGGTCGACTTCCATTCTGACAGTGACCATGACACTGTGGTGTGGGTTACGCGCTCGCTGGAACCGCAAAAGTGGACCGCGATCCGCGAGATTGGCGTGGAGTACGATGCGGCGCTGGTCGTGACTACGCTGCGAGCCTCGCCACAATCGCCAGCCAGCGAGGACACCTTTACAGTGTGGAACGCGTCGCTCACCACGCACGCGATTGCGCCCTTGATCAAGGGAGTGAATCTGAGGTGGCTCGACTGGATGCATTTCCTGGAGGGTGCGCGGCCGGAACCTGCAGCTCTCTACGACAGTTGCAATGAGTGCGCGGCGAACACTTTCTTCACGGCTTTTTACTATGACATTTCTCAACACATGTGGACGGGCCGCTGGTTGCAAAATGGACAGGGAGTACAAGTCTGGGGCGGGAACCCGCCGGAGGGCGTGACTGAGAACCAAGCCTACGCAATTCTGACGGATTTCAATGGAGCTCAATTTGTGAGCACCTGGACCCACCTCGATTACGGCAAACAAAAACCGCAGGAGGATTTCATTTACCGCCACGAACTGGACCAGTTCAGCCGGCTGGAGCGCACGCAACCGTTGAGCGGCAAGAGCGCCGAGGCGATGAAGCAGCGGATTTGCCACGCTCCGACCGTGGTTCCAGGGCTGGCGCGCGGACAGGACTCTCCATTATGCGAGGAAAAAGTAAAACCTCGCCAGGAACGGAAGCCTGTGACTACCCCGCCAGCCAACAACCGAGGGCAGTCTGTGCCCCCCGGAGCCCGGCATTGACATCTCTTCACACCGATCCGTTGGGCTTTCGGCAGGCTTACGGCTGAGGGTGGCCGTAGACGGCGACCCTACAACCGGCATCCAAATCTGTGGAGAGTGTCATGAACCGTTTCCGCACGTTTGCAAGCTTGCCTCTGCTCGCCCTAGCAGTCCTTCTCTGGACTGCTGGATGTAAGTCCAATCAAGACCAAAATGCAGCCAATGCGAACCAGACGGCCGCACAAAACCAGTCTCAGGATCCCGCTGCAGCGAACCTGGCGCCCGTTTCCACCAGTCCCGGAACAGCCGCGCCCTCTTCTGCGCCGGCTTCCAGCTCGTCGTATGCCGCGGCGCCTGCTAGCAGCCCAGCACCAGACAGCTCATACAACGACCAGCAAAGCGCTCCTCCGCCGGATTCGGATGCCTATTATCAGCAGGCTGCGTACCAATCTCCCGATGACGACGACTCGTACAACGGGGAACAGGCTGTCGAGACTGCTCCCGACCCCCCGCCACCGTTGCCTGACTATGACCAGCCTCAGGATCCCGGCGACGGTTATATCTGGACTCCGGGATACTGGAATTACGCTTCAACTGGGTACTATTGGGTGCCCGGCGTGTGGGTTGAGGCTCCTTATACGGGTGCGCTCTGGACACCTGGCTACTGGGGCTATGCGCACAACCACTATTGCTTCTTCCGTGGCTATTGGGGCCCGCACATTGGCTTCTATGGGGGCGTGAATTATGGCTTTGGCTATGTAGGCACCGGGTACCAGGGCGGCTACTGGAATTCCGGACACTTCTATTACAACCGGAGTGTGAACAACATCAACGACAACGTGGTGCACAATGTATACAACCGCAAGGTCATTGCGAACAACAACGAGCGCGTGAGCTTCCACGGCGGCCAGGCGGGTATCCGGCTGCGGCCAAGGCCGGCGGAACTGGTGGCGCTACGTGAGCCGCATGCTCCGCCGATGCAGGTTCAAGCGCAGCATGAGCACGCGGCGAGCATGGATCGGACGCAATTTGCCGCGGTGAACCATGGCCACCCGGCCAACCCGGTGGTCAACAGACCACTGGTGGCCGATCGCGGCGTGCGACCGGTTGCGGCGCCTTTGCCCCGCAACTTGCCTGTCGTGCAACCACGCAATCAAAATCAAGCTATTCCGCAGCAACGCGGCCAGTTGGAAGCGCGCCCCAACGCCGCTCCGCCTGCGCACGCGAGACCGCCGATGCAAGCGGTTCCACAGCAGCACGGGGCTCCGGTTTCACATGCAGGTCCGCCTCAGCAGTTGGGGCCGCCGCACGGGGTCGCGCCGATGCAGACGGCTCCACCGCCCCATGCTGGTCCGGCTCAACAGCAGCACACATTTCCTCCGCCGCACACCAATGCGACCCCGCCGACCCCGCCGCAAAGACAAGGGACAGGCCGGCCAGAGTTTGCGCCGCAACCAGCGCAGCACCCACTGCCTCCACAACATGAGCAACCGGTCCAGCGGCCAATGCCGCCGCCGCCCGCAGCGCGCCCAGAAACGCGTCCCGCTCCGGCGCGACAGGCTCCTGCCAGCCCCGCTCCACAACGTACCGCTCCCCCAGAGCGCTTTGCTCCACCGCAACACGCTGCGCCGCCCGTGCATGAGGCTCCGCCGCAACAACACGCTGCGCCGCCCCCACATGCAGCTCCACCGCCGAGGCCTGCGCCTGACGAGAAACGTCCGAGGGAGGAGAAGCCCCGCTAGACTATTCCGGCGTACGCAGAGAAGGGGTGCGCGGTTATTGGGCTGTCAGAACACGGATGGCTACAAGGTTGCGCACCCAGCGGGCGGGACGCTTCTCACCAACGGCAACCAGCTTGAGGGGACCGTCGTCGGCAATCGGTTTGCCGTCCTGCGTGTCTGCCACGAGTACTTTTCCAATGTGCACGTCCGGAGTCACTTCGCCGATTGAATAGACCACCTGGTAGCCATCGGAGCCCTCCGCGACTAGGTACAGGCGAAACTCTTTGCCATGCGGCTTGTCCGCCACGCCGAGCGGCTTCAGTAGTTCAATCAATTCAACGCCGGAGTAGGTCTGGTCAGCCTTGGCGTGCTCGTTGTAGGCGGTGATTGTTGTATGCGGCAATGCGGAGAGCGTTGTAGGGGTCCACTCGGCAGACTTGTCGGCGAAGGTGATTTTCAGCGGGCCGACCGGACCTGATGGCTTGGAGTGGGGCATTTCCATCGCGGCCATGGGCTGGGATTGCGGTTGGGATTGGACCTCAGACCGGACCGGGGGCTGGGCCGGAGACTGTGAGACAGCTGCTTCGAGGTTCATCGCCCCAAAAAGAATAGCCAACCAAACTTTCGAACGCATCTTTCTTCTCCTGGAGTCATCGTATACTGACGTCATGTCGATTGTGCGCAACGTCGCCGCCATTGCCAAGGGGATGAGCATCACCTTCGGGGAGATCTTTGAGCCTACGCAGGTGGAGAACTACCCGGACGGCAAAGGGCCCTTGCGCGGAGCGGTGTTTGAACAGCGCTTCCGCGGCGCCCACGTGCTGCAGCGCGACGAAAACGGCCTGGAAAAATGTGTAGCCTGCTTCCTGTGTGCGGCGGCCTGCCCCTCGAATTGCATTTTTATTGAGGCCGCGGAAAACACAGCGGAGCAGCGCATTTCCTCTTCCGAGCGCTACGCCAAGGTTTACAACATCGACTACAACCGCTGCATCTTCTGTGGCTACTGCGTCGAGGCGTGCCCGACCGACGCGATCACCCACGGCCACGGCTTCGAGCTTGCCAGCCTGAATGCGACGACGCTGGTGATGCGCAAGGAAGATATGCTGGTCCCGCCGCCTACCATGCCGGACGCCATCGAGTCCGCCA
>JBAWCO010000333.1:0-2170 GCA_049590315.1 Occallatibacter sp. | reverse complement strand
GTTGTATATGGATCAAAACCCGGTTCGAGCGGGATGCAGAACGAGGAATTCGACCGATGGTCCGGGCTTGCCGGAGGTTGAGGAAGAGAAGCGGAAAAGAGGGCCGGAAAGGGTCTCGCAGGGGCTTAACAGGTCGCGGAAAAAGGCGATCTTTCGATTCGCAGATGCCCCAAACCATCCCTCAGTGGCAGAAGCCAACAGGGATTCCAAAGCGCTTACGGCGCGATTAAAATCGTGCCCTTACAAAACGCTGCGCTCGCTGGAAGCCGTTCTGGCTGCTTTCCGCAAGCAGAACGGCAGTTGCTGTCGACGAAGATGCCGGGCTGCTCCAACTAGCCTTTGTGTTTGGAGTCGACCTGAAGAGTGAGCACCTGCTGCTTCTTGTCGCGTAGGATGGTGACCTGCACGGGCTTGCCCTGGTTGGAACGAAGGGCGCGATCCCAACTGGAGAGATCGGTAATGTTGTCAGCGCCGACCTTGAGGATGACGTCGTGCATCTTGAGGCCGGCTACGGCAGCCTCGCTTTTGCGGGCGACCTGCTTGACCATGAGGCCACTAGGGATGCCGAGGTACTCGGCCGTCTGCGCGGCGAGGGGCTCGACGAACGCGCCAACATTGAGCGAGCTGCCGAAGATGGACAGACGCAAGACTCCGGGGACGCCGGCATCGCCTTCGCCTTTGAGGATACCCATGCCGCCAGAAGGCTGAGCAAAGACGTCGTCGCTCTTGCCGATCCTGCTCCAGATTTCGTGCTCCATGACGCGGCGGTCGGCGAGCTGGACGGCCAGCGTCTGGATGTTGCCGTCGCGGCTGATTTCAAGGCTAACTTTGCGGCCGGCGGGGATTTCGTGGAGCATGCGGCGCAACTGCTCTGCGCCCTCGACATCTTGCCCGTTGATCTGGATGACGACGTCGTTGACTTTCAGGCCGATTTGCCCGGCCGGAGCGTCGTGATCGATGAGGGTAATGATGGCGCCGCGGAGTTCCTTGAGCTTGAGCGACTGCGCCTTTTCCTGGTCTACGTCGGCGAGGTCAACGCCAAGATAGCCCTGGGAGGTGGTGGAGTGCAACAGGAGGGGGCTGCCTTCCTGCACCAGCATAATGATCTGCGCCTGTGCGCAGGGCGGAGCAATGGCGATGGCCATCCCCGCCAATACGAGCGATCCAAAATTGCGATAGGGCCTCAAAAGGTGCTTCATTTGTTCTTCTCCTGCGTTTCCATTTCCCCCGGCCCGCACTCTTTGAGACGGTGCAGTTGCCAGAAGGTTGGGCAGATTTACTGAATCTCCGGAACGCGGCTCAAGACTTCTCTTGAAACGGTCCGGATTTGGGGATTATGGTCTGAATTAGCAACAGAATGCAACACCTGTCTTACGCTGGTGTCGGCTTCGACCGGCTCAAGGATGTTGATGGCCGCGGTGCGAATACGCGGGTCAGGGTCGTTGAGCAGGGCCTCCAGCACGGCATCGCGGACGCGGACATCTTCAGCGACGTAGGGCTCAAGGCCTTGAAGCGCTTTCTCGCGGACGCCCGCATTCTTGTCATAACGCAGGGCAACCATGAGGGCGTCGCGGATGCCAGCGGCCTGGCAACTATGGCCGGCGCGGCACTCGGCGGCGAGGAGCCCCACTGAGTCGTCGCGGACGCCGGCGGATGCGGAGTTCTCCGAAGCCAGCATGAGCAACTGGCGGATGGCCGGATCGTCGAGCGAGCCCTCCATCTGCCGGGGCACGACCTGGTTGTAATGGACTTCAACCATCTGCGTGTTGGGCTGGCGGACGATGCTGGAGATGTTGGCGATTTCAGCAGCGGCGGGCGGGGCCTGTTCGGCGGCGCGGGCCGTGGTGATGGAGGTTGCCGAGTGGGCCGCACGGTTTTGCGCAACCTCATAGCTGCCGAGGATGCCTGCACCGGCGCCGGCCACCAGCAGAAGGCAAGCCGCTACGGGAGCCGCCTGCAAGCTGGCAAAGTTGTTCATCATGCGCTGGCCTAGCCACTCATACCAGCGCTTGGGAGGGAGAGCATCGAGGGCCTCCTCAAGGCGCTGGCGAGAGCGGGCTACCAGGTTGGCAGGGGGCTCGATGACAGGATGCGCGGCGGCCAACAGCTTAAGCGCCAGCAACTCTTCGCGCTCCGCGTGGCATTCAGGGCACCCGGCCATATGCCGCTC
>JBAWCO010000332.1:0-2226 GCA_049590315.1 Occallatibacter sp. | reverse complement strand
CTTGCCCGGTGCGGTCCGCATCGCGCTCCTTGAAGGTGATTGCTACTGCCCTCAAAGAACACGGTGCTTACGCACCGGATGTTGGCGCTGCGACACGTCTTATATGAAAGCGCCTCCTGTCAAGAGCGATGTTTTTTTGCTTTTGTTCTTGTCGGGCCGTTTTCGGGGCCTACTCTCCCGCGGACATGGCGGGGGCGGTTCCGTCGAGGAAGGTTCCATTTGGAACATGAAAAGCGAATGCTTTTCATAGGTGCCATTTACCCGCAGCGAGGACGGCGGTCAAGGGCGCGCGTTCTTTGCGCGTCGCGCAGCGGGCGAAGCCCCTTGACGGTCGCCGCAGCGGAGGGTACGCGACCTGAGTCGCGTGAGGCCGTCTCCTGGTGTTTTTGCTTTTCTCCTTGTCAGGTGGTTCCTGCCGTCCAGATCGCTCGTTGCAAGCGGCTTCGTCGAGGAGCCATATATTCGCCGTGCGTTCCGGCATGAGCATTTTGGATCGGGTGCCGCATTCACCCCGAGGTCTGCGTGCTGACCAGACGTGTCTCGCGTTTACCCGAACTTGGACGAAGTTGAGTGTCAGTCGCTGATGCGCGGCTGCGGAGCACGATAGTGTTGTTTCTTACGCAGCACCCAGTAAGAAGCCTCGGCCAGATGGCGGGCGACAGCAACGACGGAACGACCGTGCCCTTTGTTTGGATAGAGCCGCTGGTAGAGCAGGCCGATGTGATCCTCGCGGTGGGCCTTCATGCGAATGGCGCAGTTGGCCGCTTCGACAAAGGCCCATTTGAGATAGTGGTTGACGTTGCGGCACGTGCTGCCGTGGCGAATGTGTCCGCCGCTGGCGATGATGCGTGGCACAAGCCCCGCATAGCTGGCCAAGTGTTCTGCGCGTGGGAATCGCTCCACATCGCCGACCTCCAACCAGACAAGTGGCGCAAGGATCGGCCCCAGGCCCGGTACAGTACGCAACAACCGGATCTCCGGACTAGCCTTCAACGTTTCCGCGATGCGCCGTTCGATGGTCTCAATCTTCTCTTCCAGCTGATCGATGGAATGAAGCTGCATTGCGATCATGTGCGCGGTTTCCGTTGGCAATGCCTTGAGGATGCTCGCGAGATAAGCGCGACCTTTGGTTCCGAACAGGTCGCTGATGGCGTCGGCCTGCAGTCCGTAACGGTCGATGCCGGCATGAATGCGGTGCTTGAGCGAGGTGCGCAGGTCGCGCAATGCCATGCGGGTGCGCAGCAGTTCGCGCTGGTCGCGCAGTTCGCCGGGTGGAATCCAGCTCTCCGGCAGAGTGCCGCAACGGAGCAGAATAGCCAGCCCCTTGGCATCGAGGGCGTCTGTCTTATTGCTCTTGGCCATACGTCGTTTGGCCTCGAAGGGGTTGGCCAGGTGAGGGTGATGGCCAGCCTGCTCCATCGCATCGACGATCCAGTACCAGTGGCCGGTTGCCTCCAGAGCGATTTCGCTGGCAGGTGGCAAAGTTCGAAGGTATTCGCAATACCGGTCGCGATCGTGATCGACGCGCATGGGCCGGGATGGCTTCCCGTGCTGATCGACGGAAACAAAAACGGAGAACTTCTTGTGAGCGTCACACCCGATGACAGGCTGCATGGGGCCTCCTATGTGCGTTCAGCGTACCCCGCGCCGGGACCGCGAGCGCTTTCATAGGTTCACCCCCAGCCGGGAGCTGTGGAGTAACTTCAGGTTGCTGTGCGGTAACTCAAAGCCCGAAGTCAGCGTCTAAAGAAAAAACATGCTCTTGGCCGGACTTGCCCGGAGCGTGGCGCACGTTGCTCCGGTGCACGCGAATGAGCCGACTCCCCATCGATCAAACGCGGAGAGATTTTTCCTTTAGCTGCCTGCCTTCAAGCTTGGCGCAGGCCGCGCATCCCGCGTGCGGCCCTCATCCATCTCCCTCTTCACAACCCATCGGCGGCGGTGCACAATGAAGCGGGTGCTGGAGTCGAGGACGGCGGCGACTGGGTTGAAGCTGTCGGAATGGGTGGCGACGTGCTGCGTGCCTCATCTGTCGAGATGGGGACTATGGCGGCGGAGCGGGCGATCCTGGCTGGGTCGGCCTACAACGTAATGGGGTTTAAAGGGCGATGTTCAGGAGGGGCAGTACGCTCGGCTGAGCGGCGACAAAGATCCAGCAGCCGCTATTGAGAACAAATAGGATAGAATTCGCCAACAGTATCCTTACTGGTCGAAGACGCCAAAGGC
>JBAWCO010000331.1:0-19254 GCA_049590315.1 Occallatibacter sp. | reverse complement strand
TCCCAATGGCGTCTTCGCCATTGGGAACATGGCTGTGATTGAAGCCATCTTCAACTCCGCCAGCTCGGGCCAATGGCAATCCATCACGAAATGAGAACTATTTTGAGAGCTAGCAATTCGGGACGATGGATTGATTCACTGACTTCGATTGTTTGAGAAAGGAATAGAAATGGCGCGAGTCGCGGTTGTCGGTGTGGGCGCAATTGGAGGCGTGTTGGCTGCGTTGCTTCAGGCAACCGGTCGTCATGAGATTACGTTGTGCTCGCGGCGGCCCATGCATGGCCTCACCGTAAGAACTCCGGACGGAGTCGTAACAGTAAACGCAAAGAACCTCACCGACGCGTCAATGGCTCAACCCGTTGATTGGGTGTTTGTGGCAACAAAAACATATGACGCGAAGGGTGCCGCGGCGTGGCTTCGCTCACTTTGCAGAGAGAACGCCCCGGTTGCCGCGGTGCAGAACGGAGTAGAGCATCGCGAGCGTTTTTCTAACGATGTGAGCCCTGAGCTGATTGTCCCGGTGATCATCGATTGTCCTGTTGAACGCCAGGACGACGGCACGGTCGTGCAGCGTGGCGCGGTCAAGATGCAAGTGGAATCCGGAAAGCTCGGAGACGAGTTCGCGCAGGTTCTCGCGGGCAGCAATGCAAATCTTCAACTCACCGACGAATTCACTTCGGCGGCGTGGCGAAAGCTTTGTACCAATTCAGCAGGCGCCCTCTCCGCGCTCACCATGAAACCGGCCGGCGTGCTGCGCGATGAAGTGCTCGGCGGGATCGCCATGGATATTGTCGCGGAATGTGCCGCGGTGGGTCGCGCCGAGGGTGCGCGGCTCGACGACAACGTTGGACAGCAGGTTGTCGACGGCTATCGAGCGCAGCCGGCGGATTCGATCAACTCGATGCTTGCAGACCGAATGGCCGGAAGGCCGATGGAGATCGATGCACGCAACGGCGTCATCGTGCGCAAAGGCAAGAAGCACGGGATCAACACGCCGGTGAATCGCATGGTCGTGGCGCTGCTTCAGGCACTTGGGTGAGGCGCAATTTGAAACGGCAGGGCCGCGGCATGGATTGCCGCGGCCCTGAAGTATTCAGCAAGTTCTCGGTTGCAAGTTCAATATTAGAAGCGAATCTTCGCCACCAGTTGTGCGGTTCGGCCGCCATACGGGTCGCCGTTGTAATCGCTGAACGATGCATTTGAGGACTTAACGGCAGAAACCGTACCGAACAATGCCCCATCCGTGAAGTTCCCGTCCGGTTGGTCAAAGTTGGCATGGTTGAACACGTTTGCCGCCTGCAGCATGATCTGCAGCGATCGAGCACCCTCGCCTCCAAGCGGAATGTTCTTGTAGAGACTCAGGTCGGTGTAGTTAAAGCCTGGCCCGTGCACAAGACCCCGCCCCACGTTTCCGAAGGTACCCGGGTTGCTGACAATGTTGGGATTCTCTGGAGTGGTTCCCTCCTGGTAGAACGGTGACGTGTCAAGGTAGCTGGCGACCATGCCGCCACTCTGCCGGTAGGTCTTGCGAATGTCCTGCTTTTTGATGTGGAAGGACGTTGTGTTTGGAACATCCGGGCACGAGTAATAGCTGTACTGGTCGCAATATCCCGAGTTGAAAGTCCCAGGATCGCTGATATCAACCGGGAAGCCTGTTTGCAGAACAGTGAAGCCCGCCACGTGCCAGGAACCCAGAATTTCTTTCACCACCGGCTGTTGGTTCATCGAAGCCAGCAGCGGTACTCCGTAATCGTAAGCCGCCACGAAGCGGTGGCGTGCATCGTAGTCAGAGCTGCCATAGCTGAGGTGCGTGAATCCAGGAACGAAATTCGTCCCGGGACCGTTGAAGCCTGAACTCTCGAGACCCGACGCATTGTCCAGGCCATGCGAGTAGGTGTAGGCAACCGTTGCGTAGAGCCCGTGAGACAGGTTCTTGTTCAAGCTGACCTGGAGCGCGTTGTAATTCGAGCTTCCGGTGGTGGACAGTTCGCCGATGCTCAGATAAGCAGGCGCGCCAGCGAATGTCGTTGGCTGCACGAACAACTCGGGATGTTCGAGGTGGAGCGCTGGGAGAGCAGCGGTGCAGGCTGAGCTGGCCAGGCAAGTTGCGTGACCTGCGGGTGTAATCGGATCGCCTTCGTGAGTCGTGGCAAGCTTGTGGCCAACCGATCCAACATACCCAATCTGCAGAATCATGGTGTTCGACAATTGACGCTGCAGATTCAAGTTCCAATTGTAGATGTAGGGCACGGTGTAATTGGGATCGATGGCGCTTGTGTCCTGCTCCACATACTGCGTCCAGTCGAGAGCTGAACCGGGCTTGGGCGGTGAGTAAGGGAATGGACTCGCTTCGGAACCATTTCCCGCCACATCCGCAAAGGGATTCACGAAGCCGGGGCTGCCGCCGAAATCAGCTGCGCCAAACGAGTTTTTGAAGTTGGGCGTATCCCCCAGGTTCTGCAACTGTCCTTCTTCCTGGTCACGATTGAAGTACATTCCGAAGCCAGCGCGTACGGAGAGTTTATGAGCGCCCGACTCGCCGATCAAAGCCGCTGGGCCTCTGCTGGGAGACCATGCGAACCCTATCCGCGGCCCGAAGTGGTTGTACTTGATCTTGGCGCTGCCGGCCGTGTTGCATCCAGGGTCGCCCGGAAAGAGGAGGCCTGGGAATCCGCCGGGGAACACTGTGGACACAGGTCCGCCGACTTGAAAACAGGTAATGCCTTCACCTTTGAATTGCATATTCCGGTTGGGCGTCTCTACGTCCCATGCAAGTCCATAGTTCACGGTCAAGTCGCTCGTTGCCTTCCAACTGTCCTGAGCGAATGTGTAGAACTCGTAAGCAATGGTGTCGGTGAATCCACCGGAAGTTTGCTGGTACGTATCGGGAATGCCCAGAAGGAAGTCGATAGCAGGAACGCCTGAGCTGTAAGTACCGGAGCCGGCAAATTGGTAGTTGCCGTTGTTGTCGGCCGAGTAGGGATTGTTCACCCGGAACTGTTCGACCGACGTACCAATCTTGATGGTGTGGTTATGGAAGATCCGGGTGAAGTTGTCCCCGGCGGTCAAATTGGTGTCCTTGCGGGGTTGCGGACCCTCATGTGAAAACCCAAGGCTGAAAAGTCCCTGGACATTCATGTATGGCACGCCGGATGAAGAGTTATTCGGAGTAATGTCGAAGCCGACGCTGGCGGGAGATACAACCTGCGCCGGCTCTACCGTCGCAAAATTGAATCGGAAATATCCCACACGTAGCTCATTCAGGTTGTTCGAGTTGAAGGTATGCGTCTCCGATGCTGAAAATAGCTTGAAGTGCTCCGCCTGGATGGTACTGAAACCCGGCAGATTGGAACCGCCAAAACCAAGCGAGGCAGCTGACGGACTCGATTGGAAGATTCCCGTGCCGTAGATCGAGTCCGAATTGCTGATGTGATAATCGGCGCGAAGAATGCCCTGGTCCGCAGCTCCTGTATTCGCGGTTACGAAGTTATAGAACGGCCCCGCGTTGGCAGCCGGCACGTATTTGTTCGCAAGCGCGGTCGCCAAGGAGTTGAAGTTCGACGGCGCTATGACAACAGAAGATCCGGCCGGAAAGCAGGCTGCCCAGGTCGTTTTGGCTGAGGTTGGGCCGCATGCGCCGCTTGGAGTCGTGATGTCAAACGGGATGGCGTTCCCCTTGACAGTTTGCGATCCAAAATCACCTTGCGAAACGTAGCCGGTCGGAAAGACGTGGGTCTCCGTTGTCGTGCCTGTCCGGTTGCGGAAGCCCTGGTAGGCACCAAAGAGGAAGAGTTTGTCCCTGAGGATCGGCCCACCCAGAGTGCCGCCGTAGAGATTCTGGTGAAAAGGCGGGTGGCCCGCTCCCGCCGGGGTGAAGTAGTTCCCGTTGTTCATGAACGTGTCGCGGTAATACTCAAATCCGCTGCCGTGAATCTTATTAGTTCCGGACTTGAGCACCTGGTTGACCACCGCGCCGCCATTGCGTGAGAATTCGGGATTCAACGTGCTGGTAATGATGTTCTCTTCGGCCAACGCATCGGGATTGATGATCAGACCTTCATCCTGCAATGGGCCGTCGTTGTTGTCGATACCATCCAGCAGATAGGAATTGCTTGTGGTCTGGCTGCCATTCGACGAATACCCGCCGAACCGATCTGACGATTCCACCACTCCCGGCGCCAGCTTCTGCAGCGACGCTGCATCGCGGCCGAGCAAGGGAATGTTCTCGATGACTGAGTCCGTTATCGTCTGCTGCAGCTGCGTGTTCGCGGTCTCCACCTGTGCAGACGATGCATCCACTGTGATGGTCTCGGCAGTGGTTCCAACCTTCAGCCTGGCATTGATTTCCAGGTCTGCATTGGCGGTCAGCGTGATGCCCTTGGCCTCGGACCTTTGAAAACCGATTGCTTCCACATCAACCGTATACGGCCCAATCTGCAAGGTGGGGAGTGTATAAAGACCGCTGTTGTTCGAGTTCGTGACCGTGGAGATTCCGGTCGCTGTATTCAACGCCGTCACCTTGGCATTCGGCACAACCGCCCCGGTCGTATCCGTTACCGAGCCGTGGATCGCGGCCGAGGTCACTTGTTGAGCGTGAGTTGGCGGCGCACTAACGGTCGCCACAAAGCCGGCTAAGACTAGCAGGATCAATAATTGAGCCACACTTTGAAACCGGAACAATCGCATAGAACTCCTCCCAAAGTCCAGTGGGGACAAGAGAACGCACGCGAGTCATCTCACGACCTCGCGAACTACCCTCCTGTGTATGTGCCAACGGAAACAACTGGCGTTGAATACCTCTGATCGGTTGTGGAACAATCTGAGACTCTCGACCTACCACCGAATGAAAAGGAGTACGGGCGTGACCATCGGCAAAGACTGGCTGTACGCGAGTTACTCCTTTTCCGTCGGATACACAACTTTGGCGATACAAGCCTGCAAACATCGAACCAAACGCCGGC
The DNA here is from genome assembly GCA_049590315.1 of Occallatibacter sp. Lineage (GTDB taxonomy): Bacteria > Acidobacteriota > Terriglobia > Terriglobales > Acidobacteriaceae > Telmatobacter. Next base: position 14,293 of record JBAWCO010000331.1, on the reverse strand, counting down.
AACGCTCATCATTTGTGACGAACGGCATGTAGCTGGGATGAATGGCATGCTAAGTGCACAAAATGGAAAACGCGCCCTGAAAGCGTCTAGTATTAGCGGGCTATTACTTTAAAAATCTGAAAACAAGCTTGATCGTCTATAGGTATTCGTATTCAGTGACGAATGGTCTATCTTTGATTGCGGAGTGCTTCTCTATGAGCTATTTGTTATTTCAATGACATTTGAGTGACAAAACAGAATATGAATTGTTGGATTCTAGTTCCAAGTTCGATGCTATTGACCGATAACTCCGTGAGTCTTCGCCCTGGTGTCCGAAACCGAACATCGATTTGCAAAATCGGTCAGTATTTCGATGCGGGCCCAGGAACCTTCGAGGCCTAACTTATTTCTGTTCAGCGGGTTGTGCTTGTCATGCCCTTCGGTCTTGGTATTGCTAACCATAGGTGGAGGCTCGCCCCTCTGAAATCCAAAGTTTCTCCGTGGCACCGCGCACAAACACCGAATATATCTACAGATTTGTGACGAAGGGCGCAATTCTGACGCCAACGACGCAAAGAAAGGACTGCAAGGCTTGTTACACGAGTTGATCGGGGCCGGGTCGCAGATCTTAGCTGATGACATGTTGGGAATCTGAAAGTCAACGAGACACGAGTTGAAACTCCGTTTGAGCAGTCTTCCCTTGTAACTATCGGTACAACTTGATTCCCAGAGGTCGCCATGGTTCGTAACTCGCCATATCGTCACCCCATCTCCGTAGTTACCGTCATCTCCGTCGCAATCGCTTTCTGCATTGCACTTCTCGTTCCTCGCACTTCAGCCGCAGATATCCCAATTTCGCAACTTCAAGCCGATGCTGAAAAGGGCTTGGTACCCAGAGAAATCGAATTGGCGGCGGCATATTTTTCGGGCCGCGGCGTTCCACCGGATATGAGGATGGCCGCCTATTGGTATGAGAAGGCAGCCCAGAGTGGCGATCCCGCAGCGCAAAACGAGATCGGCTTCCTCTATCAGACAGGCGTCGGTGTGCCCGCGGACCCGGCGCGTGCCATTCACTGGTACATGCTGTCAGCTTCTTCCGGTCTTGTGAAAGCCAAGGTGAATCTTGGAGTCGTTTACTTCTGGGGAATTGGCGTTCCCATGGATCGGCCTCTTGCGAGGCAACTCTTCCGCGAAGCCGCGAATAAGGGAAGTGGGATTGCGTCCACTTATCTAGGAGACATGTACTACTTCGGAACGGGGGTAAGCCAGGATAGAGCTGCCGCCGAAAGCTGGTATATCAAAGGCGTGAAGTTGCACGATCCGGTGGCGGCCTACAACTTGGCTTCAGTCTTTCGCGGGAAGGACGATCATCGCAGCGATCTTCCCAAGGCCGCAGTTCTACTCAGAGAGTCAGTAGCCGGAGGTTATGTTCCGGCAATGCACTTGCTGGGATTTCTCCTGGTCAATCATCCTGATTTGGCTAAGTCGCCACAAGAAGCTCGCTCTCTGCTTGAGACCGCATCGAGCGCCGGCTCTTGGAAGTCATCGGCGCTGTTGGGCATCTTGGCGCGCGACGGGATAAACATGGCTGCGGACCACGAAGCAGCGTACTACCGCTTTCAGATTGCAATCCTCCAGGGAGGGGAGGAGGCAAAGCGTCTACTGGCGAACGATCTCAAGGCCCTTTCGGCAACGTTGACCAACGAACAAGACGAGACCATCGCTTCGAATGCGGATGCATGGTTTCAGCAACATCGTCTGGCGCTGAACTTCATCTATAAGGATGCAGAGAATTCGATTCGGTTCCCTGCTTCCGCCCGAGCTGTTGCTGAAGGGGAAGCCCATGGCGGCCAGTTGATCCCTCCGCCGCCCTCTTGATAACGGTATGAACGCATTCGCCTGGGCGAATGCATTTCGGCCGCACCATAAACAGTTGAGGTTCAGTCATTGATGTTTTTGCTCGGAAAGAATGCCCGACAACAGCCGGCCTTCATGCACCCGGCGATCTTTGTGAGCCTGTCTGTCCTGCTGGGCCTCCTATTCGCCGTGCAAGAGTGGGTTAGCCTGCGCATCTGCGGATATCACGTCGGGATCGTACTCTTACTTGAATCGTGGGGCATGGCGTTCTTCCTCGGAGGCGCCTTCTGCTGGATCTACTGGTGCTTGTTGGGTCCGCAAATTCAGAACGCAAACCTTTCCTACATGCTCACAAGAGTGTTGCCGCTCAGCATTCTTACGAGCGTGGTGCAGAACATGATTTGGGTTCTTTGTTTTCCAGATCTTCCCATCGACCGTCCGCGGATGGACTACTGGCACCGGTTGTCGCTGTACCTGGGTTCGGAGCTCTTCGACAGCATATTCATTCTTTGGTGCGCGTTCCTGCTGTTTCGTGCGGTTGGCTATTACCAGCAATATCGCGAGAAGGCAGATGCAGCAGCTCAATTGCAGGTACAACTTGCACATGCGCAGTTGTCTGCTCTGCGCATGCAATTGAATCCGCACTTCTTCTTTAACACCATGAACAGCATTTCCAGTTTGATGCGGAGCGACGTAGACGCCGCGGACACAATGCTGGAACAACTTGGAAGCCTCTTGCGTATCACGCTGGAACGCGGCAACGCGCAACTCATTCCCCTACGCGACGAAGTCGAGTTCATCGAGATGTATTTGGCAATGCAGGACAGGCGATTCGTGGGCCGTATACGGCAATCTTTAAGCATCGATCCGGAGTTGCATGATGCTCTGGTTCCAGCCATGATTCTGCAACCCATCGTTGAGAACGCCTACACGCATGGGCTCTCGAAACTCGAGAAGGAGGGTGCCCTGGCAATCGAGGCTCGCAAGGAAGGAGGCCACCTGAGAATTTCTGTACGCAATTCCGGGATGGGCCTGCGAACGGGTCTCGAGCCACGGTCCTGCGGCGGCGGGGTCGGGCTGGCCAATATCAAGAGCCGCCTGCAGTTGCACTACGGAAGCGATTACACGTTCTTTATCTGCGAAGTTGGCAGGGACCAGGTTCAGGTCGCTATAACTCTTCCACTTCAGCTATCTCAAACTCACACGGAACAACTTACAAGGTTTGGTGCATGATGATTCACACGGCTTTGGCAGACGATGAAGTGTTGGCGAGACAAAAACTGCGTCAGTTTCTGCGCGACGAACCGGAGATTGACATCGTTGGTGAATGTGCAACAGCTACGGAGACCATAGAGTTAGTCCGATCGGCTCGTCCAGAATTGCTGTTTCTCGACGTCCGGATGCCGGGCATGGACGGATTCGATGTGGTGAGCGCACTTGCCGCTTCCAAAGACATCTCCATGCCCAGCATCATCATCACCACTGCGCACGACCAATACGCGGTCCGAGCCTTTGAGATCAACGCAGTCGACTATCTGCTCAAGCCGTTCACCTGTGAGAGGCTGCGTTCGGCCGTTCGCAGGGCACTCGAGCGGACCAAGGCTCCCGACACGCGAACATCCCAGCGCAATGGATCAAGCCGCAACGGCGATCCTTACTCAACGCGCATCGTCTTCAAATCCAGAGGCCGCATCCTCTTCCTTCCGGTCTCCGACATTCGGTGGATCGGGGCGGAAGAGAACTATGTGCGCATCCGCACGGAGACCGAGACCCATCTGCTTCGCGAGACAATGGCTCGCCTGGAACAGCGACTGGATCCGGAAATGTTCCTTCGCGTGCATCGAGCCTCCATTGTCAATCTTCAATTTGTTAAGGAGGTTCGGAGCGAGAATAACGGGGACTTTACGGTCGCCCTGGTCGACGGTCAAAAGGTTCCAATGAGCCGCAGCTATCGGTCCAGAGTAAGTGAATGGCTTGTCCGAAGCTAAATAGCTTTACGGATTTTAATATTCGAAATCAACTTGCAGTCGGGAGTACTAACTATGGAATTGGTCGACTGCCACCGGTTTGCTGCGTTTCACCCCTGCTTCTTTCACATCGATGCCTCAATACAAAAAATGCAAACAATGATCAAGGCTATCTTTCAAATTACATATCTACTGATCGTGGGAGCGAATTGGGAAGTTTCTCTCCAAGTGAATCAAATGTTAGCAGGGCTCCCGCCGAAGTATCTCGTCTCTAAATTGTGGCTTCTCGTCACTTATCGCTCTTCTAGCCTGGCGTTTGGAATCATGACTGCTACCTAAGTGATCGAGGAGAGATATTATGCCTACTACCGAGCTCGAGTCCCCTGCTTATCTCGAGAGCACGCCGGCGGTCCCCGCCCTTGTGTCTTTGAATATCTCAGCTTCTGTTGAAATTGAGGCCGATGTTCGCCGCGTCCTCTACGCGCTTGCTACTCCGGAGTACATCGAAGCGTGGTTGCAATTGCCCGACGTGGATCGAATCGAGTGTCCCGCCGATCGCAGATCCTTTGATAAGTTCCGGATTGATCTTTTTTCTTCGAGTATTTGTTACAAAAGCATCCATGCATCGTGCCTTCTATCAAAGCCGAATAGAGTCACCTATCTCTGGGACCGCGACCCAAACGGAAGTAGCTCCAAATCCGTTGTGGAAATGCGCCTGTGGACTCACCTTCCCAAGTGCAGCTTGAATCTGGTGCATCTGGGCCTTTGCAGCTCGGAAGAATTCGAATGGCATTCGAAGGTCTGGACTCGTTCACTGAACGCGCTGCGTGGTTTGATTGAGGGCACCGGCCGGACACAAGCGAACGCAGCCTGCACGATCGGTTAGCGCTAACTTGCGGATCATGAAATGATCGGGAGGCCATTACTCTTTCCACAGCTTCTCCCAGTTCCACATACCAGCCATCACCTTTTGTGGCAATGGGGATCCGAGTTGGTGCGCAAGCAGGCACACTTGCCCGCGATGGTGAGCTTCATGGGCAATCATGTAGCACAGCATTTCCGGACCAACCGGCCAGGGCTGAGCCCACCCGTCTCGAAGAAACTTGTCGATTCGCTTTCCGCCGTCTAGAGCTTCCGCCAACATCTGTGCGCAGCCAGCGGCGCTTTCTGCCAGTCCCGCTCTGGCTTGCAACGGTGTGCAATGCGTGCGATTGAGCAGCGCTGGAACGCTCAGGTGCGGGGCCGTAAGCCGGATCCATTTCGTACGGACGTTGTGCACGTGCGTGAAAATTGCAGCAATGGTGCGAGCCTCGTTGCCCGCCTTGGCCGGTAGTTTCGCAGCCCAGATCGCAGGATCGAGATTGTCGATCAGCATCTGGTTGATGCGTTCGTTTGCTGCAAATATCTTCGCCGCAGCTCGTCCAGATTGAGTGTCGACATGGTCATGTCGCTTGGTCACGGCTTCTTGCTCCTTGCTTCGCAGATAAACGAGTCCGGTTCTATCTTTGTCCGACGCCGTTGCCCCACGCTGAATTCCAGGCAGAGATTGCGGCCTACGCGGACCGCCCATTCAACGAGAAGGATAGCCTGATCTGCGGGCAAGAGTGACCTCAAATTCGGCCAGCGAATCAAGCGTAAGTCAGGTTTCCCAGCGTCCGGACGATGCTCTTGCACGCCGCAGGAATGCCCCGATTCGCGTATTCCCGAATCACTTGATAGAAAAAAGCAATCTCCACCTGAACGAAACAAGTTGTGCACTACCACCATTGCCGCTATAGTGAACTCATGCGCCGACCGTATGGTTCCTTCCTGGCGCTGCGATTCGGGTCAAGTCAGGCTTAACAATTCAGGTCAAAGCTTTCGCACAGGAGAACCTTATGGAATCTGGTTGTCGTGTATCTCGCCGTTCCTTCATGCGCATCGCTGGCGCTGTGGCAGCAGCAGGCCCCATCCTCACCGAAGCTCACTTTGCATGGGGGCAATCCGCCCTCAGAATGCCGATGAACATTGCACCCGGCGCGGTTCTTATCAATGCGAATGAGAATCCCCTGGGTCCGTGCCAAGCCGCTTGCGAAGCCATCGCCAAAGCAGGTCCCATGGGCGGCCGTTACGATTACGCACTCACACTTGAAGTGGCCAAGATCTTCAGTGAGCAACAGGGATTGAAGCCGGGCTACCTTGCTGTGTACGCCGGATCCAGCGAGCCCCTGCACTACACGGTACTGGCTTTCACCTCTCCGGAGAAAGGCTTTGTGATCGCCGATCCAGGTTACGAAGCAGGCATGCGCGCCGCGGCCATTTCGAAAGCGAAGTTATCGAAGGTGCCGCTCAAGGCCGACCACGCGCACGATGTAAAGGCCATGATAGCGGCAGATCCGACTGCCGGCGTGATCTACATCTGCAATCCCAACAATCCCACCGGTACCATCACCCCGAAAGAAGACATTGTATGGGCGCTGGAGAACAAGCCGAAGGGGTCCATCTTGCTGGTGGACGAGGCCTACATCCATCTCTCTGATGTGGATAGCTGCATCGACATGGTCAAGGCCGACAAGGATCTCGTCATCCTTCGCACGTTTTCAAAGATCTACGGAATGGCCGGAATCCGCTGCGGTTTCGCGATTGGACGTCCCGACCTGCTCGAGAAACTGCAGGCGTACGGACAGAATCCGATGCCCATCACCGGCGCCGCTGCGGCTACCGCTAGCCTCAAGGATGAAACGCTGATTCCAACGCGCAAGAAGATCATCGCCAACATTCGCAACGACACATTCGAGTGGCTGGCTGCGAATAACTACTCGTTCATTCCGTCGCAATCCAATTGCTTCATGATCGACACCAAACGCGACGGCAAAGGCTTCTACGCAGATATGGTGAAGAAGAACGTATACATTGGCCGAGTCTGGCCGGTGTGGCCCACTTATGTCCGCGTCACTGTAGGAAGCAAAGATGACATGGCGAAGTTCAAGGTAGCTTTCAAACAGGTAATGGACTCGCCAGCCACCGCAATGCTTTCACTTCCAGAACATCAGGACAGCACGCCTTTCTCTCACCTCGGTTAGCTGCGGGGGCCGCGTCCGGTAGAAATGCCGGGGCCTCTCAAATTGCACAATAGGCACGGCCACGGCCGTGCCTATTGTGTTGCTGGCCAAATCTGTCTGACTCAATTCGCGGGGCAAATGTCAGCGCCGGTTGAGATGTTCACATACGGTTTTGCCACTTCGCTTACCGACATCAGGATTCCGTTCTTCATCACGCATTGGACTTTCGTGACATCATCAATATTAGTGAGCGGATCTCCGGCCACGATGATCAGGTCGGCAAGCTTCCCCCTCTCAAGCGTGCCCAGGTCCTTCGTCAGCCCATAGGCACGCGCGGGTAAAATAGTCGCAGTCTCCAGCGACTGCCATGGCGCCATGCCAAACTTGACCTGCGCGCGCAGGTTCAGATGCAGGCTTGTCGCAGGAATATCGAGAGGCGAATCGGTCCCGGCCAGAATAAGTCCCCCTTTGCGGAAATCATCGGCTACTGTAACTTCCTCGTCTTTCAGGTGCTGATAAGCCACGCCGAGGTCCGTATGCTGCGCGGTAGAAACCGCCGTTTGCAGGCGCTTGTTCTCCCATGGCGGCGCTATGCCCTGTCGAGGATCCGTGGCCATCCCCGGGTCGTCGGCGTACGGGGCCTGCGAGAACGTTGTAGTAATCGTCCACATGCCAGAGTCAACCAGCAGCTTGTGCACATCTTCATAGCTACGTCCCGTCAGCGATCGCGAATAGGCCCAGCCAGTGCGCGCTGTTGCGGAGATATGAGTCATTCCGTCTTCGCCCAGGTCGACGGCAGGCAACAGATAATGACTCGCCGATTGAACGCCCATCTCTTCGTGACCAAACTTGGCTCCCTCCGCCGCCCACTTGTAAGGGAGCCGGACGTAGAGTTTGATGAAGTCGAAGTCCAGCGCCTTTAGACGTTCAAACTCGCGATGTAACTGCGCCTCGGAAGTCGTGGGGATCATCATCGGGTAGTAGACCCGTTCCCCATCCACCGCCTCACCGGTGTCAAAAAGCCTCGGCCCGACGGCAAGCCCCGAGTTATAAGACTCCTTGTGCTCAACCGCGCGATACGCATTGTCTGCCAGACCCTTTAGTTCGGTAATGCCGTATGCAAGCCAAAGACGCCCCATGCGGCCGCCGTAGTAGATGCCGTTGTCCGAGTCGGGGTGGGCGTGATTCTCCCAGAGGCCCGGAAGTACGGTGGAATCGGTAGCTTCAATAACTCGTGTAACTCCCGGTGGCGGAGTGGCTGAGTGCGGTGTCACGCTGGTAATGCGGTTGTCCGTGATCAGGATATCGACGTCTTTTTGTTCGTCGGGGCCTTCCCCCCTCCAGAACCGGCCGGCATGAATCAGCAGCTTCTGCTGTGGCTTTGCCGACGTATAACTCAGGTCGACTGGAACCGGAGTGATCTGCTTAGTCACGCGATCAATCAAACGCAGCTTTCCATTGGAGAGATAGAGAATGTGTTGCGAGTCGCCGCTATAAGTCACAGCGTCTGTGGTTTCGTCGTTCAGTGCCGTAGCCGTGCCCGTAGGATGTCCATCCGCGTCCACCGGCATGGAATAGAGAAGGTCGTCCATCACGAAGGCGATCTCCTTGCCGTTGGGCGCGTAGATCGGGCCGTCTTCAGTTCTCGTCGTCACTGATTCGTAGGGCGCGGGCGAAAATACGTCTTGCTTCCCTCTCGGCAGATCGATCGTCACGATTGCGCTGGTGCCTTCGCGGTATCGCTTTGTATACGGCTTAATGGTGGCAATCGCCACCGTCTTTCCATTCGGAGCGAACGCGGCCCTGCCTGGGAAAAACGTGGTCGCGGTAAGCGGCCTGATTGCACCTGTAGCTACATCGGCCAGCAGCGTCGCCATTGTCTGGTCCTGAAAGGCAATTAGTTTGCCATCAGGCGACCATGCCGGCATAATCTGCGCCGACATGCTGGACGCGGGACGGTGATCGGCCGAGTCATCCGCTGACGCCATATCATGCAGATAGATATTCTCGATGCCGTCGCGATCGGAAACATAAGCAAGCGTCTTGCCGTCAGGCGACCACGCAGGCCCCTGCTTGTAGAAAGCGTCATGAGTCAACGCGACCGGCTTCCCGCCAATGGGCATCACATAAAGCTGATTGAGCCCGATAAATGCCACATGCTTGCCATCCGGAGAAAGTGCGGGCGCATAGATTCCCTTCACGGCATGCGGTGTTGTTGAGTCAAAGTCGTAATGCTTGTGAGCGTACTGCGGGCGAAGGGAAGGAATACCGGCAGTGAACGCAATCGGCGTCTCGCCGACAGCGCTCAGATTTGTGCGCAGAATCTTCCCATCGCCTGTGTAGAGTAACTCGTTATTCGAAAGCCAGACCGCAGGGAAAGGAAATGTATCTATCGCTTTGCCCGTGTATGTGGGTTCGCTACCATCCACAGTGGCCACTTCAAGATGTGCATCGTTCATGAAGATGCCAACGCCGCCGAATCGAACATAGGCAATCTTCTTGCCGTCCGGCGAAAAGCTTGGCGCTTCCAGGCGGCCCTCTTCGGGCTTGCCGGTCACAAGCGTGTGCTGCCTTCCGGACTTGAGATCGATGGCTTCAATCGACTTTCCCGTGATCCCCGCGCCGCTGATGAATGCGAGACTACCGCCGTCGGGTGACCATGTGGGACCGAACTCGTCTGCGGGCGATGAAGTAATCTGCTTCAGATTGCCGGTAGCGATATCGACGGTCCATATGTCGTAGGAACCGTTGAATGCGCGGTCGGAAGTGAAAGCGATGGTAGCGCCATCGGGAGAGATGCGCGGCTCACGATCGTCGCCATGGCCGAATGTAATCTGTTTCAACCCGGTGCCATCGGGACGCATTGTCCAGATGTGAAAGGTGCCGCCCATGTACGACTGAATCGCGATGAAGTCCCCTTTCGACGACCAGTCGGGATGGGATGCTTCCTGCATGGGCGCAGTCAATCGCTTCGCATTTCCACCCTCAATCGCCAATGAATAAAGCATCCCCTGCAGATCCATCACGATGGACTTGTGGTCAGGCGACACAGTGATCGCGAGATCGGTACCCTCACTCACGGTGATGATCTTCGAATTCGGTGGTTCCTTCGTCGGTTGTGCTATTAAGTCGACGCCTATTGTCAACAGGGCCACCAGAACCAGGATTGCTTCAACACTGAAACGACAATCGCGCGAACCACGCGCAAACAGCCTACTAGAAATCATCGGGTATTCTCCGAGGTTGTGTGGTGGCTTTGGCGGCGCAGCCATCTGAGCCTGAGTATCGCAAAAGATACGCGCAGTGCACGGGAATGCACCGCGCGGGTTAGTTTAGAAGATCAAGTAATTGCAGTTTTCGACAACATGGGCCGCCACTAGAATGTGAATCTGCCAAAGAACTGCAAATTGCGTCCGAAGTATTCAAGCGACGCGCCTTCGCTGCTGACTGAGGTCTGGTGACCGTAGGCGTTTGCTCCGGTCCCCGTCGTCGAGCTAAGAGCGAAATTTCCATAGTTGCGGTGGTTGAAAAGATTGAAAGATTCGAATCCGACGATCGCGTTGTAGCGCTCCTTGATCTTGATCGACTCTTGCAGGCGAGAGTCCACGCGGTTGTATGGGGTGCCGCGGAAGCCGTCGCGTTGCAGGATCCAGTACCCGTATCCCGCATCGTAGTAGACCTTCGACAATGGAGCGTAGATAGTGGTGCACCCCGTTGTCACCGGGCAAGTCGTACCTGGTGCAATCGGCTGCTTGGCAAAAGTGCGTGTGCTGGAGGCATAGCCATTGACGGTCGTTCCGGAGGAGGGAGCATATGCCAATCCCGATCCGAAGTGATAGAGCGCGGAAAGAGACAGCCCGTATTTCCATGCATACTGTCCCGTCGTCGTCAGTGTATGCCGTTGGTCGTCGGTCCCATTGGCCCACTCTTGCTGAATGCCGGCCTTGAAAGGTTTGTTCGGGTACCCAAACGCACCAACGGTGGAGTCCTTTGTACGGCCCCACGTGTATGCAATGGCCCCGGTAAAGCCATGCGTTGTAGCGTGCCGAATGGATACGGCAAGGTTGTCGGAGATATCGCCCGCGCCCGGATAGACAGTGAAGTTGCGCACGGTCGCGCCGAACAACTGGTTGCAAACCTGCTTCGCTGGACCTCCGCCCGGAGCAGCGGTAGAAAGCGCGCCGGTGTTCAGCGTATCGAGCGTAATGCCTCCGTTGCCGCAAACGCGCTCCCCGTAGACAGTCGCATTCATGGCTACGCTGGGGCTCAGATTCTGCTCTGGGTTTGCGGGATTCTCAAGGAGATTTCCGCTCAGCGCGATCCAGTCGTCGTAGACACGCATGTGGAACATGTCGATCGACAATGTTGTTTTCATGGGAAGCTCTCGCTCCACGCCGAAGGATGCCTGCAGAGCGTAGGGTGTCTTGGCCCCTCGCTGCACGGGCTGTGGCGAGCTTACGTAGTTCTGTGGGTTCGAGCTCGGGTCCTGTCCTTGATAGGGAGTTGGAAGCGCAAGGTTTGTGCCGCTGAGGGTGGCCTGCAATGCTCGCGTTGTACTGCTGTAAAGTTGTTCATCAATAATCGCGTTGGCCACTTGGTCTGCATAGTAAATGCCTCCGCCGCCGCGAATCGACGTCTTGCCGTCTCCAAATGGATCGTAGGAAAACCCAATGCGCGGCCCAAAGTTGAAATTCGGATTGGTGTTCGGAGTCAGCAACCCCGGCGTCGGCACATAGGAGGTATTGTAAGCACCTATGTCGTTGTCATAGCGCAGACCAAGGTTGAACGTGAGACGGGGCAGAATCTTCCAGTCATCCTCAGCCCACAGTCCAATGATGTTTCGCGCAATGCTGATGTTATAGTTTCCGAATGCCTGTGTGAAAGATTCCGACGAGCTGCAGTAGCTATTGATTGCTGTGTAGTTCCAGGTGGAGGGATCAAGAGTTCCATTCGGAAAAAATGTGTTGTAAAGCGCCTGCGACGATGTAACTCCAGGACCGGGAGTGCAAGACGTCAACCCTCCGCGCAGATACTGCGGAAATTGGCCTCCGTGGAGCGTATGGAGATACTCGCCGCCGACCCTGACACTATGCTTTCCTTTGAGCCAGAAAAGGTCGTCGCGATACTGTTGGGTGTACTGATCAAAGATTTCAGGTTCGTTGTACGGCTCTCCGACTGTAACTGCCGGCAGGGTGAGCACAATCGAGCTATCCGGGAAAAATGGGAAGTTTCCAAACTGGAAGTAGTGAAATCCAGCGTGGACGTCATTGATGAGGTTGTCGCGAATATTGCGGTCCCAATCGAAGACGTATCCCGAAGCGCTCACGATCGAATAGTAAGACTGACTGGGCTCATTCGACTGTCCAACAAAGCTGGTGCTCTGCGTAAATCCATCGCCGCGCAGGAAGAAATGATTCTTATCGTTCCGCTGATAATCCACGCGGCCCAGATATTCGTTCACCTTATAGATCGAAGCATGAGAATAGACGCTGCCGCCTGTCGTCGTGACATAAGGTTCTTCCGCAATGGTGCTTGGCTGGTGCTCACCTTCATACGACCCAAAGTACCAAAGCCTATCCTTCTTGATCGGCCCACCGGCCGTTCCGCCGTACTGCTCGTCTGCAAAAGGCAAAACTGTTCGTGTGATCGGGTCAGAGGCATTGAAAAAGGAATTACGGAAGTATCCAAAGCCGCTGCCATGAATCGCGTTGGTGCCGGTCTTGGTCTGTACATTCACGTAAACGCCTGCCGACCGGCCCGCCGTCGCATCGAAGCGGTTGGTAATGATCTGGAACTGCGAGATGGCATCCTGCGAGAGCTTCGGCTGGCCGAAGCTCGAACCCACCGAATCCTGCGAGAGCTGCATGCCGTCCAGTGTGACCTGAAACTTGCCGGTTTCTTCGTCTCCCTCTGAAGCGCCGCCAGGCCCGGAAACAGGCGCATTGCCGAAAGCGTTCCCTTTGATACCGGCCACCAGCGACGAAAGCTCAACATAGCTGCGCCCATTCACCGGAAGGCCCTGCACCTGTTCCGGAGTAATGTTTCCGGCCACCTGGGATGAGGTCGTGTCTACCTCGATGTTGCTGGACTCGACCATAACGGAAGTGGTTGTAGTCGCAAGCGGCAGTTTAATGTCGCCTTCAACCATCTGCCCCACCAGGATGGTGAGCCTCTGCTGTACGGTTGCGAATCCCTTTGCAGTGATTGTGATCGTGTAGTCCGAGGCAAGCAACGAGGGAACAACATAGATGCCCGCTCCGTTCGTTGTTGCCTTGAATTCGGCGCCTGCAGCTTGCTTTACGTCTACCGAGGCCCCGGCAATCACGGCGCCCGTGGGGTCCGTCACCTTCCCGGTGATACCGGTCTGTTGAGCGTTAGCGTCAGCCGCCATGACGACGAGAAGGAAGAGGATACTGCACAGAGTCTTCATCAATTTTTATGACCTCAGGGAAAAATGAAGAAACAGATGCGACAACCGTCCCAGGTGATGGGCTTGCCAACTGAAAAGTCGATGGGTTGCAACAACGCGGCGGAGGAGACGGCCGCCATTCTAGACATTTCTTACTGGAGAACCGGCGTGCAACTTAGAGCGTTATGGGTACGCTACAAACTGGGCTGCAATTCTCACACATAGTGGCCGTGTCGAGGGGGGACGGCAATTGACTGAGTGGTCGTAGGTTAAAAGACGACGAATGGTTTGTCTAATCGAAAGATTAGCGACTGTGATAGAGAACCCTGTGTTTATCGAGTATTGACATTCGATGAAAAGTGCGTCAACATAGCAAAACCGCGCCACCCAAAATCGATAACGCGGACCCGGACGAGCCCATTCATTCTTAGCAAGCCTGTTGCAGCGTACACGTGTATCCGGTGGGGTCTTGAATTTTTCTACGGCTCAGGAGAGCTGTGCGCAGCATGGGCAGTTGATCAGTTTTCTCGATGCAATGACAGAAGGATCACTGTAGAAACCCAGTTAGTTGAAGCAACCTTTGCTGCGGATGCAGCGCGCGATCTGAAAACACACAGAGCTGGAGGAATCTTCTTTTGGATTTCCGGATCAGACAGTTGCAGTGTTTCCTGATGCTCTCCGACTACCTGAACTATGGAATGACGGCTCGCGCGCTTTATATCAGCCAACCCACGCTGACGTTTCAGATCAAAGGACTCGAAGAAGTCTTCGGTGTCCGGCTTTTTGACCGTAACCGTCAGCACGTTCGCCTTACCGAAGCTGGTGTCGCCTTTCGCGAATACGCAAAAGCAATATTGGATACGGTGGACGCCGCAAAAGAATGTCTGAGCGACCTGCACGCCAAGATGCGCCTGCGTGTCTCCTGCGGCCCGGTAGGTCAATTCATTTTGCTGCCCGCGGTCATTCGCACGCTCTCTTCGGAATACCCTGAGTTTGAGCTGGAAGTAACAGAGTTGACCACCGAGCAGCAGCTCACGCAG
>JBAWCO010000330.1:0-13010 GCA_049590315.1 Occallatibacter sp. | reverse complement strand
GAAGAGCGGGAGCGCGGCATCACGATCGCCACGGCGCACGTGGAGTACGAGACGGCGAACCGGCACTATGCGCACGTCGATTGCCCCGGCCACGCCGACTACATCAAGAACATGATCACCGGTGCGGCGCAGATGGACGGCGGCATTCTGGTGGTTGCCGCCACCGACGGGCCGATGCCGCAGACCAAGGAACATGTGCTTCTCGCCCGCCAGGTTGGCGTGCCGTACATCGTGGTCTTCCTGAATAAGTGCGACGCGGTTGAAGACGAAGAGCTGACGGACCTTGTTGAGATGGAAGTTCGCGAACTGCTCTCGAAGTACCAGTTCCCCGGCGACGACGTTCCTGTGATTCGTGGATCTGCTTTGGGCGCCTTGAACGGCGAGCCGAAGTGGGAAGCGCAGATTGACGCGCTGATGGATGCGGTGGACAAGAACGTTCCGCTTCCTGCGCGCGCCATCGACCAGCCGTTCCTGATGCCGATCGAAGATATCTTCTCGATCTCTGGACGCGGCACCGTGGTTACGGGCCGTATCGAGCGCGGCAAGGTGAAGGTTGGCGAGGACGTAGAAATCGTCGGCTTCCGCGAGACCCGCAAGTCGGTTTGCACGGGCGTTGAGATGTTCAAGAAGCAGTTGGACGAAGGCCTTGCGGGCGACAACGCAGGCATCCTGCTGCGCGGTATTCCGAAGGAAGACGTGGAGCGTGGCATGGTGTTGGCCAAGCCTGCATCGATTACCCCGCACACCAACTTCAAGGGCGAAGTCTACGTGCTCTCGAAGGAAGAAGGCGGCCGTCATACGCCGTTCTTCAAGGGCTATCGTCCGCAGTTCTACTTCCGTACGACGGACGTGACGGGCGTGGCGGAGTTGCCTGCCGGTGTTGAGATGGTGATGCCGGGCGATAACGTGCAGTTGCAGATTGAGCTGATCACGCCGGTGGCCATGGAAAAGGGCCTGCGGTTCGCGATCCGCGAAGGCGGACGCACGGTAGGCGCGGGTACGATTTCGGAGATTGTGAAGTAAGAAAGCAGCTGACAGTGGACAGCTGGCAGCAAACAGTATGGGACAGGAACTGACAACTGTTAGCTGTCAGCTGTGAACTGAAAGGAAGCCATGGTAGGACAGAGAATTCGCATCCGGTTGAAGGCATACGACTATCGCGTGCTGGACACCTCGACCGGCGAGATTGTGGAAACGGCCAAGCGCACCGGAGCAACGGTGGCCGGCCCCATTCCCTTGCCGACAATGAAGAACAAGTATTGCGTGCTGCGTTCGCCGCACGTGGACAAGAAGTCGCGCGAGGCATTTGAGATCCGCACGCACAAGCGTCTGATCGACATTCTCGAACCGACCCAGCAGACGGTGGACGCGCTGATGAAGCTCGACCTCCCCGCTGGCGTCGACGTAGAGATCAAGGCGTTTGAAAAGTAGTTGTCGTTAACTGACAACTGATGACTGACAACTGAAAACTGGGTAGACCCCGGCAGTGCGGCGCAAACCGCTCCGCATGATGAGGCGAGGAAGACATGGCAGTTACAGGGATTTTAGGAAAAAAGATCGGCATGACGCAGGTCTTCGACGAAAAGGGCGATGTGCATCCGATTACGGTGCTACAGGCTGGCCCTTGCGTGATTACGCAGTTGAAGACGCTCGCCGCGGATGGCTATGAAGCTGCGCAGATCGGGCTTGTCGAGTTCGTCAAGAACAAGAACGTGACCAAGCCGCAGGCTGGCCACTTCGCCAAGACAGAAGCGCCGCCGGTCAAGGTCATCAAAGAAGTAGCCTTGGAAGCCGACGCCGAAGGCGCGGTCAACACCAAGGCCGGTGATCGCGTACTGGTAGACATCTTCACCGACGCCAAGTTCGTCGATGTGATTGGCACCTCCAAGGGCCGTGGCTTTGCGGGCGTTGTGCGCAGGCACGGATTCGGCGGCGGTCCCAAGTCGCACGGGCACATGTTCCAGGTGCAGGGCTCCATCGGCGCCTCCAGCTTTCCGTCGCGCGTGTTTCCTGGGCAGCGCATGCCTGGCCACATGGGCGACAAGCAGATCACGGTCCGCAATCTCCGCATCCGCGGCATCGACCTGGACGAGAACCTGTTGATGGTCGAGGGCGCGGTTCCCGGAGCGCGCGAAGGCTATGTATTGATTTCCAAGGCCAAGGCTCCGCCACGCGAGCGCCGTGGCTTTGCCGGATCCGGTACGGTCGATCCGTTGAAGGCTTCAAAGAAGGCCAGCGCAAAACGCAAGTAACACCTGCGGGGACTGGCCGTCCAGGCGTACGTGCCCTGTGGGCACAAAAAGATTCAAGCCGGGGATAAGCCGGCGGAAGAAGAAGACGATGGCAAATGTGGATGTATTGAATCTGAACGGGGACAAAGTAGGCACGATCGAACTGGTCGATGCGCTCTTTGCGCCCGACCAGGTGAACGAGGCTCTGCTCTGGGAGGCGGTCAAGCAATACCGCGCCTCTCTGCGCCAGGGCACGCACAAGACCAAGAGCCGTACCGAAGTTGCCGGATCCGGCAAGAAGCTGTGGAAGCAAAAGGGCACGGGCCGGGCGCGTATCGGCTCGGTGCGTTCGCCGCTCTGGCGTCATGGCTACACGGTGCACGGACCCCAGCCCCGCAGCTACGATTACGCCTTCCCGCGCAAGAAGCTGTTGGGCGCACTCCGCTCGGCCATTGCTTCGAAGCTGGCAGACGGCAAGCTGACGGTGGTTGACACGCTCGAGCTCAAGGAAGCCAAGAGCAAGCTCTATCGCGCGGCGCTAGATAAGTTGGGCGTGACGCGTACCGCTCTGCTGGTGGAGAACTTCAAGACTCTCACCGATGCGGTGCGGTTGGGCACGCGCAACCTCGCCGGTGTGGAGCTGGTCTTGAACAACGAAGTGCATCCTTACGATCTGCTGCGCTATGAGCGGGCCATCTTCTCGACGGCGGCCATTGAGCAGTTGACTGAGGTGCTTGAGAAGAACGCGTCGAAGCGCAAGCTCGCCGAAACGGAGGCTGCGTAATGCCGACTCTTTATACCGTGATTCGCCGTCCGCTCATTACTGAAAAAGGATTGAGCGTGAAGGAAACCGAGGGGACGCTGGTGTTTGACGTCGCTCCCGATGCCACCAAGATCGAAGTCAAGCAGGCTGTCGAGGCGCTCTTCAAGGTGAAGGTCTCCGCAGTCCGCACCGCCAACGTAATTGGCAAGGAACGCCGCCGTGGCAAGTTCGCGGGATTCCGTCCGGACTGGAAAAAAGCTTATGTCCGGCTGAAGGCCGGCGAAAAGCTGCCCGAGTACGTGAGCAATCTGTAAGAACTCCGGATCAGGAATCAGTTGGGCCTGACCATGAAGGATTATCGGAACTCCTAAGGAAACTGAGTTCCGGAGAAACGGGGAGAGCGGCGCTTGAGAATTTCAAGCCCCAGCGCTCCAGGACAAAGACGATGCCTATCAAGACATACAGACCGGTAACGCCGACGTTGCGCTTCCAGACCTCGCTGGTCAACGACGACCTGACGACGGATACGCCGCACAAGCCGCTCCTGGTGGTCAAGCAGCGCACGGGCGGACGCCGCAATTCGGGCGACCTGACCATTCGCCACCACGGCGGCGGACACAAGCAAAAGCTTCGCCTGATCGACTTCAAGCGCGACAAGTATGGAGTTCCGGGCAAGGTGGCGACCATCGAGTACGACCCCAACCGCTCGGCGCGCATCGCGCTGGTTCATTATGCGGATGGCGAGAAGCGCTACATCCTGCAGCCGGTCGGCCTCAAGGTCGGCTCAACAGTGACCTCGGGTCCGGAAGCGGACATCTTGGTCGGCAACGCGTTGCCGCTCAAGAACATTCCCGCCGGCACCACGGTGCATGCCATCGAACTACGGCCGGGCAAGGGTGCGCAAATGGCTCGTTCGGCCGGCGCGCAGGCACAGTTGGTGGCCAAAGAGGGCGATTACGCTCTGCTCAAGCTGCCTTCCGGTGAAACCCGCAAGGTGCTGGTTGAGTGCCTGGCGACCATTGGCCAGGTGGGCAACACCGACCACGAAAACGTGGCCATCGGCAAGGCAGGCCGCAATCGCTGGAAGGGCATTCGTCCTACCAACCGCGGCGTGACCATGAACCCTGTGGACCACCCGCACGGCGGCGGCGAAGGCAAGACTTCAGGCGGCCGTCATCCGGTGACCCCGTGGGGCCAGCCGACGCGTGGCTACAAGACACGCAACAACAAGCGGACCGACGCGTTCATCGTCAGCCGCCGGGCGAAGTAGAGGAGCGGAAGATTTATGGCACGTTCGACAAAGAAGGGCCCGTTCGTGGATGCGCACCTCACCGTGAAGATTGAGGTGCTCAATCAGGCCAACGACAAGAAGGTCGTCAAGACTTGGTCGCGCCGCTCGACGATCTTTCCCGAGTTTGTGGGCCACACCATCGCCGTGCACAACGGCAAGAAGTTTGTTCCGGTGTACGTGACGGAAAACATGGTGGGACACAAGCTGGGCGAGTTCGCACCCACTCGCACCTTCAAGGGACACACCGGTGGCAGCAAGGCCGCTGAAACCAGCGCCAAGCCGCGGTAAGAGAAGCAGCTTTCAGCCGTCAGCCTTCAGCTCGGTTGATTTGGAGCGGGCGGCAGTTGAAAGCCGGAGGTAACCGGGGATGGCGCATTGAGGCCAGTCTTCGGAGTGAAAAAGCTGAGAGCTGAAAGCTGATAGCTCGTGATTGAGGAAGACACAATGGCAGTCGAGACAAAGGAATACCGGGCCGAGGCCAAGTTCCAGCGCGTGTCGCCGCAAAAGGCACGTCTGGTTCTCGACCTGATCAAGGGCCGGGGGGTTGAGGAGGCGCTGGCGACGGCAGCCTTCACAAAAAAGCGCATCGCTCCGGTGATTCATAAGCTGTTGACCTCGGCGGTGGATAACGCCAAGTATGTTTCTGGCGAGCAGGGCACCGATCTGGACGTGGACAACCTGTACGTCAAGACCGCTCTGGCCAATGACGGACCGCGCATGAAGCGTGTTCGCCCCGCGCCGATGGGACGTGCATTCCGGTACCAGCGCCGCTTGACGCACATTGTGCTAGCGGTGGCAGAGCGCGAGGCGCCCAAAGGTTTGGTGACCAAGGTCGAAGAGCCGGCAGCGAAGGCAACCAAGGCGGCTGCGACCAAGAAAGCAGCGCCGAAAGCAGCAGCCAAGACGGCTGGGGCAACGAAGAAAAAGGCCGCTAAGTAGGCCTAGAGGGTTTGAGAGGAAACATATGGGACAGAAAGTCCATCCTTACGGATTCCGGCTGGGAGTGAACAAGCCGTGGCGTTCGCGCTGGTTCTCTGAGCGCGACTACTCGAAGCTCCTGGTCGAGGACGTGAAGCTCAAGGCTGAGCTCCGCGACAAGTTGAAGGCCGCGGGTGTCAGCTCGGTCGAAATCGAGCGCCCAGGCAACAAGCTGCGCTTTTTGATCCGCACCGCCCGGCCGGGCATCGTGATCGGCCGCAAGGGCGCGGAGATCGAGAAGCTCAAGACGGAGCTCGGCAAGCGCACCAGCCGCGACGTGTTCATCGATATCATCGAAGTGAACAAGCCGGAACTCGACGCGCAGTTGGTTTCCGAGAACATCGCGCTGCAACTTGAGAAGCGTGTCAGCTTCCGCCGCGCCATGCGCAAGAGTGTTGACTCCGCGCTGCGCTTCGGCTGCAAAGGGATCAAAGTCCGCGTCTCGGGTCGCTTGAACGGCAATGAGATTGCCCGCTCGGAGTGGTATCTGCAGGGCCGTCTGCCGCTGCACACGCTGCGCGCGGACATCGACTACGGCTTTACCGAAGCGCATACGACGTACGGTGTCATCGGCGTGAAGACTTGGATCTATCGCGGCGACATCTACGAGCAGAAGCGCCGTCAGGCCCCCGCGGTCGGAACGTCAGTGTTTTAAGAGCAGTTTTGAGTGATCAGTTGTCAGTGGTCAGTTTTTGGTTCTGAGATTTTAGAAGGTTGGTTGCCGGATTCAGTTGTAAGTGGTCGATCTGCTGGTTGAGCGAGAGACTGACTGACAACTGAAAACTGATAACTGACAACTTCGTTCGAGGTTTCGTTATGTTGATGCCAAAGAAGGTGAAGTTCCGCAAGCAGCAAAAGGGCAAGCGCCGTGGCAAGGCGTGGCGCGGGTCCTCGCTGTCGTTCGGTGAATACGGGTTGAAGGTGCTGGAGTGCGGTTACATCACCGACCGCCAGATCGAAGCCAGCCGTATCGCCATGACCCGCTTCATCAAGCGCGGCGGCAAGATCTGGCTGCGGTTGTTCCCGGACAAGCCAATCACCAAGAAGCCTGCCGAAGTTCGAATGGGCTCAGGCAAGGGCGCGCTGGACCACTGGGTAGCCGTGGTGCGGCCGGGCAAGATCCTTTTCGAGATGGAAGGGGTGGCTCCCGATGTCGCGCAGGAAGCCATGCGGCTGGCATCGAACAAGCTGCCGTTGAAGACCAAGTTCGTCATGCGGCCGGGCGCCGAAAAGGTTGTTGCCGCGGCCAAGTAAGCCCGGTACCCAAGTTTGACGCGTTGCGCCCCTCTAAGGGGGAGCGCTGAGCGCCGGAGAGAGAAACAAAGAGATGGAACTCGCAAAGATTCGCAGTTTGAGCAACGACGAGCTGGCGCACCAGGAGAAGACAGCCTCCGAGCAGCTTTTCCGGCTTCGGTTTCAGGTTTCGCTGGGGCAGAACGACGGAGTGAAGAAGCTTCGCCAGTTGCGCCGGGAGATCGCGCAGATCAAGACCGTGGCCAAAGAGCGCGAGCTGGGCATCCGCGGCGCAACTGCGGACGATTCGGCAGCCAAGGACACCAAGGTTGCAACAGGGAAGGGAGCCCGCTAAATGACGGCGACGACAGAAGCAGTACAGGCGCCGACTACCGGCGCGCGGCGTAACGAGAAGGTTGGCCAGGTGGTTTCGACCAAGATGCAGAAGACCATCGTGGTCGAGGTCGAAATGCGCAAGGCCCACAACAAGTACAAGCGCATTGTGCGTTCGACCAAGAAGTTCTATGCCCACGACGAGCAGAGTTCCGCGCGTATGGGCGATGTTGTGCGTATCCGGGAGACGCGGCCGCTGAGCAAGCTCAAGCGGTGGGCGCTTGAAGAAATTGTCCGTCGTTCATCGCTCGCGCAAATTGAGGACGCGGCGGTCCCGGCCGAAATCAAGGCTGCCAACTAGAGCTGGCGGGTAAGGAGAACAACCATGGCAGTGCAAATGAGAACCATGCTCGCGGTGGCCGATAACTCCGGCGCGCGCAAGCTGCAAGTGATTCTGCCGCTCGGCGGCGGATTGGGCAAGAAGGCCGGCCTCGGCGACATCGTGACCGCTGCGGTGAAGGAAGCTTCGCCGGACGGCACCGTGAAAAAGGGCAAAGTGGTCAAGGCGGTCATCGTCCGCACCCGCAAGGAATACCGGCGTCGCGACGGTACCTATATCCGCTTCGATGAAAACGCGGCGGTGGTGATCAGTGACGACCATGAGCCGATTGGCACGCGCGTCTTTGGGCCGGTAGCCCGCGAATTGCGCGAGAAGAAGTTCCTGAAGATCGTTTCGCTGGCTCCCGAGGTTGTTTAAGGGTAGTCCGCTGGTTTTGGAGAAGAAATGCAGAGTCTGAATATTCATCGCAACGATACAGTCAAGGTGCTCACGGGCTCCGATCGCGGCAAGACGGGCCGCGTACTGCGCGTCTTCCCCGACAAGGGTACGGTGCTTGTGGAGCACGTGCGCGTCGTTAAGAAGACAGTTTCCAGCAAGCAGGGACAACGGACCAAGGGCGGCATCGCGGAGCAGGAGTCGCCGATCAATGTTTCGAACGTCATGATTGTTTGCCCCAACTGCGGCCCGGTGCGTGTGGGCTTCAAGGTTGAGGGCGACACCAAGGTTCGTGTCTGCAAGAAGTGCGGACAGACATTGCCGACGAAGAAGTAGAGAGACAGGGGTCAGGTTTCAGGGGTCAGTGAGTTCTTGATTGAGACGCGCTGCACGCTGAGAGCTGATTGAAACGTTTAAAGGCTAAGAGGGAAATGCGCGAAGCGCGGTTGCCTGGACGGCCAGTCCCCTTCCGCAACGGTAAACGGTCGCCGAGGCGACTACTCCGAGGGCCGGAAGAAAGAGAGTAAGGAACATGGCAGCAAGGTTGAAAGAGAAGTACGAGAAAGAAATCAAGCAGGCTCTCAAAAAGGAGCTGGGGCTTGACAATGCAATGGCCGTGCCGAAGCTGGAAAAGATCGTGATCAACATGGGACTCGGCGAAGCAACGCAGAACACCAAGCTGCTTGATCCGCTGGTGGCCGACCTGACCCAGATCACAGGGCAGAAGCCGGTGACCACCAAGGCGAAGAAGTCGATTGCGGCCTTCAAGGTGCGTGCAGGCATGTCGATCGGCGCCATGGTTACGCTGCGCAACGAAAAGGCCTACGAGTTTCTTGACCGCCTGATCTCGACTGCGCTGCCCAGAGTTCGCGACTTTCGCGGCGTCTCGACCAAGAGTTTCGACGGGCGCGGCAATTACACGCTCGGCCTGCGCGACCAGCTGATCTTTCCTGAGATTGACTACTCCAAGGTGGAGAAGCTGAAGGGTATGAACATCACCATTGTGACCACGGCCAAGGACGACAACCAGGCGCGGGCGCTGCTGCGCTCCTTCGGGATGCCGTTCCGCCAGGGAGCGTAAGTTCGGCGCGTAGGGCAAGCGCAAGGGGATTTGAGGAATTATGGCAACTACTGCAAAGAGAGTGAAAGACGCGCGGAAGCCGAAGTTTAGCTGCCGCAAGCACAACCGGTGCCAACTCTGCGGACGGCCGCGCGGTTTTCTGCGCAAGTTCGGCGTCTGCCGCTTGTGTTTCCGTGCGCTGGCGCTCAAGGGTGAAATCCCAGGCGTCGTCAAGTCGAGCTGGTAAGAACGACAGTTGTCAGTGATCAGTTTTCAGGTGTCAGTTGTTTTTTGAAAAGCTGACACGCGGTGACAGATCGAGCCGGCCCGGTAACTGACAACTGAGAACTGACAACTGATAACTGCTGTAACCATTCCCGCTGGTTCTCCTGATGAAGTGAGACCGGGAGCGAACGGGGAATGAAGGAGAAGGAATGAGTCTGACCGACCCAGTAGCAGATTTTCTGGCGCGGATCCGGAATGCAATCCGGGCGCGTCATCAGAAGCTGGATGTTCCAGCTTCGAAGCTGAAGACCGAGATTGCCCGCATCCTCAAGGAGGAAGGCTATATCTCGAACTACAAGACCCAGGAAGAGGAAGGCAAGCTGGTGCTGCGCGTGTACCTGAAGTACGGCGGCACTGAAGCGGCTATCCGCGATCTGGCCCGCATCTCGCGTCCCGGCTGCCGCGTCTACATCGGCCGCGACGAGATCAAGCGCGTCCAGGGCGGTCTTGGCATCGCCATTCTCACCACGCCGAAGGGTGTGATGACCGGCCGTCAGGCACGCCGCGAAGGCGTGGGCGGCGAACTGCTCTGCGAAGTTTGGTAGTTAGCCGGCTGCAGTGGAACGACGGTGCGTTGAAACTGATCACTGACAACTGACAACTGATCACTGACAACTGCTTCTCGGGACTCGCAAGCCATAAGAAGGATTGAATCAATGTCGCGCATTGGAAAAAAGCCGATCCCGCTGCCCACGGGCGTCAAGTATAAGGTCGAGGGCAATACGGTTCTGGTCGAAGGCCCCAAGGGCAAAGTTTCGGCGCTGATCGCGGAGGGCATTTCGCTCGAAGCCAAGGACGGGCTGTTGCATGTCAATCGGGATACCGACAAGCATGCCGCGGTGCACGGCCTGACCCGCGCGCTGGTCTTCAACGCAGTTCACGGCGTCACGGCGGGCTGGAAGAAGGAATTGGATATCGTTGGCATCGGCTATCGCGCCGAGCTGAAGGGGAAGAGCACAGTGGTCTTCACGCTGGGCTACTCGCATCCCATTGAGTTTCCACTGCCCACGGGCATTGAAGCGGCCGTCGATCCCAAGCAGACCCACCTCACCATCTCCGGTATCGACCGGCAGAAGGTGGGCCAGGTAGCTGCAGACATGCGTTCGCTCCGCAAGCCCGACCCGTACAAGAACAAGGGCGTGCGCTACTCGGACGAAAAGCTGAAGAAGAAGGCTGGCAAGACCGGCTCGAAGTAAGCGGGCAGTAGTCCGTCGAAGCAGAAACTGTGAGCTGATAGCTGTAAGCTGCCAGCTGCAATCCAACCCGAACGGAGCCGCAAGGCGGTTCCGCTGATAGGAACGAGAGACCATGATTACGCAGACCAAGAGAAATGCAATTCGCCAGCGCATTCACGACCGCATTCGCCGCAAGCTCGCGGGTACCGGAGAACGGCCGCGGCTGAATGTGTACCGCTCGCTGAACCACATCTACGCGCAGGTCATTGACGACCAGACCGGGCAGACGCTGGTTTCGGCCTCGTCTATCAAGCTCAAGACCGGCGGCAATGTGGCTGCTGCGAAAGAGATTGGCAAGGCAGTGGCCGAGAAGGCTGTTGAGAAGGGCATCAAGAAGGTGGTCTTCGATCGTGGCGGTTATCTCTATCACGGTCGCATCAAGGCGCTGGCAGACGCGGCCCGCGAGGCTGGCCTCGAGTTTTAAAAGCAGCTTTCAGCCGTCAGCTTTCAGTTTGTTTTGCGGAAGATTGAGTGGCTCGGCCCGGGCAAGGAAAAGCTGAAGGCTGATAGCTGACAGCTCGAAAAGAGACGAGAGAAAAATGACGATTTTGAAGAAGAAACTCGATGCCAACCAGTACAACCTGAAGGATCAGGTGGTGGCCATCAATCGCGTGACCAAGGTGGTCAAGGGCGGCAAAAACATGTCGTTTGCTGCGTTGGTGGTGGTCGGCGACGCTGCCTCAGGGGTGGTGGGTTACGGTTCAGGCAAGGCCAAGGAGGTTCCCCAGGCCATTCGCAAGGGAATCGAGTCGGCGAAGAAGAACCTGTTCCGCATCAACCTGACTGAGACCACGATTCCGCACCAGGTGCTGGGCCGTTACGGCTCCGGACAGGTGCTGCTGAAGCCGGCTCCTGAGGGCACAGGCGTCATCGCCGGTGGCGCAGTGCGTGCGGTCATGACCTCGGCTGGCGTGCAGAACGTACTCACCAAGAGCCTCGGCTCGCCGAATCCGCACAACGTCATCAAGGCCACCTTCGACGCCCTGATCCAGTTGCGCGACCGGGCGGAAGTGGCCACCATGCGCGGCAAGACCGCGGAGGAGATGTAATCCATGGCCGAACCGAAGAAGATCCGCATTCAGTATTACCGTTCAAAGAACTCCACGCCCGCCCATCACAAGGCGGTTGTGAAAGGACTTGGCTTTACGCGGCTCAATCAGATCGTCGAGCGCGTGGATAACGAATCCATTCGTGGCATGGTGAAGACCGTTCCGCATCTGGTCCGGATTCTGGAAAGCTAGCTCGACATCATTCGCAACCAAATAGTGGTTGCCACAACGCGAGTCGGACGGCTGACACCCAGCCCCCGGCGCTATTAGCGAGGAAAATCATGGCAAAGAATCTTTCGAATCTGCGTGCACCCAAGAAAGCCAATACTGGGCGCAAGCGTGTCGGCCGGGGTATGGGATCCGGCATGGGCAAGACCTCGACCCGCGGCCACAAGGGCCAGGGTTCGCGTACCGGCACCAGCCTGATGCGCGGTTTTGAAGGCGGCCAGATGCCGCTCCATCGCCGTCTGCCCAAGCGCGGTTTCACCAACATCTTCCGCACTGAATACACGGTCGTCAATCTTGACCGGATCGCCGAGCAGACCGAAGGCCTGAAGATCACCGAGATCGCCTTGGACGACTACAAGAAGCTTGGCCTCTCCTCCAGCAAGAAGGCGCTCATCAAGGTTCTCGGTTCCGGCGAGCTCACGGCGGCCCTCACCATCCACGCGCACAAGTTTTCCAAGTCGGCTGTCGAGAAGATCGAAAAGGCTGGCGGCAAGGCCGTGGTTCTGGGCGGCGCACCTGCTCCGGCAGCAGCCTAGCGTGCGGGCCGACACGACACAGCGTGCCGTTGGCCGGTAAGATGGTCTGTCAGAAAGATTCAAGTGGCGCAAAACGCCCTGAAGCGGATGAATCAATATGCTTGAGAAGTTTCTCAATATCTTCCGGATTCCCGACCTGCGCAAGCGGGTTCTCTTCACGCTTGGCATTCTGGCTGTTTACCGGCTGGGCTCGCACATTCCAACGCCGGGCGTTGACGCTCATCAATTGGAACTGCTCTTCAGCGCGCAGAACGGCTCTGCTCTCGGTCTGATGGATTTGTTCGGCGGCGGCAACCTGCGCCGCATGACCATCTTTGCCCTGGGCATCATGCCCTACATCACGGCGTCCATCATCTTCCAGTTGCTCACTGTGGTCTATGAGCCCCTGGCACGCATCCAGAAGGAAGGCGAGCTGGGCCGGCGCAAGATCACCCAGTGGACCCGTTACATGACGGTGATTCTGGGCGCTCTCCAGTCCATCGGCATCGCAGCCATTCTCACCCGCCAGCCCGGTTTGGTGCTCAACCCAGGCATCGGCTTCAACCTGATGACCATCCTCACGCTCACCACCGGCACGGCCTTCATCATGTGGCTGGGCGAGCAGATTACCGATCGCGGTATCGGCAACGGCATGAGCCTGCTGATTTTTGCCGGCATCGTCGCCGGCCTGCCCCGCGGCGTGGCCGAACTGGTGCAAAAGATTCAGACCGACGCCTGGGGCTCCTTCACCATGATTGCGGTTTTGCTTCTGCTTGCCGGAATGATCGCGGTCGTTGCCTTCATCGTCTATGTCGAGCGCAGTGAGCGCCGCATTCCCATCCAGAGCGCACGGCGCATCGTCGGCCGCCGCATGATGGGTGGCCAGTCCAGCCATCTGCCCCTCAAGGTCAACTCCGGCGGCGTTATGCCGGTCATCTTCGCCAGCTCTATCCTGTCCGCTCCCATGCTCCTGAGCCAGACGGAATGGGCGCAGAACAGTCGCTTCTTCCAGCCTATCTTTCGCGCCATCGCCC